>CAJWMY010000001.1 GCA_913044165.1 uncultured Puniceicoccaceae bacterium
TTTTAGAATCTCCAGATAAAATATCTAAAGTGGTTCTTGATCGTGGTTTAGACGTCGGCACTGCATTCGAAATTCTTTCAATTGATATTGCTGATGTAGACGTTGGAGAAAATATTGGAGCTAAATTGCAGGAATCACAAGCTGAAGCAGATAAAAATGTAGCTCAAGCTAAAGCGGAAATGCGAAGAGCGGCGGCGGTAGCCCTTGAACAAGAGATGAAGGCCAAAGTTGGAGAAATGCAGGCTAAAGTTGTTGAGGCTGAGGCAGAAGTCCCTCTTGCTTTAGCGGAAGCATTCCGAAGCGGGAATCTAGGAGTTATGGATTATTACCGCATAAATAATATAAAAGCGGATACAGATATGAGGGATTCATTATCTAAGGAGAGCGAGTAATTAAAGATGTCTCAATTTCTCGATTTTCTCTCATCAGATCTTGGATCTATTGCTTGGGTTGCATTATTCTTTTTAATTTCGAGTATCTCGAGATTAAATCGCAAAAAGAATCGAGGAACATTAGAGCGTAATAATAAATCAAAAAACAACGATTCTTTTATAGATGTTCGTAAAGAGATTCTTAAAAAACAACTAGAACGAAAAAAAGAACAATCTATAAAAGAGGTTCAGGATTATAAACCTGTTCATAAACCTAAACTTTTTTCTGCTGAAAAGGGTACGGATAGACCAGATCAATTTGTATCCAATTATGGTTTAACGACAAGAAAAGCCTTACATGTTGATTCAAAGAACAGCAGAATAAATGCTAATGTTAAAGCTAAATTAATAAGGCAAAAGATAAGGAATGGCTTTAAAAGTAGAGAAGCGTCAAAGGTAGCATTGATTTGTGGAGAAATTCTTACAAAGCCAGTTGGCCTAAGAGACTAAATTTACCGCTAATCAAAGGGTTGTTTAGGGTACAACTATACGACCATGTCCATCAACAACAGGAATATATGGATCAGTGCTATCATCTGCAATAAACTGAACTAGGTTACCTTTAGTAAAAGCAATCTCTACAGGACCTTGCCGTTTAATGGTTTGAACTTCGCCTTCAATTAATTTTTTAGAAAGCAATGTTTTGTTATCTAATTTTTGACGAATAATAACGTATACAATTCCTGTAGCTTTTATAGTAATTTCTCTAATAGCATATTCATTGGAAAGTTGGCTAGAATTTTTTACAGCAGATAGAGCACTAGAACTTTGATCGGTATTAAGAGCCATGGAAGGATTTGTATCCGGTTGAAAAATACTTTGAATAAGCCAAATAATTAACAATACAAATAGAAGAGTAGCAATTCCTACAATTCCAGACTTTATGTATAGATCTTTGTTGCTTAATTCAGGATGGGTCTCTGTTGGAACAGAGGACGTATTATCTGTTACTGAGCCCTTTTTAGGTTTATCAAGATTGATTTTTCCAAAAGAGGGTTTATTTTGAAATGCGTCTGATATAACCTCGTCTTTATTCGCAGAATTAATGTCCAAATTATTCCCAAAAAGGTCAGAATTTGCTTTATCTTTTTTTCTTCTCCGCGAATTAGTAATCTGTTGCTCTTGATACTGCGCTAAAATTTTATCTGAGTTGAGCTTTAAATACCTAGCATAATTTTTAATAAAACCACGCTTATAGATATCAGGTAGGTCGTAGTCATATTGATTATTTTCTATATTATAAAGAAAATCGCTACGAATTTTAGTCGCTTCTGCGGCTTCAGATAGGGATATTCCTTTTCGCTTTCTAGCTTCTTCAATTTTTTCGCCTATAGATTGCATAATTAATAGCTAAATATATTTTCCATCTTCGCAAGCAATAATCTTGATCATTAAATCGCTCCATTCTCCTTTTATCCTGGAATCAAAAATGAGCCTAGAATTAGGTTTAAGCCTTTCTAATGAATCTAAATAGTATTTTTCTAGTAATTCAATTTCAGTAATTAAGATGCCGCTTAGCACTAGGATAGAATTTTCTTTTAAGCTTTTTACAATTGGTTCTATGAAGGATATTAAAATATTCGTTTCAATATTAGCCATTAAAAAGTCTATGGCATTTTCCTTTAAGCCAGAATTTAAGTCATCTACAGAAAAGATAATAGGACCGATAGCAGGATTATGCCTCAAGTTTTCGTGGCAGACTTTAATTGCGCTTGGATCGTTATCAAATGCCTGAATGTTTCTATATCCTAAGGCAGCCGCAGATAGAGCAAGAATTCCGGATCCGCAACCTGCATCAACAATTTTAGAATCAAGTCCAGCATTAATATGCGAGCTTGGATCAAGGAAAAAATCAACTAATCTAGAGGCGCATAATTGGGTTGTTTCGTGACAGCCTGTCCCAAAAGCCATGCCTGCATCAAGATAAATTATTGATGTCCTAGAAGCATCAGGAGGCAGATGGTCATTTTTAGCCCATAAAGGAATCCAATGAAGCATGCGTTCATGCCATGGTTTAATGTAGGACTTATAGGCATCTTGCCAATCAACTTTATCAAGCCATTCTTGTTCAAATTTATTTTGAATGTTTGGGAACGCACGTAAAAGGCTTTTTAATGCTATTTGTGCTTTATTTTCATTTTTAAAATAACCTATCAAAAAGTATGGGTCAGAAGCTGTTTTTTGGAGCAAGACCCATGGAGAAGGCTTTAATTCATAGAAATAATTTTCTAAGGCTTCTACCAACTCCAAGCTTATTGGCATAGAAATTTTTAATTGGGAGCCAAGTTTCATTCTATTAAAAATAATTATTACGGCATTAAGATTTCACCTAAGCTAATCTTTTTTATGATAGATGGTAGTAGGGAATGTTCGGCACGATGAACTTTTTCGGTAAGAGAATTAATCGAATCTTCGGGGGCAATAGGAACTGCCATTTGATCAATTATAGGCCCGGCATCTAATTCGGGGGTCACCCAATGAACAGTACAACCCGTTATCTTAGCGCCAGATACAAAGGCTTTTTTGATAGAGTCAATTCCTGGGAAACTGGGCAATAAGCTAGGATGTAAATTAATAATACGTCCGTTTAAAGCATCAATAAAAGTAGAATCTAGAATTTTCATAAATCCAGCTAAAATAACTAAATTTGGATTATAATATTTAACCTTATTAATAAAGAAATCTCTTTCATTTTGACTCAATTTTGCTTTATGCGGGTTACAACTTATGCCGTGGCCATCCTTCTCGTATTGAGAGGCCAAATCAAGAATAGGAGCTTCTTCATTATCAGATATAAGGGCTAAGGTTTTAGCCAATCCTAGTTTCCCTTTCTTTTCTGCTTCTAAAATAGCTTTTGCATTACTACCTGCTCCAGAGCCAAGGATGACAATTTTGAAAGACATTTAAGATTTTAATTAAAGAATTTCTTTGCTTTTTCAACAAAACTCTTTGAAACAGGATTTCCTTTGTCGCCACAGGCCTCAGAAAAAGATTCTAGTTTTTCTCGCTGTGACTTGGTTAATTTTTTTGGAACCTCTACTTGAATACGGACCAGAAGATCGCCATTTCCGCCACTAAGGTGGGGCATGCCTTGATTTCGAAGACGGAAAGTAGTACCTGTTTGAGTTCCCTCAGGAATTTTTAAGTTTCCTTTGCCGAAAAGAGTAGGGACGTTTATTGTTCCACCTAAGCAGGCTAAGGAAAATTTAATTGGAACTTCGCAAAATAAATCATCTTCATGCCGCTCAAATAATTCATGTTCTTTGACAATTAGTATAATATATAAATCACCAGAAGGCCCACCATTTATTCCCGCTTCACCATTCCCCGCTGATCTTAACCTGGAGCCCGTATGAACACCCTCAGGAATTTTTACTTTAACCGTACTTTGGTCAATGGTACGTCCATTCCCTCTACATTCTGTACAGGGGCTATCTATTTTTTGCCCAGTACCAGAACATTCAGGGCATGCCTGACGAAAACTAATAAAACCTCGGTTAGAAGAAATCTGTCCAGTGCCATTACATGTACGGCAAGTAGATTTTCCAGTGCCTGGTTCCGCTCCTGAGCCTTGACATTTTTTACAAGAAATATGACGCCTGTAGCGGATTTGCTTTTCTGTGCCTTTAGCAGCCTCTTCCAAAGTTATTTCAAGGTCATAGCGAAGGTCTGATCCTGATTGGGCTCCACTTGAGCTACGGCCACCTCCTCCAAAGATATCTTCAAATATACCTCCGCCTCCGCCTCCGCCAAATGCTTCACGGAAGATATCAAAAGGATCCACTCCACCAGCCCCTTGATGGTGCCCTCCACCCATTCCATTCTGAAATGCAGCATGTCCATATTGATCGTAAGCAGCACGTTTTTTAGTGTCTTTTAGCACATCATAAGCTTCTGAAATTTCTTTAAATTTTCCTTCTGCTTTTGCGTCTCCGTGGTTTTTATCAGGGTGATATTTAACGGCAAGTTTTCGATAAGCCTTTTTTAAGACATCATCCGAAGCATTTCTATCGACGCCTAAAAGTTCATAGTAATCAGATTTAGCCATAGGGTTAATAGATTAAGATTAATAACAATTTGATTTCTTAAATTTTATTTAGTATCTGATTTTCCGCTAGATACAATTACATTAGCCGCACGAATTAGGCGATCATTTAGAATATAGCCAGTGCGTATAGTTTGAATGACTTCTCCTTCAGGGATTTCCTCGGAAGGCTGGTAGGAAATACTTTCGTGTTTATTTGGGTCAAATTGTTTTCCATCGGGGGAGATTTCAATTAAGCCCTTTTCTTCTAAAACTCGATTCATTTGTTCAAGTACCATTTCAAACCCTTTTTTAATTTCACAAGCCTCCGGATGCTTTTCAGAAGCATCAAGCCCAAGTTTCATAGTATCTATTACGGGTAACAAATCTTCAATTAGTGATGCATTGGCTATTCTAATGAGCTCTTGCTTTTCCTTAGCAACACGTTTTCGGAAATTTTCTAGATTAGCAACACTCCTTAAAAATTGACTGCGGTAATCTTCTTCAATATTTTTTTCAGTAATTTCCTCAGTGTTTTCCTTAGCTTCGTTCAGGATAGCATCATTTTCTGCATCTTCTCTTTTATCATTATTTTCAGATTGTTTTTTTGAGTTTTCTTTCATATCAAAAGCCACTTATTTTTAGGCACATCAGATGGTTAAAACATATTATTTAAGGAACCCTATAAAGTAATACAACTCTAACATGTCAAATAAGTATTGAATTTGACATGATGTCAGGAGCCGGTTCCTATTATTGTCATTATCTTAAATAATGAAGAACAGCACAATGAATCATAAAATTTTTATTTTGGATGATGAACCTGACGTTACAGAATTGGTAATTTATAAGTTACAGCAAGAGGGGTATGAATGCACGGGGTTTAATGAACCTTTATCTTTTATTCGTACCATAAAAGACAATACCCCAGATTTAATAATATTAGATATTATGATGCCGGAAATTAGCGGAGACCAGATATGTAAAATTATTCGGAGCGATCAAGATTTACGGGAAGTGCCAATAATATTTTTGACGGCCCGAGGTGAAATTGAAGATAGAATTAAAGGACTAGAGTCTGGGGCCGATGATTATATTTCAAAACCTTTTAACAATAGGGAGTTAATTTTAAGGGTGAGGAATATTTTAAATAGAAATGTTCAGCCATATAAAACTAGTGGATCTGATTCACTTTTAAAAATAGGGGACATAGTTCTAGATAGAGAGATACGTGAATTAAAAATTGATGGGGAAATAATAAATTTAACTATGACAGAATTTAAATTACTCTCCTTATTAATGGAAAGAAAAAATCGAGTTCAAACTAGAAATCATCTATTAGTCAGTGTGTGGGAATATGGTACGGGTATAGAAACACGTACCGTGGATACCCATATTCGGAGATTACGAGAGAAATTAGGGCGATGCGCCGGAGTCATTAAAACGATTAGAGGAGTAGGTTATAAAATCGCAGACATCTAATGAATGAAATTTTCTTATATTGCGTACTTTTTATTCTTATAATTTTAGCATTTAGAACCTGGAAAACAGAGCGGGATATAAAAAAGTTATTAGAATCTGTACAAGCTAGACGTCGCTCGCTTGTTAAGACGACAGGAAACTTTTGGCAAAGCAAATCCCTTGAGGATTTATTTAAATTTACCAATCAGTTAATTGATAAATATAATGCAGGTTATTCAAAAACTAGCGAATTATCTAATCAAATAGAATCAACTCTACAAGTCGTTCAAGATGCTATTTTTGTACTTAACGCCGAGAATGTTATTGAGTATGCGAATAAAGCGGCTGAGCAAATTTTTAATGCCGGAAGAGTTATTGAATCCCATCGCCTTGAATCAGTTGTTCACTCCTCCAGCCTATTAGAATTTTTAGCTGATTATAAAGATGCAGATAACACGATTATGCAGACTATAAAGGTAGAATATAGTGGCGAAATTAAGTGGTTTGAAGTGTCTATATCCAGAATTCCTAGAAATAAGTCCAGCCTAGGGGACGCTTTTCTCTTATTTTTGCACGAAATTACTCGTTTAAAGCAAGCAGAGTTAATGCAGAGAGATTTTATCGCAAATATATCTCACGAACTAAGAACACCTGTTACAATTATTAAAGGATTTTCTGAAACTTTAACTGAGGATTATGACATACTTTCCGAGCAGGAAAAGAAACGATTTTTAACTAAAATTTATAAAAATACCCGCCGTTTACATGTACTAGTTGAAGATCTACTTAAGCTGTCTACTTTAGAAATCCAACAAGATTTGATGGAGTATAAAATGCAATCAATAGAAAAACTTTTCCGAGAAGTAGTAGAGAATTATTCGAAACGAATAGATAAAAAGAGACAAAGTATTTATGTTGATTGTGAACCTAGTATAAAGCCATTTATTTTTGATAATTTGAGGATTAATCAAGTTTTAGATAATCTGCTAGAGAATGCTTTTCGCTATGCCCCGGATTTCACTTCTCTTAGAATTTCGGCTTGTCTCAACGATGATAAATCCTTTGTAGAGTGTACCGTTTCCGATAACGGCCCAGGAATACCTAAAAAAAGTCTACCAAACTTATTTGATCGTTTTTATGTTGTGGATAAAGGGCGCAGTATAGAAAAGGGGGGAACAGGTTTGGGCCTTAGCATAATTAAACAGATTGTTTTGAGGCATGGTGGCCAAGTTAAAGCTGAAAGTTCATTAGGGAAAGGGACAAGTATAATTTTTACATTGCCCTATAGGCAATTTTTGACGAACTGATTTTAATGGGAACAAAAATTATTTCGAAGCAGTCTGAGGGACATTTGAAGGAGTTAGATCGCCAAAAGTTCAGAAAGAATCTGTTAGAGGAAGAATTAAAGAGCAACCTTAACTCCAAAGAAATATCTGTCTTCGAAGCCGGATGTGGCCATGGTCATTGGTTAACAAGTTATTGTATTAAATATCCAAATAAGGTTTGTGTTGGAATTGATTTGATTGGGCAAAGAATAAAAAAAGCAAATTGTAAAAAGAATAAGAATGGGCTGACTCATTTACATTTTTTTAAGGCAGAACTAAATGAATTTCTTGAAGTGATTCCTAATAAAGTTATTTTTGAGGCCATCATATTTCTTTTCCCAGATCCATGGCCTAAAGTTCGCCATCACAAAAAAAGAATGATACAACCAAATTTACTTAAGAATTTAGCTAAACGATCACTTTCAGGTACTAGTTTATACTTTAGGACGGATGATGTAAATTATTTCGAATGGACTAAATCTCATATAGAGGAATCGCCTTTTTGGGAAATGGATACAAGTGCGCCTTGGCTGTATGAAGAATCTACGTATTTTCAGGATCTCATGCAGTGCTACTTTTCATTGGTAGCTAAAAAAGTATAAAAGACTTAATGCAATAGTGAGTCTGGTTAAATTAAAAAAATTCTAGACTAATTATAAGAAAGAGTTGGCCTAATATAGCAATAAGGAACAAAAAGTATGTAAAGCTCGCGAAATAATCAAAGGCTTGTTTAGGCACCTTAATAGATGGGGGCGTAAGCTTAGTTATCTCAGCGTTATCAGACGAATTTAAAACACTAGAGGCATCCTTTTTTTCTCTTAATCCTGCTATTCGATCAGTTAGGTTTGTAGGACCTGTCATATTTATACTTTGGATATTAATTAGATTTCTGCAATAATTTTGTGATTTTTTTCATTCGAGTGTTGACCGAGCCTTTTCTTAGGTTCATTTCGGTTAGGCTTAATAATTTTTCGTCACTAGAGTATAGTCATAAAAAACTCTCTTTTGAAACAGTCCATAACATATTTTTTTCTTTTCTTTCTAGCGCCGCTAAACTTTGTATTTGGGGCAGATGCTTCTGGAAGTTCTAATGGCGTGAGCCCATATGCCTACGAAATAGGTAAGATTTTTAATCTACCCATAACAAATTCTATATTAACAACATGGGTAATATCTTTGGGGTTTATTATAGCGATAAGATTAATGGTAGGAAAACCGTCTTTGGTCCCTAATAAAGCTCAATCTGTGTTCGAAACTTTAATTGAGGGATTAAAGGGCATCATCGAGCCAATTATGGGGAAGCAAGCATTTTCTCAAGCATTCCCTCTTTTATTGGCTTTTTTTGTTTTTATTTTGATCCATAATTGGAGTGGGCTTTTGCCTGGTGTTGGTGTTTTTGGGTTTGAAGATGCAAGCGGTAATTTTAATTACTGGTTTAGGCCAGCTACATCGGACTTAAATACAGCTATTGGGCTATCTATAATTGGCATGATTTTTTGGGCTTACTTGGTTTTAAAAGTGTCTGGCATGAAGTTTTTTTTATGGGAGCTCTTTGGAAATAAGGCTGATAAATCAGAAACCCCAGCTCCTATATATCTACTTTTAACACCTATCTTTATATGTGTTGGCTTTATAGAAATAATTTCTATAGCTATTAGACCAGTTTCTTTGTCTTTTAGGCTTTATGGTAATATTTTTGGAGGTGAAAATTTGCTTTCAAGTATGACGGCACTAGCGCCCCTAGCCCCAGTACCATTTTATTTCCTAGAAGCATTAGTCGGAGTTGTACAAGCATTCATTTTTACTTTATTGATCGCAATCTACATTGGATTAGTTACGAATCATGGGGAAGAACATTAAGAAAACTTTTAATCATATGACTGTGAAGTAAATCGCAGGTATGGTTCTTAAATCATTAACAAAAAATTATAAATTATTATGTTTGAAACAATATTAGCAGCAGCAGAAGTAGGCGGTATCACTGGATCTTTACAAGTGGCCGCTGCCGCATTAGGTGTACCGATTGGCATTGGATTGATTGGCTATAAAGCCTGTGAATCAGTTGGTCGTAACCCTGAAGCATCTGGTAAGATTATCGTTCAGTCAATTTTATGTATGGCTCTAGTAGAAGCAGTACTTTTTATTGCAATTTTCTTATCTTAGTTATTACTAATTGCCGCTGTGTATTTACACAGTGGCACTTTTATTATGTTAAAATCAATTCTATTTCTATTGTGTATAGCCGCAACGTTTAACCTTTCAAGCTTGGAGGTTCTCGGTGTAGATGTGTTGACAGAATCATCTTTAGAAGCCGTATCAGAGGGTGCAGAAGATGGAATGGTTGAAGCAATTGCTAAGAAATTTAAGGTTTCTTGGCCTACTTTAATTGCCCAAATGATCAATTTCTTAATTGTGGCATTTATTTTAAATAAATTTGCTATAAAGCCTATATTGAAAACCTATGATGAGCGGCAGAAAAAAATTGCTGACGGCCTTCAATATGCTGAAGAAATGAGAGCACAATTGCTCGAAGCAGAAAAAGAACGGCATGAGAAAATAAAGGAGGCTGCAGCTGAAGCACAAAAAATCTTGCGTGAAGCCAGGGGGCAATCAAAAGCATTGTTGGAACAAAAGGTTCAAGAAGCTAGTTTACAGGCTGAATCACTTATTAGAAAAGCAGGAGAAGCTACAGAATTAGAGCGACAAAAAATGCTTACAGAAGTTAAGCAAGAAGTTGCTCGGCTAGTTGTTGAAACAACAGCCAAAGTATTAGACAAGGAACTTTCAGTTTCAGATAGAGAAAAGTATGCTAATTCAGCTACTGATAACTTATCGCAATCACTTTCTTGATTTAACTTACTTTAATTTTTATGAATCAAAGTGAAAAGATAAACAAACTAGCAAAACGCTTGATACAAGTATCGAGCGTTAATGATGAATTAGATACGGATAGTTTATGGGGGGGCATTATGAAGTTAAAAGAACAAGGCTTTAAGCATTTCTTGCCTTTACTGAAGATACTTAAGGTCAAAGTTGCACAAACAATGGCGCAGCAAACCTTAGAGGTTACCTCATCTTCTCCCCTTAGTGAATCAATGCTCGAATCTTTAGAAAAAAGTTTTACTCAAAAATATCAAAAATCAGTTAAGGTAAAATCGTTCATTGACCCAAGCTTAATTGGAGGTCTAAAAGTACGTATAGGCGACGATGTTTATGATGCATCGATTGCCGCTCAATTAAATCAAATCGCCAACGAAATATAGAATTTTAAAAAATATGAGCTCAATAGTTGAACAAATAGAAAAAGAAATCGCTAATTTTAAAGCGGGTGTAGTAAAGAAGAATGTCGGACGCATTGTCTCAATTGCTGACGGTGTTGCAAAGCTTGAAGGATTATCGGAGGTCATGTACAATGAAATGTTAGACTTCGGAAATGGGGTGACTGGCTTAGCGCTTAACTTAGAAGAAGATGGAGTTGGGTGTGTTATACTCGGAGATTATTCAAATCTCAAAGAAGGCGATGAAGCTAGTACTACGGGCAAGCTTTTATCGGTGCCAGTTGGTAAAGGATTACTCGGGCGCGTTGTAGACGCAATCGGTAGTCCCGTTGATGGGAAGGGCCCAATTAAAGCAGAGAAAAATTACCCAGTGGATCAAATTGCTCCTGGGATTATTCCTAGGAAGTCAGTAGACCAACCATTGCAAACAGGCATTATGGCGGTTGACTCTATGATTCCAATTGGGAGGGGTCAGCGGGAGTTAATTATTGGTGACCGCTCAACTGGTAAGACAACCATAGCCATTGATACAATCATTAACCAGGCTAAAATCAATAACCAGCATCGGAAAGAGGATGGCTCTTTTGAGGAAGGCTTTCGTCCAGTTTATTCAATTTATGTGGCGGTTGGGCAAAAAAATTCTAATGTTGCCAGAACAATTAATGTTTTAGAAAAAGCTAATGCAATGGAATTCACTACTATAGTGACGGCACCAGCTGCTGATAATCCAGCTAATCAATATATTGCTCCTTTCTCAGGTGCCTCTATGGGAGAATACTTCATGCATAATGGAATGGATGCCTTAATAGTTTATGATGATTTATCTAAACAAGCTGTAGCATACAGACAAATTTCATTAATTTTAAAACGCCCATCAGGTCGAGAAGCCTATCCGGGCGATGTATTCTATCTTCATTCTCGGCTACTTGAACGTTCAGCTCGTGTAAATGAAGCTAATGGAAATGGATCATTAACGGCACTGCCAATTATTGAAACACAAGCGGGAGATGTTTCTGCTTATATTCCAACCAATGTAATTTCTATTACAGATGGTCAGGTCTTTCTTGAAACAGATTTATTTAACCAAGGCATCAGGCCAGCCATCTCTGTTGGTTTATCGGTTTCTCGTGTAGGTTCAGCAGCTCAGATAAAAGCGATCAAGAAAGTAGCAGGTAAAGTTAAATTACAATTGGCACAATTTAGAGAATTGGCAGCATTTGCTCAATTCGGGTCTGACCTCGATGCTAAAACAAAGGCACAATTAGATCGGGGAGCGCGGGTAGTCGAGTTATTCAAGCAGACTGCGTTTAATCCAATTCCTGTTGAAGTTCAGGCCTCTTTAATTTGGGCAGTTCAAAATGGATACTTTGATGCAATCGGAGTAGCTTCGGTTGTATCTGCCACATCAAATCTTAGGGAATTTTTAGAATCTAGAGGAGCTTCGGTTATGGATCAAGTTCGTAGCGAAAAGCAACTTTCAGACTCGATCGAAGAGTCCCTATCGGCCTTGATTAAGGAGTGGGAGACTACTTTCAACAAATAATATTTTCTGCTTTATATCAATAATGATTTCATGGCAAATTTAAGAGATATTCGAAGGCGAATTAAGTCGGTAAAAAATACCCGGCAAATTACTCGTGCAATGCAACTGGTTTCTTCCTCAAAGATGAAGCGAGCCCAAGATTCAGCCATAGCGGGGAGGCCTTATGCACTACTGCTTGCAAATATGTTAAATACAGTCGGGAATGCCTTTAAAATATCAGGTGATTGTATAGAACATCCTTTCTTCAAAAAACAAGATGTGAAAAGGCGCGGAATTATAATTTTATCATCAGATAAAGGGCTTTGCGGCCCATTAAATACAAATTTATTTCGCTTAATCATGGATCAAGTATCGGGCGATGCTAGTTTCTTTACCGTTGGTAGAAAAGCTTCTCAGTTTACTGCGAGAGAGGGGCTTGACCAGAAAGGAGCTTACGGGATTTCAGATAAAGCCAAGCCAAGGGAAGTCGCTCCTTTAGTTGATGCAGCAATTAATGCCTTTAAGCTGGGAGAAATCGATAGTCTAGAGATTGCTTATCCAAGCTTTGTGAATGTTTTAGTTCAGGAGCCTATTATTTTGCCTATATTACCAATACTTGATTTAGATAGTATGCTTGATCAGTTAAAGAGGAAAATAAAAGGAAATACCGATGAAAAAAATAATGAGGCAAGAGAGATTGCTTTTGAGCCCACAGTCGAAATAATTTTAGAAAATTTACCCGAGCGTTACGTAGAGTTTATGATTTATCAAATGATTTTAGAATCAAGAGCATCCGAGTACTCTGCGCGGATGGTAGCAATGAAATCAGCGACAGATAATGCATCTAAATTAGTAGATTCTCTTACGCTTGATTATAATAAAGCGCGGCAAGCGGCTATTACCCAAGAAATTTTAGAAATTGCAGCCGCTTCGGCTGCGTAAAAATGCACATTATTCAATTAGAGTTTAATAAAAGATTTATATTATGAGTACATCAGGAAAAATAGTTCAAGTAATCGGCGCAGTAGTCGATGCCTCGTTTGATGAAGCTAATATCCCTAATATTCTAGACGCAATTGTTGTAGAGTATATCGTGGGAGGTGAATCTAAGGAGTTGGTTTTAGAGGTTCAGCAACATACGGGAGAAGGCGTTGTAAGGGCAGTCGCCATGTCATCAACGGATGGCTTGCAAAGAGGTATGCCTGTTAAAAATACAGGGGCTCCGATTAGTGTTCCCGTTGGAGAGGCAGTCCTTGGCAGAATTTTTGACGTTACAGGCAATACAGTAGATGAGAAAGGCCCTGTTCAAACAGAGGAGCGAAGACCAATTCATCGCGGTGCACCTGAGTTAGTGGATCAGGCGACCGAAGCAGAAATTTTAGAAACGGGGATCAAGGTTATTGATCTTATATGTCCATTTACGAAGGGTGGTAAAGTAGGTGCATTCGGTGGTGCGGGCGTCGGTAAAACCGTTGTTATTATGGAATTGATTAACAACATTGCAAAAGCCCATGGTGGATATTCTATTTTTGCTGGTGTTGGGGAACGTTCCCGCGAAGGCAATGATTTATACCATGAGATGTCGGATGCTGGGGTTATTGATCAGAAGAATATGGAGAATTCTAAAGTCGCCTTGGTCTATGGCCAAATGAATGAACCTCCGGGAGCTCGTATGCGCGTTGCGCTTTCAGGACTTACTATGGCAGAATATTTTAGAGATGAAAAAAACCAAGATGTACTTTTATTTGTTGATAATATTTTCCGTTTCTCCCAAGCAGGCGCCGAAGTATCTGCATTGTTGGGGCGTTCGCCTTCTGCGGTAGGTTAT
The DNA here is from genome assembly GCA_913044165.1 of uncultured Puniceicoccaceae bacterium. Taxonomy (GTDB): domain Bacteria; phylum Verrucomicrobiota; class Verrucomicrobiia; order Opitutales; family Coraliomargaritaceae. Next base: position 13,870 of record CAJWMY010000001.1, read on the forward strand.
CAACCAACACTTTCGCAAGAAATGGGAAATTTACAAGAGCGTATCACTTCCACTAAAAAGGGTTCTATTACGTCTTTCCAGGCAGTTTATGTGCCCGCTGATGATTTAACTGACCCCGCTCCAGCGAATACTTTTGCGCACTTAGATTCCACGATTGTTTTAGAGCGCTCTATTGCTGAATTAGGAATCTATCCGGCCGTGGATCCTTTGTCTTCTATATCTAATGCATTGGATCCTGCTATTGTGGGGGAAGAACATTACAAGGTGGCTAGGGGTGTTCAAAATGTTTTGCAACGCTATAAGGATTTACAAGATATTATTGCAATTTTAGGATTGGATGAGTTGTCTCCTGAAGATAAGCAGATTGTATACCGCGCGCGAAAGGTTCAGAAATTTTTATCACAGCCGTTTCATGTTGCAGAAGTCTTTACCGGAACAGCAGGGCAATATGTATCAGTTTCTGACACGATCAAAGGCTTTAAGATGATTCTTGATGGGGAATGTGATTCAATGGCAGAGAATGATTTGTATATGATTGGTTCACTCGATTCAGCTTCTGAAGAATCTAAGGCATAATTTGATCTGATGGCTCTTAAGTTAGAAATAATTTCACCCCAAGAATCGGTTTTATCTGCTGAGGCAAAAGAAGTTATCCTTCCTACTAAAATGGGAGAAGTTGGCTTGTTGAATGGCCATGTTCCTATAATTACAGAGTTAGAATTAGGATTGCTTAAGTTAATTAATGATAGAGACGAGCACGTTTATGTTATCAAAGGTGGCTATGCCCAAGTTATTTCAGATACAATTTCCGTTTTAACGGATGAAGCGCTAAAAAGTACAGATATTGATGGAGCAAAGCTTAAATCTCAACGCAGTGCTTTAGAAAAAGAATTGCAGGCGATAGAAAAATCAAGTGATGAAGGTTCTGATAATCAGACTAAGCGTATAGTTGAATCTTTGAATTTTTGTCATTTACAAGAGCGTCTATTAGACCATCGAAGATAAGCTTCCGCGAGCCCAATTAGGGTAATAGCATCAACAAATTTAGTTTTGTTAACCCAATCATGAGTTAGGTTAGCGATGCTCCCACCTGTAGATAGTACAACAGGCGTACTTTTAGTTCTTTTTTCAAGTGAACTAGAAACATGCTCTAGCAAGGAGCTTACCATGCCAGAAAACCCTATAGATACTCCTAGTTCCATGGCTTCTTTTGTCGAACGTCCGTAGCCATGCATAGAATCTGATAAATTCATTTGACTGTCGAAAAGGTCTAATTTTGGCAATAGGGCAGTTTGTTCACTTAAATAATTAGACATTAATCTAAAGCCTGGAGCAATGATACCCCCTTCGTACCCGTTAGCAGTAACAACATCCAAAGTGATTGCAGTGCCTAAATCTATTATAATGCTAGGTAGCGAGTAGTATGTTTGTGCGGCAATTGCATTGGCAATACGATCATGCCCAATTTCTTCAGGCTTAGGATAAGCTAAGTTTAGGCCATACGTTGTTTTATCAGTTAATTGAAACAAAGGAAATCCTGTAGGGAGGAGGGAAGCTAGTCGTCCACAGAGTTCTGGCACAACGGAGCAAAAAGCTGCTGCTTTAAGAGAATGTTTTTGAATTAAATGTTCAAATACGGAAAAAAAATGTTCATTTTCTTTCAGCGTATTGGTTGCTAGGGACCCCATGTCAAAAACAGAAATACCTTCAATTACAGCGTAATTGATATTTGTATTACCGATATCTATGGAAAGTATTTTCATTAAATCAAAGTTACATCTCCAGAGTAAACAGTCTGAAGCGCACCATTTGCAATTTTAATTTGAAGAGCCCCTTCCGAATTAATGCCCATTCCAATCCCCGCCAATGGCCTTCCATTTTCTAAGAGCGAAAGCTCTTTCCCCTTAAGAAAATCTAATTCATTCCAAGCCACAACAAGAGGCTCACTAGGCCGATTGAGCAAACATTTTTCATAAGCGCGGACCGTTGCGGAAATCATCTCAATAGTAGTTAAGTTCATGTCTAAATTTTTTTTTGATTCGGCCTTAAGGCTTGTGGCAATATTTCGTATGTTTTTAGGCTCGGTCCGCAAGTCTGTGTTAATGTTTAATCCGAATCCAAAGATAATACTTTGGATTCGGTCTTGGTCTATCCGAGCTTCGGTAAGCATTCCCGCGAATTTTTTACTTCTACAATAGAGGTCATTTGGCCACTTTACCATTAATGGTAGATTTGGAAGAATTCTTTTTAAGCTACGACAAATTTCTATACCAGCCCACAAGGTAAAACTTTGTAGTTTTTTGGGGGATTTATTTGGCGAAAACATTAAAGAAGCGTACAAGTTTTTATTGGACTCACTCTGCCATTTTCTTCCAAGGCGTCCCTTGCCCCTTGTTTGCTTTATTCCAATAACGCAAAAAGGCGTAGAGACTCCATTCGAAAATAAACGCTCCGATTGTAAATTTGTACTATCAACTGTATTGTAAAAATAAATAGGAATTGGATTTTTGTAGATTAGGCTATAATAGTTAAGTAAAGTAGGATTAAGGTTTCCAGGGACATTTTCTAAAGTATAACCTCGCTTTGAAGCGGCATTAATCTTAAACCCTTCACTTTTTAATCGCTCTACCTTTGTATGTACGGTGGTTCTAGAGTATCCTAATTTTTCCCCAATTAGTGTTCCTGAAACCGGAGTATCTGACTCTATTAATGTCTTAAGAATTTCAGTTAGTCCTCGGTCTTCTTGGATTGGAATATTCATGGCATTGTTACTCCCAATCAAGCCCGATATCAACCCATTGACTTTGATGGATAGGTGCTCCGGTAGAAATAAAATCAAGCCCGAGATTTTTTATTCTAGGCAGGATGTCTAAGGTGACGCCTCCGCTTGCTTCTACATATGCTTGATTTTTTATTAAAGAAATAGCCGCTTTTAGCTGTTCTATTGAAAAATTATCTAGTAAGACGCAATCAGCTCCCGCGGAGAGCGCCAAATCAATTTGTTCTAGGTTATCTACCTCAATATGAATGGGAGTATTCGGAAATTTCTTTTGCAAATCGTCTATTTCTTTTGTATCAGATTTAAGAGAAGCAAGGTGATTATCTTTAATCATTATTCTGTCAAATAAACCATATCGGTGGTTAAATCCTCCTCCACAAGTAAAGGCGTATTTTTCTAACATTCGAAATAGGGGTGTTGTTTTACGCGTATCTAGTAGACGGGTAGACGAGCCTTTTAAGCAATCAGTAAAGCGTTTGGTATTACTAGCAATACCGCTCAAATATTGTAAAAAATTAAGTATAATCCGTTCAGCACTTAATAGTGAAGATGCTGGTCCTTTTATTACCCCAAATTCTGAACTATCAGAAACATAATCACCATCGCTAATAAAGCTCTCAAATATTAAATTTGGATCATATGTCTTGAGAATCATGGGAATTAGTTTAACGCCACACGCAATGCATGGAGTCCTTGCTACTATTAGTGCGCTTCCATGCTTTAAGCTTGAAATAAGATCGGAGCTTAAATCTTGAAGGGTGTTGGATTCCCTAAAGCGTAAAAGCCCCAGCCCTCCCAAATCTTCTTTTTTTGAAAGAGTTATTATGTGCTCAAGATAGTTTGTATCCAAGCTACCCCAGTTTAATTTTTGACTCAATTGTGATTTTGAGAAACGTGATGACATCAGAGAATATTAAATAAAAAGCCAAGACTTGAATTTTAACGGTAATATCATAATCAGGCAGTTACCTTTTCAAAAATAGAGCACATTGTAGAGAGATCGCTTTCTTTAGTTGAGCTGCTTATAATATGGTCGTAAAATTTATCTTGCTTTATTTCGTCTTCTGCCACTTTGAGCCTACGCTCAATCTCTATATTAGAATCAGTGCCTCTCATTTGCATACGCCCTTTAAGAATCTCTAAGGAAGGGGGCATAATAAAAATTGTAACAATCTGCCCAGTTAATGCGGGATCTAAAATAGCTTTTTCTTTAATGGTTTTTGCTCCCTGAACATCAATATTTAGAAGGCAATTATGACCTTGTAAAATAGGCGAGATAATCGCCTTTTTTTCTGTTCCATAATGATGATTATGAACTTGTGCGTATTCATAAAAAGCTTCGTTTGAAATTTTATTTTTAAAATCACTAGTGGATAAAAAATGATAGTCGCTCCCGTTAATTTCGCCAAGGCGGGGAGGACGTGTAGTGGAAGTAATAATTCGGTGAATGGATTTGTTTTTAATCAAGCCATTACAAATAGTAGTTTTCCCACTTCCGGCAGGGCCAGAAATGATGAATAAAAAGCCTTTATTTTTATTCAAAGAAGGCATTTTAATAATTTATGGCTATCCAAACTAAAAAGCCGCCGTAATGTAGTAATATGTAAGCAAGTATTTTCACCCGTATTGCTTTATTGTAAAACCAAATGATTAGATCTCTCATTAAATAGGGACTAGCCCCTAAAACAAATACAAAGATAATCATAAAATAAACAAAGGCTACTAGAAAAAGACGTTCAGCTGGGGCCTGCATAAACGCTGCTTGGAGCAAAACGTCTGCCGAAAGTAAAACTAAACCAGCAAAGGCACGGACACCTAAAAAGTCTGGAACAAAATAAAAGGAAGCCAAAGTAATCACAAGAAAAAGAGCCATTAAAAGCATTTTGTAGTCACCGAAATCTGAAGCACCTAGATTATAAATTCGAAAAGAAAACCAAGACATAGCAAGCCCCATTAAAATAATGGTTGCGCGCTTTGATCTAGGAAAGGCAGTTAGATATTTTTTTAAGGTAGCAAACTTAAAAAGCAAGCTTACCCCAAAAACAATTAAGCTTATGCCTGTAACTAAAGTTGCAAAAAAAAGAGACATAGATTTTAAATAAAAGCTTTTTAGAGAAAGGGTCGAACACTATTTCTTTGATTTGCATTTTGTTTTTATAAAACAAAGACTTAAGATTTTCTATATTTTTTTAAAATAGCGCTAATATTGTCTTCAACCCGGAAAGAAAGTTCAGCCCAGGCTTTTAATTTTGCCTGCGTAATATTTTTATAAACTGCTCTTTTGCTAATCTCAATCTCATGAGCTATTTCTAATTCAGATTGATTCTTTAGTAATCCATTAAGGATTTTGATCCGGTTGAAGTTCCATCGGAGAGTTGATGACCAAAGAATTTCGATGGAGGGTAATAAAATTTTATCTAAGGGTTTAGAAAAACCATTTATGCTTAAATATGGACCTAACTTTAAATGCTTATCTAGCCCGCTTTCGGCGAATCTCATGGCAGTTCCCTTTATGTTTACCGCCATAATAGGGTTTATAGGTGTATCAACGGTACCAATGCCAATAGAAAAATGTAGCTCTCTTGGGAACAATACTTCTCTTAATTGAAATAAGTTCTGGATTAAATATGTACCCGAGCTGAAAATACCTTGATAGTAATCATTTTGGGTTCTTGAGTAAGGCGAAACAAGTTGGTTAGAAATTTTTGGTTGGCTAATAATTTCACTCTGAACATCGTCTGGTAAATCATTATTAAGCCTATTAGTAGGCAAAATTTTAAACACAACAATAGGGTAGAGTTGTACACTCATAATACTTTATTATTAATGAACCATTTAAGTTCATTTTGTCAAGTTTCTAAGGGACCAAATTCAAGCGTAATAATTTCAGAGAACTAATATAGTTCACTACTATACTTTCTGTTAATTATAATAATGAACTATTATGGTTCAATATCCTTTAATTGTGGCTAATTGTCTCTCGCATTCGCCTAACGTCAAACCTTTGCGATCTGCATAATCCATCATTTGTTCTTTAGAAATAAGTCCTACATTAAAATAATGGGCACATTTATTTGCAAAAAATAAACCACTTACTGTAGATGCGGGGGTGATAGCAAAATTTTCAGTCAAACTAGCGCCAGTTGTTTTTTTCCCATCTAGCAAGCGCCATATTATCTCAAGATTAGAATGATCTGGGCAGGCTGGATATCCCAAAGCGGGCCTGATGCCCTGGTAGCCTTCCGCAATAAGAGCGGGTTTATCTAATTTTTCCTTTGGTTGGAAAGCCCAATGGTTTTTCCTAACTTGTTCGTGTGTATATTCTGTTAGGGCTTCAGCTAAACGATCGCCCAAAGCTTTTACCAGGATAGCGTTATAATCGTCTTTATCGTCTTCAAATTTTTTTGCGTAAGCATCTACGCCACTTATACTACAAATAAATGCACCACATCCGTCAATTTTCTCTGATTCTTTTGGTGCAATAAAATCCGAAAGACTGAAATATGCTGAATTGCCAACTTTCTTCTTCTGCTGTCGGAGCATTGGTAGCTTACCTAGAACCTTCTTTCTTAAAGCATCGGCATAAAGTTCAATGTCATCATTTTCAGAGTTTGCATAGCAAACCCTAAATGCAGACCTAGCTAAGAAAGCATTTTCTTGAATGATTACTTTGAGTAATGCAATTGCATCTTTATGAAGTTGTTTTGCTTGAGAACCCCATTTTTTATGACTTAGAATCTTGGGGTAAACGCCTTTTAGTTCCCAAGCCCAAAAAAATGGGGACCAATCTATATATTCAGCAATCGTTCCTAAATCTACCGAATCATTAAGTATTAATTTAGTTGATTTTGGCGGGAATACAGGGCCATTAGGCCATCCTATTTCTGGACGTTTTGCCCTAGCTTCTGCCAAATCTAGTAATATAGTTTTATTTTGATCGCCTAGAAAACGTTCCCGCCTTAGTATTTGGTCTTGCTTTAGGTCGGATATAAATACCTTAGATTTTTTGGGATGGAGGAGTTGGTTGCATATATCAGTAACAAGGGATGCATCGGCAACTTGTACTACGGGTCCGGAATAGGCAGGGGCTATTTTAATTGCGGTGTGAGCTTTGCTTGTAGTAGCGCCTCCAATTAGGAGTGGTTGAGTAAAATTCAAGCGTTCCATTTCCTTGGCATTATGGATCATTTCTTCCAGGGATGGGGTTATTAAACCAGAAAGACCTATAAAATCTGGATTCCAATCCTTAGCTTCTTTTAAAATGGTATCACAAGAAACCATGACTCCAAGGTCTTTAACTTGGTAGTTATTACAAGAAAGCACCACAGAAACAATATTTTTACCAATATCATGAACATCCCCCTTTACAGTAGCTATAAGGAATTTCCCTTGAGATCTAGTATTTGGATCGTTTGCCCTATCTTTTTCCATGAAAGGCGTTAAGTATGCCACTGCCTTCTTCATGACTCTTGCACTTTTAACAACTTGCGGTAGAAACATCTTTCCTTCACCAAAAAGATTGCCGACAATCTTCATTCCATCCATCAGAGGACCTTCGATCACTTCTAATGGGCGCCCAAGTTTTTGCCGCGCTTCTTCAGTATCTGTTTCTATGTGTTCAATAATGCCTTTGATCAAAGCATGGCTTAGGCGCTCCTCGACGGAAGTATTCCGCCATTCAGCTTGGCTTTTACCCGCTTGTTTTTTATCGTATTTCTTTGCAGAGTTTGCAAAATTGATAAGATTCTCCGTTGAATCATTCGATTTATTAAGAAGCACAGCTTCAACTTTAGATAAGAGCTCTGGGGGTATTTCTTCATAGACCTCAAGCATCCCAGCATTGACAATTCCCATATCGAGGCCTGCTTTAATGGCATGGTATAGGAAGGCTGAATGCATTGCCTCTCGTACCGGGTTATTTCCCCGAAAAGAAAAAGAAATATTACTTATTCCTCCACTAGTTAGGGCCCCAGGGCATGTTTTTTTGATCCTACGAACCGCTTCTATAAAATCTACTGCATAGTTATTATGCTCTTCCATGCCAGTTCCTACTGTAAGAATATTTGGATCAAAGATAATATCATTTGGATTAAAATTTAACTTATCTAAGAGGAGCTCATATGCTCGGCGACAAATGCGGACTTTATCTTCTTGGGATGCAGCTTGCCCTTTCTCATCAAATGCCATGATAACACTAGCGGCACCATATTTTTGGATGGTCCTTGCCTGTTCAAGAAAAGTAGCTTCGCCTTCTTTTAGGCTAATAGAATTCACAATACACTTTCCTTGAATACATTTTAATCCTGCTTCAATAACTGACCATTTTGAGCTATCAATCATGATTGGAACTCTAGAAATTGAGGGTTCAGATGCTATTAGATTTAAAAAACGTGTCATGCAGGCTTCTGAGTCGAGAAGCCCTTCATCAAAGTTAACATCAATGATATTTGCTCCGTTTTCGACTTGTTGAAGAGCAACGGCAAGAGCGCCCTCCCAATTTTCTTCAACTATCATTCTTTTAAATCGAGGTGATCCTGTGACGTTAGTTCTTTCCCCAATAGTTACAAAGCTACTTTTAGGACTAATATTGAAAGCCTCTAAGCCACTTAGGCGGGTGGATGGGGCGATGGCTTTAGGATGTCTAGTCGCAATTCCATTTGTTTTTTCAATAATGGCTTTTAAGTGTTCGGGCGTGGTACCACAACAGCCTCCAATAACATTAATAAAGCCACTTTCTGCAAAATCCTTTAGTGCTTCAGCGGTTTGATCAGGGGTTTGATCATAACCGGTTTCAGATAGTGGATTAGGCAATCCTGCATTGGGGTAGGCACTGACAAAACGATCACTTATGAAAGATAATTCCTCAATATAGGGTCTCATCTCTTTGGCACCTAAAGCACAATTTATTCCAATACTAAGAGGATTTGCGTGAGCCACAGAACTCCAAAAGGCTTCAATTGTTTGTCCAGAAAGGGTACGCCCAGATTGGTCAGTTATAGTAACTGATATCATAATTGGGATTGCTATAGGATGTGTTTCTTGAAAATTTTGGATAGCATAAAGAACAGCCTTAAGGTTTAGTGTATCAAAAACAGTTTCAGGTAGAAGTATATCAACGCCTCCATCTATTAACCCTTTAATTTGCTCAGAATAATCATGCACAAGCTGGTCAAAAGTTATGGCCCTATATTCAGGACGATTTACATCGGGGGACATCGAGCAAGTGCGGTTAGTAGGGCCTATAGCACCTGCAACAAAAGTATCTCGCTTTTCGGATTTTGCTACAGAATCAGCTACATCTCTGGCTAACTTAGCAGCGGATTTATTTAATTCATAGGCTATAGATTCTAGTTGGTAATCTCCTTGGGCTACTGCTGTAGAGCTAAAGGTGTTCGTTTCAATAATATCTGCACCCGCTTCTAAAAATGACTTGTGAATAGTTTTAATGATTTCAGGCCGAGTTATGGTGAGTAAATCATTATTGCCTTTTAAATCTACAGGGTGGTCTGCAAAACGAGTTCCACGAAAATCATTCTCTTCAAGTTTATGGGCCTGAATCATTGTTCCCATAGCCCCATCTAAATAAACAATCCGATTTTCAAGCAAATTGATTAATGCTTGAATCCTCTTACTTATTGGCTTAGAAGGATGAATTAATGGTTGCTGTAGTTCAGGGGTTTCCATAAACGAATCAACATATATTGATGAATTGATATGTACAAGTTTAATTCTTTAGATTGTCAGTATAAAATTTAAAGTTATGTTAATTCGAATAGCGAATGAAATTAATATTTTTTAAGCATTTATTTCCAAACATTACAGAGAATTCTTGGGAGTTACTTGAAACTTGGGTTGATCTGCTTAAAGAATGGAATAAAAAGATTAATTTAATTTCTCGCAAAGATATTGAAGCACTAGAAGAGAGGCACTTGATGCATTGTTTAGCTGTAACCAATGTCCTTAAATTAAAGCCAGGGGCTCAAATTTTAGATGTTGGAACGGGGGGAGGTTTGCCTGGTCTGCCGATGGCTATTTGCTACCCAGAAGCCCAATTTACTTTAATTGATTCTATAGGAAAAAAAGTTAATGCTGTGGCTAATATTTCAGACTCCCTTGGTTTAAAAAATGTGGAAGTTCTTCAAATACGGGCGGAAGCTATTGAAACGAAATTTGACTTTATCACAGGAAGGGCAGTTAAAAATTTACCGGAATTTATTAATTGGATTAAAAATAATGTTAGATCCGGAAGCGATCATAGTTTAGAAAACGGACTTTTATATTGGAAAGGAGGGTTATTTGAAAACGAACTTTCGACATTAAAGGCCCAGCCTAGTAATTCATTTAAATTAGGAGTAATGCTGAAAAATTCTTATTTTTCAGAAAAGTTTTTACTCCACTTTTGTAATCACGAGCTTCAAAAAGTTTAATTTTCTGAAATATCGTCATTAAATTTAGCAAATATCGTAGTTTGCCATCATATTGGCATAGTTTAAGCTTCTGTTTTGGTGGGCAATAGCCCAAAACAAACAATTATAAATACGTATGAAAAATTATACACTTATTACATTATTCGTGGGTGCAACTGCATTCATAACTTCAGCTCAGGCTGAAATCTCTGGTAATCTTGGGGTTACTTCTGATTATATGTGGCGTGGTGTTTCACAAAATGGTGGAGCAACCGCAGTAAGCGGCGGACTTGATTACACAGGTACTAGTTTCTATGCTGGGACTTGGATTAGTGATGCGAGTTGGGCTGCTGGCATGGACACAGAAGTAGATTTATATATAGGAACAGAAATCGGCGGCTTTGACGTTGGTGTTTGCAAATATATGTATCCAGATGCTCAAACTAATGATTTCACTGAAATCTATGTTGGATATACATTCAAAGGCTTTGACCTTAGCTATGCGTTTGATGAAGATGCAACAAGTAATGAGTTCTACTCTATAGGTTATGGTTTTGACATTGTTGAAGGTCTTACAGGGTACGTTACATTTGGTGCTTATGACTTCACTGACACAGCAAATGACTACGATTACCTTCAGCTAGATATCGCCTATGGTGATTTAACAATATCCTTATCGGAAGTAGATGGGGATGATATAACATATGATACAGACCTTAATTATGTCGTTTCTTATGGATGGGGCTTCTAATTTAGAAAGCTAATTTAAAACACATCATAGTGTTTGTTTGTTCAAAGTCGGGCTCTTTAGGGGGCTCGACTTTGTTTTTACTTTTTAAAAGACCGTTTAAGCTGTTTGATGCGTGTCTGATTCTTTATTAGGTCTTTGCTTTCCATTTTATCAATAAAAAGTAAGCCATTAAGGTGGTCTACTTCATGCAAAATGCAGCGGGCTAATAATCCATCTGATTCAATTACGTGTGGGTTCCCATGGGGATCATGAAAATGGCATATAATTTCTTTTGGTCGTGCTACTGTACCTAAGATACTGGGGAAAGAAAGGCAACCTTCCTGATACAGGCTCTCAGTAGAGTCTGTTATTGTTACCCTAGGGTTGATCAGTGCCAAGGGCATGAAAAGGTCAAGGGGAATAGGTTTATTATCAAAGAGGTAATTGAATTGTATTTCACTTTCTTTTGGAGGCCGGACATCAATAACACAAATCTGTTCAGCGATGCCTATTTGTTGGGCGGCTAAGCCAATACCTTCTTCGGCATACATAGTTTCAAAGAGGTCTTCAACTAGGGATTTTAGTTGAGCGTCAAATACTTCAACTTCTTTCCCTATGAGGCGTAAAATAGGATCGCCATAAAAACATAAAGCACGTTGCATTCTATATATTTCACTACTAGATTTTTATTTGTAAAGCTAACATTTTTCAGATTCATATTTTTTATAAAAGATTATATTTTGTTTATCTATTTTAGCTTTATACATTTTTCTTTTATCTTAATTTACTTTTTATGTTTCAGCAGTTCAGGCATTATTTACTGATTATATTATCATTAATCGCTACTTTTTTGTCTGAAAGCTTTGCGCAAGACAAAAAAAGTGCAGTAGCTTCAAACCTAAGTATACGGCTACTTGTTGATCAAGGGGGGATCTTATTAAATAATGAGAATCAGACGGATCAAACCATTTTAATAGGGGTAGAAGTTGTTATAGAGAAAGGATGGCATTTTTACTGGGGAGGTTTAGCGATTGAACGTATCGAGCCAACGATTGCTTGGACTATTCCCCAAGGCTTTAAAATAATACCGCTGGCGCATCCTCAGCCAAAGTTATTCGACTACGGGGGTTTTGAGGGATATGGATATTCTGGGAAATCAATTTTCCTTTATCAGCTTATTATTCCAAAGGAGGCATTGCTTAACTATACTTTTGGGGGACAAATTGAAGTCAAAGCACAAGTAGAAACAGTTCTTTGCAAGGATCAATGTATCTTGGATTCGACGCCGTTATTATTAGAAATTCCATTGGTTAAAGATAAAAGTTTATTGGAATCTAGTGAGCTTCTTAAAAATGTTTTAATACCCAAAAATTTTTTGAAGAGTGATGCCTTGTATAATCCCAAGATTGGGCTTGAAGATTTTTTGCTCGAATCAGGGATGTTAGGTTGGCTATGCTTAGGATTTATTGGTGGCTTAATTTTAAATTTAATGCCATGCGTACTGCCTGTTTTATCAATTAAGCTTTTAAGTTTAATTGATCAGTCTAGCGCCAAATCTTCACAGCGTCAAGTTAGTGGGTTGCTATACGCGTCAGGCGTAGTTTTTTCATTTTGCCTTTTAGCAGTGGGTCTCTTCGTTTTAAGATTGATGGGTGAATCAGTAGGTTGGGGGTTCCAACTGCAAAATCCTTATTTTATAGTCTGTTTAATCTCATTATTTTTTCTAATGGGAATGAATATGTTAGGTGTTTTTGAAATGGGTGTTAGTTTGACTCGTTTTTCTGTTGGTAATCATGTCGAAAACGAATCATATCGTCTTAATGCTTTCCTCACTGGTGTATTAGCCGCTCTCGCGGGTGCTCCATGTATCGGCCCTTTTATTGGGGCAGTTAGCGGGATTGCTCTGCAATTAAATATAATGCAAGGGATATTCTTGTTTGGAAGTATTGGATTTGGTATGGCATTCCCATTTTTGTGCATAGCTTACATTCCTAACTTAGTTAACCTACTGCCAAAACCAGGGGCTTGGATGGAAACATTTCGCAAACTTATGGGCGCACTTATTTTAGTCAGTGCTCTCTACTTGATTTGGGTAGCAATAGAGTCAGCAGGCAATGGAGCAATTTTAATATTAGCATCTTTGCTTTTGCTTTTAGGGCTAGCTAGTTGGGGCTATGGCAAATGGGGAATTATTTCAGAGCCCCCTAAAGTTCGTAAGTTGGCTAAATGGGGTGCGTCTATCATGGTTTTTTTAAGCACTTTTTTTGCGGGAGCTTTTTTAACTCAGCAATATAATCAAGAAAAGGTATTAGGGAAAGAGTTTTCCCAAAGCGATGCTAGGCAATTGGGTTCTTTGAAATCTTGGGAGGAATGGTCTGAATTAAAGGTAGAAAAGACATTGAAATCAGGGCAGCCGGCATTTATCGACTTCACAGCTAGTTGGTGCTTAATATGTCAAAGAAATAAGTTTTTTGTCTTAAGAAAAGATAAAACAGAAGAACTCTATAAAGAGTATAATATTCAAACATTTTCTGCTGATTGGACGCATTCAGACTCTGAAATCTCTAAATCTTTAGATTCATATGGCCGTTCTGGGGTCCCATTCTATCTTTTAATAATGCCTGATGGCGAACAATATATTTTACCTCAAATCTTATCTTATGAGTCACTTAGAGCCACTTTCCAAGAAGCTAAGCTTAAGTGGATGCTCTAAGAGTTTTCGGTATTGCTTCCATTTTATATATAAAGTAGCAGCGGTAAGTGCTCCAAGGCTATCAAACGCTATATCAGCAATTTCAAAGTGGCGTCCGATTGTATAGCTTTGATGGAATTCATCTAAAGTCCCAAAGAGGCTAGTAAATAAGATAGAAAAAATCCAATTTAGGCGGTCTTTACGAAAAGGTTTCAGGGAAAGAATTAATGTTGCCAAAAGCCCAAAGAAGAAAAAATGCATCCACTTGTCCATATATGGAATCAAAAGAAATCCAGCTATTGCTAATGTTGATTGACTCGAAGCGATAGATATAGCTATCGCCAATAAGGCGGTTAAGGTAAATCGCATTAGGATTTTGATAGGGGGATAGAAAATCGAAATAGGGTACCAGTAGAGGACGATTCCAAAAGACTAATTTTTCCTCGGTGGCTTGATAAAATTTGTTGGGCTATCGAAAGCCCTAACCCATTCCCTTCGCTTCTATTTGTAAGGAAAGATTCAAAAATTCGTCCCTGTAGCTCTTTTGGAATGCCGTGTCCGTTATCTTTGATTGAAAAATAGGCAAAGGAATCATCTTTATAAAGTTTAATTTGTATAAGACCCCCTGATTTTGTCATTGCTTGACTAGAATTAAAAAGAAGATTCAAGATTACTTGTTGAATTTGTCCTTTATTAACATCAATATTAAATTCTTTTTCGGAATCATCAAATTCAATGGAAATCTTTAGTTGATTTAACTTAAGTCTTACCAGTTGCAATGATTCCTTAGTAAGGCTCGAAAGGCAATAAGTCGCTTTTGTGTTATGATTACGGTGGCTAAACCCTAGGACACGCTCAACGATTGTTTCTAAATGATTAATTTTTTCAGTAATTAAATTTACATCCTCAGTTCTTGGATCTGTGGACGGAAATTTTAGATCTAAAGTTTGGAAAAGTAGCTTTATAACAGTGAGTGGATTTCTGATTTCATGAGCAATTTCTGCTGATAATAATCCAAGAGTTGTAAGCTTTTCATTCCGCCTTAAAATCTCTTCAGAATTGAATGTTTTTTCATATAGGCGCGCGTTTTCTAAAGTTATAGCTCCAAGGTCAGCCAAGGCTAAGGCAATACTTTTTTCATCATCGCTGAAACGATGCATTTCTTGAGTGTAAGTATTAAGTACTCCAATTACATCGTTTTGATAAATAATAGGGGTAACAAGCATAGAGAAGAGTTTCTCACGTAGAATAATTGCATTAAATGGATTCTCTTCTGTAAAAAGAATATCATGAATTTCTATTTGCTTTTTTCTCCTAACAGCGCCACCTATTGCGCTTTCACCTAAATTAATTTGGCTAGAGTCATTTTGAATCCCATTTGGTCCTACCATTGTGTGCAAATCAAGAACTATTTTAGAATGTGAAAATAAAAACAAAGCGCTTGAATGACAATTGAGTAAACTCTTAGCTTCTGTTGCAAGATTAGTTAAAATAGATGCTCTATCTAGCTTCGCTACAAGATTTCGGTTTAGATTAATAAGGGAATGCAATTGATTTGTTTTGCTTTTTAGTTGTTCAATAATCCAAAGCTTAGAAAGTGCTTTGGTTGATTCATTCGCAAGAACCTTAGCAACTTTAAGAGATTCAACATTAAATTTTTCAGAGGAGCTGCTTTCTACATGGAATACGCCGGCAACTTTTGAATTTAAAGGCATGGGAAGACAAATGCACGAATTAGAATTCTTTTTTAGCGGCAAAAATTTAGATTCCTTTCTGAAATCCTTAACTAATAGGGTCTTCCGAGAAAAAGCTGTCCATCCGATTATGCCTTGTTTTAGGGGAATAGGCTCAATAATTTCATTAAGTCCAATTTTAGCAACAATTTCAACTGTTTGCCGATCTTCATTAACAATGCCAAGCAAAGCCGTATCTGCACCTATAAGCTTTTTAGACTCTTTTAGGATAATTTTTAAAGCTTTTTCAAACTGATATGACTCAGAGGTAGAGCTATGAATTTGATCCAGCGAATCTAGAAGTTTAGAAATACTAAGCTTAGCATTCATGATCCTTATAATTTAAAAAACTTCAGAAAGAATCAAGATTGAAGCGCAGTTTCTTCTACTCCTTTTATGATAGACTCAATTTCAGAACGTAGCTCTAGTAAATTCGAGGTCTTTGAGGATTCATTTAGATTTAAATTTTCGATATAAAAAGTATCCATGGCAATTCCTCTTTCTGTTGCTATTCTTGCAAAGCTTATATCAAATCCTTTTTCTGTAACTAATTTGGTTATTTTATATAGTAACCCAATATCGTCTTTGGCTTGAACCTCAATTATGGTTCTATTAAGAGACAGCTCATGGTAAACTTCAATTGAAGGTGGGAAAGGTTGGGCTATCTTAAGATCCTTAGGTTGCTTCAATCTATAGTCTTTTTCTAAGAACTGGATTTCTTCTGTTAAGTCTCGCCCATGTATTAAAACGGCTTCTACTTTTTCTTGAAGTATTTTCTTGATTTTTGGATTACTAATAGGATTTCCTTCTAGGTCTACTACATAAAATGTGTCAATACTGATATGATCCTTTCGGGAAATAGCTCGAGTACTTATAATTGCCAATTCGGATAGGGTAAGCGCTCCAGCAAGTTTATAAAACAGACCCGCGCGGTCCCATGTAACTACATTTATAACTGACATCCCGAGATTTATATCATCCTTCCAATCAATAATAGGGGCTAATGCGCCTATTGATTCGGCGTCTTTTATCTGATTAAGAAGTTGGTTAATCATCTTAAGATGCAAGATAGCTTCATTTGCGTCTGTGTTAACGAAATAGCGTTCTGGCAAAAGATTGAAGTGAGCCTCAACTTCGTCTTCGGGTAAAGCCCCAAGTGATAATTGCAATACGTCTTTTTTAAGCATAGCTCGATAATTTTCTACCTCATTTTTATTAAGGGATTGATTTTCAAAATATTTGAGAGTCCTTTGGAAGAGTGTTTGGTGCATGCTGTCTTTAAAGTTATTCCAAAGACTAGGAGCGGTCCCTTTAGCATCGCAATAAGTGTGTACAAATAAAAAGCGTAAGAGTTCAGGGGTTTTAATAATTTCTGCAAAAGATATGGCGGTTTGGATGTCATCTAAGTCGAAACGATGCCATATTCGTGCCATTTCTAAATGTTTTTTTATAATAAATAAAATTTTCTTTTGGTTTTCCTGATTAATTCCCAGTCGGGAGAGAACAGGTTTTGCAATAATAGCACCACTTTCAGTGTGCCCCTTTATGCCGTTAGATTTTCCTATATCATGAAGCAATAACGTGATGTAAAGCAATTCAGGGTTTATATTTTTTCTTAATTCTTTTTCGTAAGCTAGATCCATTACGTTTTCTTTGAGAAATACATTATCTAAATGTCGTATGGTTCTTAGTACGTGCTCATCTGCGGTATATCGATGGTAATATTCATGTTGAATCAGGCACGTAAGCGATCCAAATTCAGGAATATATCGTCCTAAGACGCCTAAAAAATGCATTTCTTTTAAAATAGGGTATACTTCACCAGGAGCATTTAATATTGCCTTGAAGCTAAGGGCAGCATCCTCGGAATTAATAACCTTTTTATCAATAAGTAGAATAGAGTTAGTTATTTTTTGTTTAAGTTTAATATCTAACTTTAGGTTAAACTGTTGTTTAATTCTAAAGACCCTGATTAAGCGGTTTGGGTCTTTGTTAAATACATCATTTTTATTGCTGTAGAGAAGTCCTTTTTGAATAGTAAATCCATCAATTTCCTTTACTTTAATTTTTTGATGTGCGCGCAAAGCATCAAAAAAAGAATAGCTCTTGTTTTTATTGCTATCTATTTCAAATAATCGCTCTTTAAGTAATTCGCAAATTGAGTAGATAGTACGAGTTGCAGAGTAATAATCCTGCATAAATTGGGTTAATCGCTCAAAGGAATCTTTTTGTGGATAACTAAGATATGTTGCGACTAAACTCTGCTGCTCAAGATCGAGTTTGTCAGAAGGGCGTTTATTTTGGTAATGCAATTCATTGCGGACACGGAGCAAAAAATTGTATGCCTTACGGATATCTCGAGATTCATCTGTTCTCAGCAATTTATATTTGGCGAAGTCCTTGTAGGAGCGATATCCAAATTTAAGTTTCGCTATCCAGAGAATATTTTGATAATCCCTTAATCCACCAACACCATTTTTAATATCAGGTTCTTGAAGGTAAACTGTATTCCCGAACTTATGGTGCCTATTTGTTTCATCTTGAAGTCGTTGATTGATGTATTCAGTTGTTCGGTCAGATTTTAAATGATTCATGAAACTTTCTACCATGTCTTTAAAAAGTCCATCTGAGCCACAAATAAGCCTAGATTCTAATATCGCGTTCTTGGATTGAATTTCTTTATCAACTTCTTTTAAAACTTCTTCTTTATTTCGAGATGCATGCCCAACTTTTAATCCTAAATCCCAAAGAGGATAGAGAATCTCTTCTGCCATAAGTGCTTTGAAAGATTTTAATTCAGAGGAATCGGCATTACTTGGGTAGAGAAATAGAATGTCAATATCGCTGTGCGGATTTAGTTCACCTCTTCCAAAGCCTCCGGTAGCAACTACTGCCATTCTTGATTTTATGACGCCATTTTTAGAGACATACAAATCTAAAGCAGAAAGGAATAGGTTTTCAATTACGACATCAATCATGGTTGTTCGCATTTGGCAGATTTCTTTCCCTGAGGTTCCTTTACGGTGAGAACGCTTTAGCATCTCATTCTCGAGCTGCAAATAGCGTTTGTAAGAAGAAAGTTGCTTATTTCTTGGAATTCCCGGAAGAAAAACCAATCTTTTTTGTGCATGTTTTCTTAAGCGTTTAAGGGTCTCTGGATTTTTAGATGCCATAAGCTAATAAAAGGAGTCTTCTCAAAATACTTACAAGGCAAAACCAAGAGATCTTTAACTTTGGTTAAAATTTTGCATAGATTAAATAAAAATTTTAGATAAGTTTATATAATACCGATCTTTCCAAGAAATAAATTTTTAACTAGTAGCGGGTATAGGCTAAACTAGCATGAGCGATGGAGTTTCCAATATTTCCTTTAGTGCAAGCAAATATTGAGCAGCAACGGCACCATCTATAACACGATGATCTCCAGATAATCCAATTTTCATAACTTGGCCAATTACAATTTCATTTTTATCATTTACAATAGGACGTTTTATTGTTGCTCCAATGCTAAGTATAGCAGCATTTCCTGGGTTTATGATTCCATAAAAATCAGAAATACCAAACATCCCAAGATTAGTAACGGTAAAAGTTGAGCCGGTCATTTCATTTGGAGCCAATTTCTTCCCCCTTGCTTTTTTGATTAAGATCTTAGCTTCTTGACTGACCTCTCGTAGGCTTTTTTTATTCGCGGAACGAATTACGGGAGTAACTAAACCATCATCAATCGCAACGCCAAATGCTAGGTCTATATTCGGATGTTGCTTTATTATGGAGCCGTGCCAAGATCGATTAATTGAAGGGACTCGCTTGATGGCTTCTGCAGCTGCCTTAAGAGTTAAATCATTCAATGAAAATTTGATTCCTCCCTGTTCAGGTTCAAGTTCTGATAATTTATCGTTTAGTTCTTTCCTTAAGGAGACTAAGGGAGCTCCATTAATCTCAATTTGAAGATAAAAATGAGGAGCTTGAGTTTTAGAGGAAACTAGTGCATTCGCTATGCTTTTCCGCATATTAGAGACGGGAAGCTCCAACGATTGAAATTCGACACTAGTTGGCGAACTACTAGGAAGAATATCTATGGCACTTGATGATGATTGTGATTCAGAGGTTGTATTGTCTACGGTGGTTACCTCGACACCTAGGTCTGCTTTAGTTATCCTGCCATTGGGACCGGTTCCTTTGATTAGCTTTAAGTCAATTCCTTGAGATAGAGCAATTCTTCGCGCTAATGGAGAAGCTTTTATCCTTTCATCCTTATTCAAATTTATGGAACTAGAGGTGGCTTCTTCTGCCTGCGTGAATTCGGTAGTAGAAATTTCCTCAATGGCGGTAGTGGCACTAGCAGGTTCGCCTTGATTTGATATTTCTTGGGTCGCTTGAGATTCAATACTTGGGGCAGTTTCTCCTTTTTCACCTATAGCAGCAATTGAGCCTCCTACAGCTATTTCTTCACCCACTTTACAATATTGCTTAAGCAACACGCCATCTTCAAAACATTCTACTTCCATGGTGGCTTTGTCTGTCTCAACTTCGGCAATCATGTCTCCATTAGAAACTCTATCGCCTTCTTTTTTAAGCCAATTGACCA
Source organism: uncultured Puniceicoccaceae bacterium (assembly GCA_913044165.1). Lineage (GTDB taxonomy): Bacteria > Verrucomicrobiota > Verrucomicrobiia > Opitutales > Coraliomargaritaceae. Next base: position 33,798 of record CAJWMY010000001.1, read on the forward strand.
ATGTACCGACGGTCATCGTGTCACTTAGTTTGGGCATTTCAATTAGTATAGCCATGTTATAGATTTAATGTCTAGGATTTATAATTTATGCAAGGCACTTTAGTACGCTCTCGATAATTCTTGTTTCATTTGGAATTTGCCAGTCCTCAAGTGGTTTTGAGTAAATTTGGGGGGCATCAATGGCAGAGACTCTATGTACGGGGGCATCTAAGTCATCAAAAGCTTTGAACTGAATTAGGTGAGATATTTGTGCATCAACACCACAGAAAGGTTTATTTTCCTCAACTAATACAGCATGATGCGTTTTTTTAACGGAATGCAAAATACTTTCTTCGTCTAGAGGCCTGATTGATCTTAAGTCGATAACCTCTGCATCAATTGAGTGCTCCTTCGCTAATGTTTCTGCGGCATTTAATGCAATCATTGCACATCGACCATGAGTTATAATTGAGACATCTAAGCCTTCTTTAAGGGTGTTAGCAACACCAAGTTCAATTGTATACTCTTCTTCTGGAACTTCCCATTTTTCTCCATAAAGTAAAGTGTTTTCCATTACAAAAACAGGATCATTGTCCCGTATGGCGCTCTTCATAAGACCTTTTGCATCATAAGCATTAGACGGGCAAACAACTTTCAGCCCAGGGTGGTTTGCTACTAGGTTTTCTGGGGTATGAGAGTGGGTTGCTCCTACATTAGTTCCGCCATTAGCAGGACCTCTTACAACAATCGGGACATTCATTAAACCGCCAGACATGTAGCGACAAAAAGAAGCATTATTAAATAGTTGGTCAAATGCTACATAAGAGAAGCTCATAAACATCATTTCTATAACAGGTCGAATTCCAAGCATAGATGCTCCTATGGCAAGACCAGAAAAAGCCGCTTCTGATATAGGAGTATCAATGATGCGCTTGTCCCCATATTTTTCCCACAATCCTTCCGTTACTTTATAAGCGCCATTGTATTGCGCAACTTCTTCTCCCAAAATACAGACATTCTCGTCTCGGTCTATTTCCTCGGATAGGGCTTGTTTAATAGCTTCTCTGTAAGTTATTAGTGGCATGGATAGGTGGCTTGTTTAGTCGTTAAAAAAGTATGTTCCCTTTAGTTGTTTTTTTTCATCATTGTCTACACTCCAATAAACATCAGTGATGATTTCTGTTTTTGGCGGGTAAGGGCTTTCTTCAGCAAACTTAGTGGCTGTATCGGCTTCAACTTTCTTTTCTTGGTCTATTTCTTTTGCCAAGGCTTCAGTCAGTGTTTTATCGGCTATTAATTTTTTTCTTAAAAGATTTATAGGGTCTTTGTTCTTTTTATAAGTTTCAATTTCTTCTTTTGTTCTATATTTTTCGTGGTTAGCATCGGCAACGGAGTGTCCTCGATATCTATAAGTACGAATCTCAAGCAGAAAGGGCTTAACTTTATCTCGAGCATAGCTCATAGCCTCGTTGGCTTTGTGTCGAACTTCAAAAATATCATGTCCCTCGCAAGTATCCCAGTTAACCCCAAAGGCTTCGCCTCTTTTAGCTAAGCTTTCCTCTGCGGAGGAGCGTTTAAGGCTTGTGCCCATTGAGTAGCCGTTATTTTCAATCACGAATACTACAGGAATTCCCCAAAGCGATACAAGATTAAGCGTTTCCATAAACGATCCTTGGTTTACGGCACCATCTCCTAAAAAGCATACAGCGCACCCTTTGATATTTTTGTATTTGAGTGCAAAGGCTAGACCCGCCCCAAGTGGTGTTTGTCCAGCAACAATTCCATGGCCGCCCCAAAAGCGCTTATCTGGAGCAAAATAATGCATAGATCCACCTTTCCCTTTTGAGCACCCGGTATATTTCCCATAGAGTTCTGCCATACATTCATTCATGTTCATGCCAACCGCCAAGGCGTGGCCATGATCTCGGTACGCAGTTATAATATGATCATTTTCTTCCATCAATGAAACGATACCTGCGGCAACAGCTTCTTGGCCTATGTATAAATGCAGAAATCCTCCAATTTTGCCTTGGTTATAAGCTTGAAGGGAGCGCTCTTCAAAACGGCGAATGCCAACAACCGTTTTAAATAAGGCAATTTTTTTCTCTTTGCTAAGCTTGAGATTAATTTCGGATTTTTCGAAAGTCTTTTTTCTGCTTTTTTTTGTAGCTACTTTGGATGCCATAGTGTTTTTTTAATTAATCAATCGATTAAATCAAGAAAATAATACTATAAATTTTTAAAATACGAATTAAATGTCGCATTTTTGTATCTATAAAATTTTTAACTTATGGAATCTAATAAAACCCTCTCTAGTTTTACAAATAAAAGATCATAAATGCATTATGAAATTGGCAAGACTAATTAGATTTATAGAAATATTTCGAATGCTTTTTGGTTTTAAGCTTTAGGCTTGGGGACGACTTTAGATAAACCTCCATCAATGGTGAAACATTGGCCCGTTACGAATTTTGCCTCATCGGAAATCAGCCATGAGGATAAGCTTGCTATATCTTCAGGCTTAGCAATGGCATTAAGGGGAGCCATTTTCTTAGAAATTTCTAAGGCTTGCGGATTGCTTGTAATCGGTTTAGCTAAATCTGTGTCAGTTAACCCAGGTGCAATACAATTAATACGTATATTTCTGTTGGAATAAGTAGCTGCCGCTGAGCGAACTAGAGCTTCAATGCCAGCCTTGCTAGCTGCAATTGCTTCGTGATTTGCAATTCCTATCTGAGCGGCAGTAGAACTATAGAATAATATCGCACCCAAACCCTGACTCTGCATAATAGATACAGACTCTTTTAGAGAGTAAAATGCTGAACTTAAATTTATATGAAGAGTGTCTAGCCATTGTTTTTCTTGAGTTAGATGGGCTGGCTTTAGTAAAATAGTGCCAATAGCATGAATGTAGATATCAATAGAACCCATGCTTTCCCTTGCCTCCTTAAAAGTTTTAGCTAGCTCGCTAGAATCTGTTGCGTTGCAATCAGCAGTAAGTATATTTGGGAGTTCAACTTGTAATTGATTTAATCGATCTGTAGATCGAGCATAACCAAAAATGGTGTGATTTTGTTTGTTTAAGTGGCGTGCAACAGCAGATCCAATTCCTCCAGTAATCCCTCCAATTAAGATATTTTTTGATGCGGTCATACATATTATATCGGACTTTTTCTTTATTGATTACATTTTTTAAGTTATTTGGCTTAGAATAGCTTGTAGAATTTGGATAAAAAGATTTTCTAGCTTGAAACAATTGCGTAGACCTTACCAAATGATGGCTTACACTTATGACTGAAATTGCAAAGGCATATGACCCCAAAGAAATTGAGGCTTATTGGGCTCAAAAATGGATTGAAGGTGGCTCTTTTGATGCATCGGTTGATCCAGATAAGGAGCCATATTCAATAATGATTCCTCCCCCTAATGTGACTGGAATGTTGCACATGGGCCATGTTCTAGATAATACCCTACAAGACATTCTTGTGCGTAGGGCTCGCCTAGAAGGAAAATCCGTTTTATGGCAGCCGGGTACAGACCACGCGGGAATAGCCACACAGACTAAAGTGGAGAAACAATTAAAGGCGTCTTCTGGTGTTACAAAATATGATCTTGGTAGGGATGCTTTCATTCAAGAAGTATGGAATTTTCGCAATAAGTCTGGCGGTATTATTTTAAATCAACTTGAGAAATTAGGTGCTTCTTGTGATTGGAAGCGTACGCGATTCACACTAGACGAAGATTATTCGAAAGCAGTTATAAAAGCTTTCGTAACTCTTTACAAAAGGGGTTATATCTATCGCGGTAAACGTATGGTTAATTGGTGTCCCGCAACACAAACAGCTATATCAGATGAAGAAGTTATCATGAAGCCTCAAAAAGGGCTACTTTATAAAATGCGCTATGAATTAGTTGAAAAAGACCAACAAACGGGTAATTCCCATTTAGAGATTTCTACTACCAGGCCAGAAACATTAATGGGTGATACAGCAGTTGCAGTTCATCCAGAAGATGAGCGTTATAAACATTTGATTGGGCAATATATTTGGAGACCCTTTCCAAAATCAAAGATACCAATTATTGGGGATTCCTATGTGGACCGAGAGTTTGGCACAGGTTGTTTGAAGGTTACACCCGCGCATGATAAGAATGACTTTGAAATTGGTCAAAGGCATGCCCTTGAGATAATTGAGGTGATAGATGCTAAGGGAAATTTAAATGCAGCAGCAGGGCCTCAATTTTATAAGATGGAACGTTTTAAAGCTCGAAAAGTAGTATCGGATAATTTAGAAAAACTTGGTTTATTAATAGAGAAAGAGAATTACGAAAATGTAGTAGGATTTTCTGAACGCGGGGATGTCCCAATAGAGCCAAGACTATCGGAGCAATGGTTTTTAAGGTATCCAAAAGTAGAAGAAGCTAAACGAGCAGTTGAAAAAGGTATGATACGTTTTCACCCTGATCGCTGGAAGAAGACATATCTACATTGGTTAAACGGCATTCAGGATTGGTGTATCAGTAGACAATTATGGTGGGGGCATCGAATTCCAGTTTGGTATAATAAATTAATTAGCAAAGATGATTTGGATTATTCTAATGAGGCGCATGTTTATGTAGGAATAGAGCCTCCCTCTGAGATTGAAATGTGGGAGCAAGATTCAGATGTCCTTGACACTTGGGCTTCGTCTTATTTGTGGCCTATGGCAAATTTAGGGTGGCCTAACCCAGTTGGTAAGCAAAACAAAGAAATAGAGTATTGGTATCCAACCACAACACTTGTGACAGGTTTTGATATTATATTCTTTTGGGTTGCTCGAATGATTATTGCTGGGCTTGAATTATTTGGCGAAGAAAAAGAGTCATTAAGTGATGATGAAATTCGAAAAAGAATCCCATTTCGCAATGTTTATATCCATGGTTTAATCCGTGATGAAAAGGGGCGAAAAATGTCTAAATCATTAGGAAACTCACCAGATCCACTAGAGCTCGTTGAAAAATTTGGGGCCGATGGCCTTCGTTTTGGAATTTGTGATATTGCTCCTACAGGTTCAGATATTCTTTTTTCTGAAGAGCGTATTCAAATCGGGCGAAATTTTTGTAACAAATTATGGAATGCCGTTCGCTTTAGGAAAATGTCGGGGTCAATGGTAGACAATCAATCAATCGAAAGCATTACCAATCGCTTTAAGCGCAATATGTGGGATGATTATGATCATTGGATTCTTTCCCAATTAACAGAATTTACCTCAAGTGTTGAGGAATGTTTTAAGAATTTCGATTTAGCGCCACTAACTCATATTATTTATAAGTTTTTCTGGGGAGATTTCTGTGATTGGTATGTTGAGGCGTCAAAAGGAAAAATTAATACTAAAGGAGATTTAGCCAAAAATTGTTTAGCAATTCAGGATATTGTCTTACGGCAAGTCCTACAAATTGCACATCCTATTATTCCGCATATTACAGAAGCATTGTGGGAGGAACTCGGTTATGGTAATGAAGAAGGAAGCAAAAAAAGGTTGCTGATAGAGCAAAGTAAAATTTTAACCGCAGATGAATTAAAAGTATTACTTAAGTATTCAGGAGATCTAGTGGAAAGCGTGCAAAATATGCAATCACTGATCCAAGAAGCTCGTGCCTTAAAAGCGCAATACAAAATTGCCAATAAAAAAGATTTAACGCTTTATTTTGATAAAGAATCTAAAGCCGAAAAAACTATTCTTGAGCATAAAGATAGTATAAAAATCTTAGCGGGATTTGCAGATTTGAGCTTTATAGAAAAGGATAAGACAGAAGGAATGGCTGCCGCTAGTACGCCATTAGGGGCTATATTTTTAGACTTAAATCAAGGCTTGGACATTGATGCTGAGCGCATACGTTTGAAAAAAGAATTAGAAAAACTAAATCAATTAGTCATACTAGGAGAGAAAAAGTTATCTAATCCTAGATTTATTTCTGGGGCACCTGGAGTGGTCGTCGAAGGAGCAAAGAGGCAATTAGAGGCAACGTGTAATCAACGAGATGAGATAGAAGAAATTTTAAAAAAGCTTATTTAGAAGTTTGCTGACTTATACGGTTTCTCCAAGGTGTTTGACCAAAAAAATAGTTTGGTCATCTTGCTGCTTTCGCTCTTGGGAAAAGGTTTCTATTTCTTCCATAATCGTTTTAACAATGGTCGAGGCACTTTTAGAATGAGTGTTTTCAATAATTAAACGTAATCGTTGCGTAGAAAATTCTTCATGTTTTCGATTTTCCGTTTCTGTTAATCCATCGGTATAGAGGACAAGCACATCTCCCCTTGAGAAAGATCGAGTCACATCAGCTATTTTTGGATTAAAAATTTCAGGCGGAACAATACCAAGAGCCATTCCCGGAACTTTAATTTCTTCTACTTTTTGACCCTTTTTTGATTCATAGAATAAAGGGGCCTCGTGACCAGCACGCGCGATTGTAAGCTGATTATTCTTAAGGTTTATTACTCCCAGAGATAAGGTGACAAACATGCCAGGCCTCATTGTCTTTAATAATTCTATATTGAGTAGCTTGAGAACTTCAGAGGGAGAATTAATTTTAGTAATCAAATGTTTCAAGTGGGTCTGGCACATTGCCATAACAATTGAAGCAGGGATGCCTTTTCCTGAAACATCGGCTATAGCAACTCCTAATAAGTTAGGTTTGATGTCAAAAACATCATAAAGGTCTCCGCCTATTTTTTGGGCGGGAGAATAATGAGCGGCAAATTCTAGGGGTGTATTTTGAGGGAAGGTATTAGGTAATAGTAGGCTTTGTACATTTTGTGCTAGTTGCAAATCTAGATCGATTTTATTTTTTTCAATCTGCAATTGAATTGCAGTACTATTTTGAATAGCTAATCCAACTTGATTAGCAAGTGACTGAAGAAGTGAAAAATCCATACTATCAAAAGGGACGCCATCAATTGGATTTGCTACTGCTAAAATTGAAATTAAAATCCCATCATAAGTAACAGGCGCCAACATCAAAGAATGAATATGAAGGGCTGGATCATTATGCTGAATAACTCTAGGATCGTTTTTTGCTTGGGCAATCAAAAGTGGGACTCTTGATTTTGCAACTGTTCCGACTAAGCCTTCGCCTAAGGCATAACTTTCTCTTTCATAGGTATTTTCTATAAATTCTGTACGTGAGGCGGATAGTTTCAGTCTTTCAATGCTTTTTGAACTTTGTGGGGGGAATAATCCCTCAACGGCCATCCTGTGAAAACGGCCATCCTCTTTTTTTTCAAATAGACAAGCACACATAGCGCCTGTGTTTGTTATAGATGCATGAACAATTTTCTGAAAAAGCTTTTGGCGATTTTTTTCGCCGACTATAGCACCTGAAATAGATTGCATAAAATCAACAACAATTTGTTTTTCTTGTTCTAGTCTTTGAACGGCTTCTTCTTTAATCGAAATTTTTCTGTTGATCTGAAAATTTACTAAAGCTGTAAAAACTAAAGTGATCAAAACCCCTATAAAAAAAAGAAGCATAACAATTTATTGTCTATTTTGAATATAATTTATTTTCGAGTAGGCTAATCAGATCTTTAAATAAGCTAACATTTTCTTTACTCGCTTTTACAAGGCTTTTGTGGGCATCTAAAATATCAATAGCTTTGCAACGTTCAGCTTCTTCTAAGGCGGTGAGGGTATGGGTATTATTTTTTAGAGCAGTATTATAATTTACCACGGAGTCTTCAGTCTTAATAAAATTCTGTAACCCAAGATTATGGAAAAGCTCTTTGTTGCGTTTATTGAAATTTCTAACTATTAAATTTGTGTCTTCGGTTGAGTCTTTAATTTTTAGACCAAGCCATGCAATAATCCCTAAAAAAGTACTATCCATTCCAGAGCAGCTCTCAAAGTCAATTATGTAATGTCTTATATTTTTTTCCAAAGACTTATCAATGAATTGCTTGAAAGTATTGGCGTTTGCGAAAGTAGCTTTCCCTTGAATTAGAATAAATGCTGAATCTCTGTTTGTATTGACCAAAAAAGCAGGATTATTTGTATCTTTCATAAGTCATGCATTTTTTATTTTTATTAAGAAATTACTAATGATTTCTAATTAAATCTTTTAAGACATAATTTAAAATACCACCATTATTATAATAACTAACTTCAATGGGCGTATCAATTCTTAATATAAGCTCTATTCTTTTTGAAATTTCATTCGGATAATCAATTTCAAGAATTAAATGCGCTCCAGGAGTTAAGACATCCGGTAGTTCACATAAAGAAAATGTTTCTTCGCCATTAAGTCCTAATGAATCGGCGCCATGTCCTTCTGGGAATTGTAGTGGCAGTACGCCCATTCCAATTAAATTACTTCGGTGAATGCGCTCAAAGCTTTTTGCAACTACCGCACAAACTCCTAGTAGTGAGGTGCCTTTTGCTGCCCAATCTCGGGAGCTTCCCATGCCATAATCTTCCCCGGCCAATATAATCAATCCAGTTCCTCTTTTCTTGTAAATTTCACTAGCATCATAAATGTCCATTAGTTTGCCTTCTGGCATTAACTTAGTAAAGCCGCCTTCTTTGCCATCTGCCATTTGATTTTTGAAACGAATATTAGCAAAGGTACCTCTTGTCATTATTCGATCGTTGCCACGCCGAGATCCAAAGCTATTAAAATTTTCAAGTGATACGCCATGCTCAATAAGAAAACGTCCTGCCGGACTTTCAGGCTTTATAGCACCAGCCGGTGAAATATGGTCAGTCGTAATAGAATCTCCAACAATTGCTAATGGCTTCATTCCTTTCAATTTAGATAGAGAAGTGGCTTGATTTTTTCTAGCATCGAAGAAAGGTGGATTTTGAATGTAAGTTGAATTGGGATTCCAATCATAAGTTAAGCCCTGAGTGCTCGCTATGGCGTTCCATTCTTCATTGGCATTCTTTAAATCTCCATACTTAGATAGAAACATTTTTGGCTTAATACCGGAGCTAATTAAGGCATCGATTTCGCTTTGTTCGGGCCAGATATCTTTCAGAAAAACTTCTTGGCCCTGATCTCCTGTGCCTATTGATTCGTTATCTAGATTAATATTAATAGTTCCTGCTAACGCATAAGCCACTACCAAAGGCGGCGACATTAAGAAATTGGCTTTGATTGCTCCGTGAACACGGGCTTCAAAATTTCGATTTCCTGAGAGTACAGAGGCTGCAACAACAGAGTTTTTTTTCAGTGCGCTTTCAATGGTTGGTTCTAGCGGCCCTGAATTCCCAATGCATGTTGTACAGCCATATCCAACAAGATTAAAACCTAATTCATCTAGGTAAGGCTGTAGATCCGTTTCTTTTAAATAATCAGTGACAACTCTAGAGCCAGGAGCGAGAGATGATTTTACCAGGGGATTCACTTTTAGTCCTAGTTGGCAGGCTTTTTTTGCAACTAAACCAGCAGCAATCATTACAGAAGGATTTGATGTATTTGTGCAGCTAGTAATTGCAGCAATAAGGACTTGACCATGCTTTAATTTTTGCCTCCTAGAATTAGACTTAAGTGATGGTAGGTCGATTTCATACTCTTCATCTAGTACAGATTGGGAAAGGTTAAATCCACCATCGTCAATGGATAAGTCTATAAGTTCTTTGAATCGACTTTTCAGATCAGGTACAGTAATTCGGTCTTGTGGTCTTTTGGGACCTGCCACGGCAGGCACAATTTCAGAAAGGTTTAAATCTAAAGTTTTCGTGTACTTAATAGTATCTTTAGCTGGAATGCCAAAAAGGCCTTGTGCTTTTAGATAAGATTTAATTTGAGAAATTTTCTCATTACTTCTTCCAGTAAGCTCTAAATACTCTAATGATTTTTCATCTACGGGGAAAAATCCCATCGTAGCTCCATACTCAGGGGCCATGTTAGAAATAGTAGCTCTATCAGCAAGGCTTAAATTTCTAGAACCATCTCCGTGAAATTCTACAAATTTCCCCACAACTTTTTCCGCGCGCAATAGCTCCGTGATTCTTAAGGTTAGGTCTGTAGCGGTAGCGCCTCTCGGAAGAGCGCCTTCTAGATTTACTCCAATCACTTCTGGCGTTTTGAAGTAAACGGGCTGACCTAACATTGCAGATTCAGCTTCAATCCCGCCTACACCCCATCCAACGATCCCTAATCCATTTATCATAGTTGTATGAGAGTCTGTTCCAACGAGCGAATCAGGGTATAAAAGTCCATCTTTTTCGAAAACAACGCGTGCTAGGTGTTCTAGATTTACTTGGTGAACAATCCCAATTGATGGAGGGACAACATTAAATGTTTTAAATGCTTGCTGACCCCATTTGAGAAATTCATAGCGTTCTTTGTTACGCTTAAATTCCATTTGTAAATTTGCTTTAAACGCTTCTCCCGTACCAGCTCGGTCGACTTGAACGGAATGATCAATTACTAAGTCTACAGGAACAAGAGGTTCAATAATTGATGGATCTTTCCCTTGAGCATGAGCTGCATCTCTCATTGCTGCAAGATCAACAAGTAAGGGGACGCCAGTAAAGTCTTGTAATATAACCCTTGAAACAACGAAAGGAATTTCGGCATCGCTTGGAGATTCAGCATTCCAGCTGGCTAGGTTTATAACATCTTGTTTGGTAATTCGGTCTCCATCACAATTCCTAAGGACAGATTCAAGGACAATTCGAATGCTGACAGGAAGCTCTTTAATAGAGATTCCCTCTAAGCTTTCCTCCAAAGCACTAAGGCTATAATAATCTTTATTGTTGAGTGAGCGAAGCGCATTAAATGGGTCTTGAGTATTTTTCATAACCAGCACATTAATAAAAGATTGTTTATTGCCTATTGTGCAAGCTTACTCTTCAATAAAGAGCTATAAAAAGCCCTTTAATTTTGAAGAAGGCTTTTTATTTTATTAAGAAATACTAAGCAACGGGGCTTATGATAAAAGGTTCTTCAATTGGGGTTGGGATTGGCTCAATTTCAACTTCAGGTTCAACTTCAACTTCAGGTTCAACTTCAACTTCAGGTTCAACTTCAACCTCAGGTTCAACTTCAACTTCAGGTTCGACTTCAACTACTTCGACCTCTGGCTGAATCTCAGCTTCAGTGCCAGATACCATCCCTTGGGCAGTTGAATCTGTAATTTCTTGGACATCTAGCTCATTTATAATAGCTGCCTCAACCGATCCTTGCGTGGAGCCAAATGCAGCAGCATCAGAAATTTCAGTAACATCCACACCATATTCAGTTGCAGCGTTGGTGACGCCTTCTCCAATACCAGATGCAGCAGCTTCAACAGCTAAAGTAACTTCCGTATTTATTTCGATAGCTGTATTAATGGTGCTAGAGGCTGATCCAGATGCCGATGCGGCAGTTACATTTACCGGGCTTATATTTGCATTAACAGCTCCTTCAACAGCTCCTTCGGTTGTACCAGAAGCTACAGAAGAAATAATATCATTAACATCAATTTGTTCTAGTTTTACTGGGTCGAGGATAATTCTTTTGTGGATTCCAAGGGCAGTGGCAGCTTTAATTGCACCAGTAGTAGCACCAGCAGAAGAGGCTTCAGCAATTTGATTAAGAGTTGAATTGTCAACTTCACTCGCAACAAAGCTAATAGCTCCACTCGTTGTAGCCTTACTAGCAGTTTTAGCAACCATAAGTACTGATTCAATTCCAACTTCTGTAATTTCGGCCAATTGTCCAATTGAAGCTTCGACAGCACCCTCAGCAGCACCCATTGAAACTGCATTTGAAATTGTAACTAAATCTATATTTTTCTCTATCGCAATCTTCATAGATGTAGCAGAAATTGTTTTTGCTGTAGCATTAACTATGTCAGTTATGTCTATGTTGTTTTTTGTAGCCGATTCATAACTTCCGGCTATTAAACCAGATGCAGCAGCCGAGACTATTTCTGTTATATCCAAGAAAGATTCAGATGATAAATCGATGACGGCTTCAGTTGCACCTGCAGCTACAGAATCTACGATATCAGTAGTGTTTTCAGCGGAGGCATTAATCGCTCCATAAACTGTTCCAGAAACAATCCATTCTGTTACATCTGCGACATCAAGGCTTTTACTTATAGCATCTTCTACAAAAATCTCTGTAATTGTATTAGATGCTGTAAAGACTACATTTGATAAGTCTTTATTTCCTTCAATCGCATACTCGATGATTGCTTCAGAAAGTGCACTAGCTTGATTTTCAAAACCTATTTCATTTCTAATATCGTCGCTATTAATTACAGATTTTAGAAAAGACTCTAAGGAATTAGCATCCTCTACATTTATTTCGAGCTCTTCGAGGACAATCTTAATATCACTAGCATTAGTAGACGCTAATTTTTTAGTCTGCTCGGTGGTTAAAATTGGAGTAGAAAAATTTTGCGAATATAGGCTAAAACTCAATGCAAAAAATATTAATAGAAGTATTTTTAAAAATCTCATTGTAAAAAATATGTAGTCTTATAGTACAATAAGAAATACATTTTTCATCAAGCATTATTTTGACTTATTTGTACTGTGACAAGATTTAGGCCGTGTATTGATTTGCACCTCGGAAGGGTAAAGCAAATAGTTGGAGCATCCTTTACAGATGACCTTTCTAATACTTTTGTCGAGAGTAGTAATAATAAGACAATTGTTAATCATATTAGCAATCACTCTGCCTCTGATTTTGCCTCATTGTATGCCAAGGATAATCTTACTGGAGGGCACATGATATTGCTTGGTTTAAAGTCCGCTAGCGAGTCCGCAGCCATTAAAGCTTTGCAGTCTTTTCCTGGAGGGTTGCAAATCGGCGGGGGAATAACTATTGAAAATGGGAAAAGGTGGTTAGATTATGGCGCCTCAAAAGTTATAGTAACTTCTTGGCTATTTAGCCAAGAAGGCAATTTTAATAATGAGCGCTTAAAGTCATTATCAGGATTTTTAGGGAAAGAATCGATTGTGGTGGACTTAAGCTGCAAGATTGAAAAATCAAATCCCGAAACCTGGCGGGTGATGAAAGATCATTGGCAAACCCCAACAAATTTAATAATCAATAAAGAGACGCTTTCGGGCTTGTCGGAATATTGTTCGGAATTTTTGGTCCATTCCGCAGACTTTGAAGGCAAATGCCAAGGCATTGATGAATTATTAGTTCAATATTTAGGCGAACATTGTCCAATTCCAATTACTTATGCCGGCGGTGTTAATTCAATGCTAGATCTAGAACTAATTGATAGACTAAGTAAAGGACGAGTTGACGTCACGATTGGTTCCGCTCTTGATTTATTTGGCGGAGGGTTAATTAAATATAAAGATTGCATTTCTTGGAATAATCGCAATCAAAGTAAAAATTAGTATTTACTTTATTTTTATGGAAATTTTAAGCATCAAGTTTTTAATATTTGTTTTTCAGTTGGGTGTAGCATTTATTCCATTTGTGATTGGAGGTCGGTTGCTTTCTTTCTCTAACGATCAAAAAATTAAGATCAAAACAAAGATCTCGCAAAAATTATTTGGGGATCCAAGACTTTTAAAATTACCGGCTTTTAATATGGTCCTCCGGTTTTTAGCCGTAATCTTTTTTTTAATAGGAGCTTTTTTTGCTCTAATTTTCTTTCTCTACAATTTTTAAATATCGACTGAATATAGATGGTCTGGACGCTCTTACTAATATTCTTAATTGCAGGAACCGTTAGTTCTTGGATGTTTATTTCGCTTTTTCTAAATTCCAAGTGGAGTAGGATTTTTTATTCAGATCCTCAAGCGCACCATACTCATACGGAACAAACCTCTCGTATTGGAGGATTGGGAATTTTTATTGGATTTCTTTTGAGCTTTGGGCTCTTATTTTTTATTTTTGATATAAAAAGCTCTATAATTTCAAATTTGTATGGAATCTTTTTTGGTGCTTTGGCTTGTTTTGCATTAGGCTTAATTGACGACCTAAAATCTATAGATGCGAAATTTAAGTTAATGATTCAAATCTTAATTGCTGTATTTGCTCATCAATCAGGGTTAGCGATAGATCGTTTGATGGTTCCTTTTCTAGACTTAGAACTAGACCTAACGGCAGTCAGCCTAATTTTAACGATTATATGGTTTGTTTCTATTATTAACCTTATAAATTTAATAGATGGCCTTGATGGACTAGCTGGAGGCATCGGACTAATGCTGATGGTGTTATTAGTATTCTTAAGTGCGGAGAAAGGGATTAGCCCAAGTACTTTTCTTGCTTTAGGTATGGCTGGTGCAATTTTTGGGTTTCTAATTCACAATTTCCCTCCAGCAAGAGTTTATATGGGAGATGCAGGTGCTTACACTATCGGATTTGTGATTGCTGGTTTAGCTTTGATGAATTTTCAAAAAGGTGCCGTCATCGCGGCTCTTTTAGGGCCTATGATGGCAATGGCTTTGCCTATTTTAGATGTTCTTTTCGCACTTTTTAGAAGAAGCATGCAAGGGCTTCCTCTCTTTAGGGCGGATAAGGAACATATTCATCACAAATTAATCCGAGCCGGATTATCAAGGCAAAAGACAGTTTTAGTATTGTATGCACTCTCCATGCTTGCTCTAGTTGGCGGAATTTTAGTTTTTTCAAACCAAGGACGCTTTTTCCCCATATTTTTAGGTTTTTCTAGCGTAATAGTGATTTTTGCAATTAAGGCATACGGGAATCCAGGGATTTATCTCAAGCAATTATTATTTGACTCAGTTAATGCTCGTTACGAAACACAAAATGCAATTCGACTTTCAAAATGGTTTATTAACGAAATTGACCGAATGCGAAATGGGTCTGATTTTTGGAATGACTACAAATGGTTTTTGAAGAAACTTGGGTTTAATCAAGCGAGGATTATACTCGGGAGCGGTGAAAAACTTTATCAGTACAATCTAGATAGGCAGTTTACAGAACTAGATAAAAGAGACTTTTTTATTTCAGAAGCTTTGACGATAAACCCCTTTCGGAATGAAGATTCAATTCAATTTTGGGGTGATAGAGATCGTTTTTCTGAAAGGCGCTTTCAGCTTAATTCAGAAATTGCCCATGAAGCTTTTGTAGCCGCCCAAAATCGATGGAAAGATCTAAACAAAAGCGAGTATAAGTTTGATGCCCAAGCATCTCGGCATGAGAATCTAAAAATTGAAAAAGCGCGGAATTTATATTTGCCTTAAGTAATAATCGCCTCCTCCAACTTAAACTTGAAGATTATTAAGAATTGAGTCCGGTAAGCTTTAGATTAATAGTATTTGTTAAATGTTTAAGAGAGTAAATAGGCATCGGAACATTACTATACCAATTGCATTAAGGGAGTGGCTTGTTTGCATCTTCGCTACCTTGACTCTTGTGTTTACAGCATGGTCCTTAGGTGGTTATAAAACTTGGGCGTTACATCTTTTGTTTATAGGCGGCTTGGTAACATTTTTAGCCAGTGTTTTACCTATGCCAAGATCATGGAATGGCTATGACCAACAGCATGGAAATTTAAAGAATTTTAAACGCCTTTTATTACAGCCATTCTTCTGGGCCGGTCTGTTCTTCCTGGTCTATATTTTAATCCAATATTTCAATCCATCTATTGTTCAGGTTTTTGGTGAAAATTCATGGTGGGTTGAGCGCATGAATCCTCCTTTAGCCGGGAGTTTGCCTTCTAGTGTCAAGGCAGATTACGAAACCATGAATGCTTTGCGAACACTTGTTATCCAAGCATCTTCCATAAGTTTGGCATGTGGTATTTTGTTAGGCATACAGAGAAGGAAAACCGCCTTAATTATTCTTTGGTCTTTTGTCACTTCGGCTGTGATGATGGGATTTGTTGCTATATTGCAAAAGCTTTCTTGTCCCGATAAAATATTGTGGATAGTCGATGTTGTTAATAAGCATCCATGGGGCACCTTTGCTTATCGTAATCAAGCGGCGGCATATTTAATTTTGGCTACAATCATCTCATGCCTTCTTTATTTCTATCATATTAGAACTCCTAAAAATCTGAATACTTCACCCACAAGGGATGGCCCGCATTTGTTGTGTTTGTTATATATTTTCATACTTTTTTCTTCAATATGGCTGGCCTTATCTCGAGGTGGGATAGTAATAGCAAGTTTCCTGGTATTAGCTTTTTTGATTTTAGCTTTATTTAAAACTATTTTTGATTATCGATTTTATAGAGATTGGTTTCCAGTATGTTTGTTAGTATCTATATTTTTTGGAAGTAGTTTATTTGTTGTGCAACTTTCAGATTGGGATGCTATTAATAAGAGGATTAAGCATTTTAAACAAATTGAAACCAACATTGAAACATATGATCGAACTTTATCATCTGCTGCGACTTGGGATATGGCTCAAGATCGCTTAGTCTTTGGCTGGGGAGCAGGATCATTTAGATATATTTTTCCGATATACCAAAAAAATTATGAAACAATATGGTATCATTGGAAATCTAAGAAAAGAGGGTGGCAGGGAAGAAGAATTTATAATTATGCCCACAACGATTGGCTTCAATTTCTTTCGGAATATGGAGCCCTAGGATGTTTGTTTCTCGTAGGAATGTTTTTGTGCCTGGTTGTTCCCGCCGTAAATTTGTTTATTTTCGCTAAATCAGCTGGAAGTTTAATGTTAATTGGGGTATTCCTTATATTCATTCATAATTTTGTCGATTTCATCTTTAGTAGCCCTGCTTATTGGGTCGCTTTTTTCGGAAGCCTTTTTCTTATTTTAAAGCTATTTCAGTTAGATAATAAAGCTTTCAAAGATCTGGGTAATTTATAATCCTGAAGAATGGGCTCTAGCTCTAATATTTATTTAATCACTTTCTTAAATATTTAAGCCTTGTGAAGTAGGGGCGCTTAATTAACTTATTCCCTTTGTTTATGAATATCTTACTTACAGGCTGTGCTGGATTTATTGGCTCTCATACTCTTCAAAAGGCCCTTGAGGATGGGCACAGAGTTATTGGGGTAGATAATTTTGACCCTTTTTATTCTAGGGAAGTTAAAAATCAAAATCTCTGTAATGTTAGTTCTGAAAATTTTGAACTGATTGAAGCTGACTTAGCTGATCTAGAAACCTACCAAAAAATTGATTTCATGAATGAGGATCTTTCTTTTGATGCAATAATTCATTTGGCAGCAAAAGCGGGTGTCAGACCATCTATAGAAGATCCTTTAGGCTACCAGAGATCAAACGTCATAGCCACACAGAACCTTCTCGAATATGCAAAAAAACATTCTATTAAACAATTTGTCTTTGCTTCATCATCATCTGTTTATGGCGTTAATCCAAATGTGCCTTGGAAAGAAAATGATTTGGTACTTCAGCCGATAAGTCCTTATGCGAGCACTAAAGTTAGTTGTGAACTCATGGGCCATGTCTATTCTCAGCTTTATAACATTCGGTTTCTTGGACTTCGCTTTTTTACAGTCTATGGTCCTCGACAAAGGCCCGATTTGGCCATAAACAAATTTTTTCGTCTGATTAATGAAGGAGAACAGATCCCTTTTTTTGGTGATGGCACAACGCGTAGGGATTATACTTATATCGATGACATTGTTAATGGAATTATGAGGGCTCTTGTTTATAATAAATCTAATTATGAGATTTTTAATTTAGGTAATGATCAGACGGTCACACTTACTGAATTGATTGAAACGATTGAGTTAGAGATGGGACAAAAAGCTATTATCGATAAAAAGCCAGATCAAGCTGGAGATGTCCCTCAAACATGGGCAGACATTAGCAAGGCTAAAAGCCTTCTAGGCTATATGCCAAAAACAAGTTTTAAAGAAGGTATTGAAAAATATTACGCCTCTTTAAGATAAAATCTTCAGCCTTATTAGTAATAAAATGATTATGAAACTTTTAAAAAAAGCACTTATGAGAGGGCTCTTGCTTATATCTAAAAATAATTATATGAGAGTTCTTGGAGTGAAGCATGGCAAGGATTGTAAAATTGTAGCTTTAAACGGGGGAACTTTTGGAAGCGAACCATATCTCGTTAGTCTAGGCGATCATGTGGAGGTATCATTTGATGTCCGTTTTATAACTCATGATGGAAGCATTTGGGTGGCTAGAGGCAAGCATCCAAAATCAGATGTGATAGGCCCTATATCAATTGGAAATAATGTATTTATTGGAGCAAAGTCTATCATTTTGCCAAATACTAATATTGGAAATAATGTCATTATTGGAGCAGGATCTATTGTTAAAGGAAATTATCCATCTGGCGAGGTATATGCTGGTATTCCTGCAAAACGAATAAAGGCTACAGATTCATATATAGCAGAAAAATTAAATGATGCTTTGCCAACAAAGTTGTTATCAAAAAAAGAAAAGAAGAAGTTTCTCATTAACTATTTTAATAGAAGTTAAGGCTTTATGAATATTTTTAATTAAGCAAAAGTGATGTCAAAAGAAGTAGGCGCTGTATCGGGAAGTTTGCTATGGGCTTCATCTGAAAAAGTATGCCAATTCATAATTGGCTTTTTAGTTACAACTATATTGGCTAGAGAAATAGGGCCAAGTGCTTTTGGGCTAGTTGCTTTAGCTATAGTCTTTGAATTTTTATTTCTCTATTTAATGGAATCAGGATTATCTCAAGTGATAATTCAAAAAAAAGAAATTAATTCAAATGAGGTTAATACCGCTTTTACATTAAATGTCTTACTTGGAGCTGTATTTACTTTGCTTTTTTTCTTTTCTGCCAATCTTCTAGCGGAATTTTTTAATCAAGCTCAGCTTACGGATATTATCAAAATTTTGTCTATTAAGATTTTTTTGATATCATTTAGTAGGATTCATGTTGCCCTGTTAGAGAAACATTTTAACTTTAAAAGGTTGGTATGTATTTCTGTACCTGTGCGGATATCATGTGGAATTTTGGCGATATATTTAGTTTATAGTGGGTTTGGCATTTGGTCTTATATATATTATAATGTAGCTCAAGCAGCATTGCTTTCTACAGCCCTATTTTTATTTTCAGGATATAATGTCAAATTCTATTTATCAGCCGAATGCCTTCAAAAGCTATTGCCTCTAGGCATTCAATTTAGTGCTACCAGACTACTGAATACTTTATCCGAAAAAATTTATTACATTGTTATTGGCAAATACTATAATGTTTCAACTTTAGGTCTTTTTCAGAGAGCAGATGTAATTCGAAGATCTAGTTCAGAGGAGTTCTCTACCATCATAAATCGTGTATTTTTTCCACTTTTTTCCAAAAAAAGCAGCTCATCGTTTGATTTTCTTGAAGCATATAAAAAAGTAGCACCATTCTACAGCCTATTTTTTTTCTTAACATCAGCTATTATTATTAGTTTATCAGACTTTTTAATCCATGTCTTATTAGGAGTAGAGTGGGAGCAGTCTTCAATGTTTTTAAAATTTCTTTCCGTATTGGGCTTTATTAATTCACTTAATTTATTTTTAGCAATGATTAGGAAATCTACAGGCTCTGGGAAAGTGCTACTAAATGAGACAATCTTTGAAAGAATTATTCGTTTAGTTTTATTATTTAGCCTGATAGGCCATGGGTTAATCGCAGTTATATGTGGGCAAATCTTTGGGTCTCTCTGTGCATTTTTATTGAGGATATTTTCGCTCAAGTCATTTTTAAGAATTAGCTATCATCAAGCATTGAAGCCTTTTTTATCAGGATTGGTGCTATTAGTTATGACATTAATTCTATACGGATTAAATTATTTTTATCTTTACGAATATTTTAATTTATTGCTTACGAGAACAGTTTTTATATTAATTGCTATTTGTTGCACCTGCTTAGTAGTTAAATGTTTTTATAGTTCGGAGATTAACTATCTTTCTCGTAATTTTTTTAAAAAATAAGTGAAAACTTTAATTTATATAATATCGTCTCCACGGTCAGGATCTACTTTATTGGCAAATATCTTGGGTAATTCAAGTGGGGTATTTAATGTGGGCGAGCTGACTTCTTTGAATGGCTTCATAAACGGAAACAGTAGGCAAGCAATTACTTTTAAAAATAAATGTTCATGTGGCAGTAGTTTTTTAGATTGTAGTTTTTGGAAGCCCGTTCTAGCAAGAGTTTCCCAATCTCTAGAAGTAGATAGAAAAGATATTAAAACAAATATATTTATTTCTAAAAGTATTGCATTTCGGTTTCTTTTCCCAAAAAAGCATCTGTCAAATCTTAAACATCAACTTATAAATGGAGATAAAGCAAAGAATTGTGCTGAACACGCCTTTAGTGTTTTAGATGAAGTTGTCGCATCATCAGGGGCTAATACATTAGTGGATTCTTCAAAGAATATACTTAATTTAATCGCCTACACTCAATTTTTACCCAGGGATTGGAATTTGAAAATAGTATACATAAGTCGCAAGCCGGAAGCAACAGCTTATTCGGTAAAAAAGGCAGGGAAAAGGCTTAGGATAAAAAAATATTATTCTTATATTTTCAATCTTATAAAATGCATTCATTTTAATAGAGTATTAAAAATCTATCTTCACGGCGTAGACCATATTTCAATTTCTCTTGAGGATTTATGTAATAACTTTAGAGACACAGAAAAAGCGATATTAAGTTATCTAGGGGATGGAGACATGCAAAAATTAAGCTTAGATCCTAATTGCCGTATAAGGCATGACCTGGGGGGTAGCGTAAGTCTTAATTCATTAGATAAAAGTATTAAATTACAACTAAACTCAGATTGGGATAAAAAAATTAACATTTTTGAAAAAATAATTACCAAAGCTTTAAAAAGCCTGCTTAGAGTTAAGTAGCTAAAGTTTATCAAATTATGAAGATTATAGAAATAATTTCAGATTGGAAACGTCTGTTGAATTACATATCAATTTTCATTGTATTTTTGAATTTCACAAACACATACCTTTTTATATCAGGAATCTCTGGCTTAGCTTTTCAGCACGTTTCACTTCTGATGATGTCAGCTTTTGTTTTAAATATATGTGCAAACTTTAAAACATTACATGACTTGATCATTAGGAGAAAAATCTTAATACTTTTCCTTTTGATTTTTTGCGTGCTCCCGATGCTAGGGGTATTTTTATCTCCTTATGTAATGATGCGTTTTGTAGGCTATTATGTTTTAAGCGCACTTATATTTATAAATGTAATTTTATTTATTAAAAAGGAGGGATTTGCTATATTCAAAAGGTATTTATTTTATTCATATTTATGGACGCTATTTGGCATTTTATTAAGTTATTTAGCTCCTAATTTATTTTATACAATTTCACAAATGCAAGCTCAGGCAATGGGCATGAATTCTGTTTGGGGAGAGATTAAGGTAGGCGAAGCTAGTCATGCCAGAGCATTTGGATTTTATATGCAGCCTAACAAGGCATATACTGCTGTTTTATTCCATCTTTTCATTCTAGTAACAGCATTTTTTAATAAGAATTTATACGGTCGTTTATTTTTATATATTTCCGCATTTGGTGCAATTTTATTAACAGGCTCAAGAGGCGGATTCTTAATGTTTTTTATCTTTGTTTTATTGGTGTTACTTTCAGAAATTCTTCATGGGGGTAGAAATAAATTTAATAGAAAAGTAAGTTTCACGAGTTTTATCCCTGCATATTTTTCCTTATTTATAGGATTAAATATAGTTGCAGTAACTCTTATGATCTTTGGTAAGAGCTCATTCCTTGGTGAGGGATTAAACGTAGTTCAAAAAATTATCCAAACTTTTTCAACAGCACAAAGCCAGGGAATTCTTTCAGATGCTAGTGTTTTCTATCGGATTAAAGCGCAAAGCGAATATCTAAGTTTTATATTTCAAGATCCTTTAAAAATGATTATCGGATATGGGGTGGGTGCTTCTGATTATTATAAATATTTCGGCGATTTAAGTAATTCTAGCCATAATAATTTTCTGGAAGTTGTATTTGAGCATGGACTGCCTTTGGGATTAATCATGTATGGATTTCTAATATATCTGGCATTTACGAGGGAATCCAAACAATTTTTAGCCTATTATAGCTATAATATTTCTAGTTTGATAGTTATTTGCTTTATAATACAATCATTTACTATTAACACCTTATTTACTTTTCGGCTTTTCCCATTACTTGTTGGATTCTGGTTAATGTCACTTTACTTTCCCGAATATAAAAATAGGAGATTATAGAAATGTCCAATAATCAATTAAGAAATCTAATTAAGAGTAGCCCATCAATATATCCTTTTTATATTAATTGGATTAGGCGCTTAAACGTTGATTTTCCAAATAATTCAACCGATTTGCACCTTACAGGATTTCCTCGGTCTGCTAACACTTACTGCCGAGAACTAACTAAAGAGGTATTTCCGGAACTTAATATCGTTTCTCATATTCATACGGTTGCATCTTTAAAAAAAGCACTTAAAAATAATGTTACGATAGCATTATTGTTGAGATCTCCTTTGAGCACAACGTCTTCTATGTTAATGAAATTTGATTATAAGAAAGAAGACGAAATCTTATATGACTATATTAAATATCATGAATTTGTTCTTAGAAACATAGAAAAGATAAGAATCTTTAGTTTTGATGAAATAATTGAATGCCCTCTTGGCCTTATTTCTTACATTAGATCAACATTTAATGTAGACATTTCAGATAGCAGTATTGAACAAAAGTTGAAAATTGCCGAAAGAAAATCTAGCGATAAAGAAAAGACAAAGAACCCACTAGGAAGTTCTAGACCAAATAGTCAACGGGAAGAAAGAAAAGATTTTTATAGGCAATCAATAATTTCCCATAATTTATATTCCGTAGCTAATGAGTTATATTTAAAGCTTAGAAAGTAACATGAATAAAATATACGTATTAAATGTTATTGGAAGTTTAAGCAAAGGCGGAGCAGAGTATCAGTGCGCTTTATTATCTAATAAATTAGACCGCACACAATTCAATTCTAAAACTATTTGTTTTTACAAAGGGCCTTCGCCTATTAATGAAAATTTAGAGAATGTTATTTTTATTTCTCGGGGAAATAAATGGAATCTAGTTTCTTTGTATTTTAAGATTTTGTCGATCATTAGGTCAGAAAATCCTGATATTTTGCATGTATGGCTTCCGGAAATTATTTCTGTACCTGCGGCAATTATTGGGAGATTCCTTGGAATACCCGTTATTGCTAGTCACAGAAATTCAACAAAATTTTCGGGCGATATATTAAAGTATGTAAGAGATAGAGTACGATTTATACAGTATATTTTTGCTACAAAAATAATCTCAAATTTTTATATTAATGAAGAGCCCTTCTTTTTTAGATTTCTGTTTAATCGAAAAAAGGGTGAAGTAATATTTAATGGCTTAAAAGAAATATTACCAATAAGCGGAGAAAAGAATAAAATTGCTGACGAGCCTCTGAGTTTATTATTCGTAGGAAGATTAGCTCCAGAGAAAAATCTGCCACTATTGCTAAGAAGCGTAGCAATTATAAAAGAAAGATCAAAGTCATTTAGGCTTAGAATCTGCGGAGAAGGAAATGACGCCTATAAGTCTAAATTAAAGCAATTAATAAATAACTTAGATATTAGTGAGCAAGTAGAGTTTTTAGGCTATGACAAAAATTGGCATTTACTTGCATCCTCATCTCTCTGCCTTCTTTTGCCTTCTAAGTCTGAAGGAACAGCTAACGTAGTGATTGAGTCATTAAGCATAGGGTTGCCGGTAATAATCTCGAATATACCTATGTCTAGAAGCATATTAAGCAATAAAGTTAATGCTTTAATTGTTAGAAGGGAAGACCCTGTAGAGTGGGCTGAAACGATTATCCATCTTTTTGAAAATGAAATATTGTCGGATCAGATAAAAAGAAATGGGATAGAGTATAGTAAGGAATTTTCTATTGATAAGATGGTTTCCAGCTATGAGAAATCTTATAATCAAATAAAAAAGAAATAAATTAATAATGATTTTGATTATTAATACTACTACAGCGCACAAAGGTGGATCTGTTCAAGTCGCTTTATCTTTTCTCAAGGAGTTTAAAGAGTTCAAAGTGCATCATTTTCATGTCTTTATTGGTCCTGCATTAAAAGACATTATTAATGTCTCGGAATTTCCTAAAAACTTTAATTTTTATTTCTTTAAGCATCGACCATCACAAAAATTACTTACTCTCGATCCATTATCAATAAAGTTTAAAAAGATAGAGGAAAAGATAAAAGCAGATTTTGTTATCACTACATCAGGCCCTTCATACTGGAGACCATCTTCTCCGCATATTATAGGTTATAATTTGCCGCATTATATTTACGAAGATTCACCTTTTTGGAAAATCGCAACTATATCAACAAAGCTAAGGTTTTTTCTATTAAAATTTATAATTAGATATTTTTATAAAAAAGATGCTGATTATTATTTTGTTCAAACTGATGATGTCAGGAAGAGACTTATAAAATTTATTGATAATCCAAAAGTATTTACTGTGCCGAATACATGCGGATTTACCAAAAAATCAGTCCCTAATAATTATAAAGTTTTACCCCCCAAAGAGGGTAAAACTTTTCGATTTCTAACTTTAAGCGCCTACTACGAACATAAGAATCTAGAAATTATTGGTCTAATCTCAAAAAAATTAGAGTCTCTTGGATATTCAAATGTGGAATTTATTGTCACTCTGAGCGAAGATGCTTTTTTGAAATGCTTTAAGAGTATAGGCGCTTCTAAAATAATTAATGTAGGGACAGTAAAACCAGAGGATTGCGCTTTGTTGTATGAGGAATGCGATGCTTTAATTTTACCCACGCTTCTAGAATGTTTTTCTGCAAATTATGTCGAAGCAATGTTTATGCAGAAGCCTATCGTAACTACTGACTTGTCATTTGCAAAAACTGTTTGCAAAGAGGCGGCGTTATACTTTGAGCCTCTTAACGAGAATGATGCAGTAAATAAAATTATTTCACTCATAGATAATCCAAATGCAGAATTACAATTAATTAAAAAAGGAAATTTAAGACTTAAAAACTTTCCGAGTGCAAAACAGAGAGCTAATTTGATTATTAATATAGTGAATAAATTATTAGCAAATAATGGATAATAGTGAGTTATGTAAATTGAATAATCTTATGAAAAAAATTCTAGTCATCTCAGAATTATATTATCCTGAACAAAATGCTACAGGTTATTTTCTTACTGGTATAGCAGAGGGTTTGGCGAAAAATGGATTTGATATATCAGTTTTATGTGGGCAGCCGACCTATAATAATAGAGGAGTGAGATCTAAAAAAGAGGAAATTAGACATGGAGTAAAAATAAAGCGCTGTTTAGCAACTACTTTTGATTCTAAAAATATTATAGGCCGATTAATTAATTTTTTCACAATCAGCCTATCAATAGCTAGTCATGCAATTTTTAAAATTAAAAAATCAGATAAGGTTTTGGTAGTAACTAATCCCCCTTTACTGCCTTATTTAATAAGGTTAATCTGTTTCTTTAAAAGAGCAAAATTTTATCTTCTAGTACATGATGTTTATCCAGACGTGTTCGTTCCATTAGGGCTAATTAAAAAATCTAGTTTTATTTTTAAGTTACTATCCAAATTAAATACTTGGCTTTTCCAATCTTCATATAGGATCATTGTCTTGGGCAGAGATATGCGTGATCTCATTCGGGGGAAATGCCGAAATTTAGACCATAAAAAAATTAAGATAATACCGAATTGGGCAGATATAAATAAAATATCATTAATTAATAAAGAAGGATGTAAATTTGTTAAAAAATATCAATTAGAAGATCAATTTGTTGTTCAATATTCAGGCAATCATGGTCGCACTCATGATTTAATATCATTAGTGAAGGCTGCAGAAATTTTAAAAGATGAAGGTGACATTAAATTTATATTTTTTGGATCAGGTAGTGGGAAGAAGGAATTACTTAGGTATGTGGCAAATAAGGATCTAAATAGTATTATATTTGAAGACTATGTAGACTATTCCGATTTAAATTATGCACTGAATACTTCTGATTTATTTATTATATCTTTTAAAGAGGGTATGGCAGGAATAAGCGTCCCTTCACGAATTTATAATTTAATGGCAGCTGAAAAACCAATACTTGCAGCTGTAGATTCTAATTCAGAGGTAGCCCAAATTATTCACGAGGAGCGGATTGGAAGGTGTGTAGGTCCTGGCTCGCCTAGTATCTTGGCAGAGCAAATTTTATATTTTAAAAATAACCTTAGTGAGTCTAGAGCCATAGCACGCCGTGCTCGCATAACTGCTGAAAAGAAATATAGCGTATCTGTTATTCAAGAAAAATATAGGTTGTTATTTGCAGAGAATTAAGTTTTCTTGAAAATTATGAATATAGCCGTTGTTGGAGGGTCCGGATTTGTTGGTACTGAATTAATCAGTTTATTGCAGAAAGAGCATTCTATACTTAATTTGGACAAAAAGTTGAGTTTGCAGTATGACTCTATCACTAGGGTTATAGATGTTCGCAATAAAGACCAATTAAATGATTCGTTGAAAGGACAAGATTTAGTTGTTTTGCTCGCTGCTGAGCACAGAGATGATGTTTCCCCAGTCTCGCTATATTATGATGTAAATGTAGGGGGTATGAAAAATGTACTTAATGCAATGGACTTAAATGGGATTAAAAAAATTATATTTACTTCTTCGGTCGCACTCTATGGATTAAATCAAAAGCAAGCACCTGATGAAAATGCTATAACAAAACCATTTAATCATTATGGTCAGAGCAAACTAGAGGCTGAAAAGGTTTTGCAACAATGGGTAAATAGGGATAAGAGTCATAGTTCATTAGTGCTTAGACCAACTGTTATTTTCGGACCCAATAATCGAGGTAATGTTTACAATCTGTTTAAACAAATTTTTAGCGGTAAGTTTTTGATTATAGGTAGTGGGATAAATCAAAAATCGATGGCTTATGTGAAAAATGTTGTTTCATTTATTGAGGATAGAATAAATCAAAACTTTCAAGGATTTGAGCTGTATAATTATTCAGACAAACCTGATTTCTCAATGAATTCATTAGTCAAAGAAATCTATGTATTCAAAGGCGAGAGAATCCCATCTATAAAAATACCTTATGGGCTTGGAATTTTAGTGGGGTATATGTTTGATTTATTGGCGTTTATTTTGAAAAAAAAATTACCAATAAGTTCTATAAGAATTAAAAAGTTTTGTGCCTCATCAATTATCAATGCAGACAAATTAGAGGGTTCTGGGTTTATTCCTCCGTATTCACTTAAGCAAGCAATTATCCATACACTTCAAAAAGAATTTCAAGACTAGTAAATGAAAATTTTTTTATGTTCATCGGTTGAATTGTCTCGTTTCGCCAAACGATTAATCGATAGATTAGAAGAAGAGGGGCATTTAGTTGTAGAATCTTTTGTGACATCTGAAAAATCTTATAGAAGATCCAAAAATTTTTGGGTGACAAAAGCCCATAGACTAAATCAATATTTACTTTATCCAATAAAGTTAACTGCAACGCTTATATATTCATACTTTAAGAAAGAAAAAGCTATTTTTATAGTCACTACCAATACTTTTTTTGCGCCACTTTTATCAACTTTTTTTAACAAGCGTGTAATTCATTTGGTCTATGATTTATTTCCTGAAGCTATGATTCATTCGGGAAAGTGGAAAGAGGGACAGTTGAGGGTTAAATTTTTCCGTGGGCTTGTCGGTCTGAGCTTAAATCGCTCGGCGATCAATATATTTTTGGGCGAACGCTTAAAGAACTATGTAGAATCGATTCATGGCAGTATACCTAATAGTAAAATTATTGCTGTGGGCGCAGACGAAGCTCCTTTCCGTAAATTAGAGTCGCTAGAATGTTGTCAATCAATTAGAGTTCTTTATTGTGGCAATTTTGGAAATATGCATGAATCGAAAACTCTCTTTGATGCTTTCCATGAGGGGACTAGTGATTCTTTCCAATTTTTATTTCATTGTAGTGGGCCAAAGCGAAAGGACTTAGAATTATTCCAGAAAAAGCACGAGGTTGAATTAGGGGGTCGCTTACAAGTCAATGGTGGACTTTTAAATGAAGATTGGATTAAGGTAATGCAATCTTCTCAGATTGCTTTAGTCACGATGTCAGAAGGATCTCAAGAAGTTGTCATGCCTAGCAAGGTATATAGTGCTATGATGGCAGGGCAGGCAATTTTGGCGATAGCACCTGAAAACTCAGACTTAGTAGATTTAATCAATAGTTTTAATTGTGGTTGGTGGGTCGCTCCTGGAGATGTTGTGGGATTTCAAGAGTGCCTTTCGACCATTCAATCGGATAAGAATTTACTTTTAGAAAAAAGGCAGAATGCCTATCGAGTTGCCCATAAACAGTTTGGGCAAGACTATTTAGCTAAGCAATGGGGGAAGGTATTTGAGTCATTGCAAAGCTAAGATAGGATGTTAAGGATATTAATGTGAATCGTTTCTTAATGGCATTTGTATCGTTTTTTTTAATACTGCTGTTTTCTACTGCATCTAAACTAGTGGGACTAGGGTTTTTGGATGTCAATGATTCTAATCGGACAGTATTGAAAGAGCTTGAATCAATTATTATTGAAAAACCGATTGAAAGCTCTAAACTTAGAAAAGCAGTTGCAGATTTTAATGCTTTGTGGGCTTATCGGGTGGGTTATTTACTTGAAATTGAAAAACCAAGTTTTGACAAAGGAAGGGGAATTTATTTAAGGCAAAGTAATAACTTAAAGTCTAAAAAAGCAGGGGCATTTTCAGTTAAGATTAAAAGGAGAGGAATATTTGTTGTTGCACGGAATGATGAAGGTTTATCGAATGCCTTATATTATCTAGCTCATGAGCTACTAGGGGCTCGATGGTATTGGCCCTCGCCACTTGGCTTTGAATGGGTAGGCGAAGTTCCTGAAGCCTGCGAATTCCCTAGCACAATAATTGAGCCTAGCTTTAGCATGAGGGATTTATATGGGGCAGATTATGAATATGGATTAAGGAATCGCTTATCTAGCGGTTATTCCTTTAACCATAATTTAGCTAAAATATTTAATCCAATTTACCAAACGATAGCACCTGATATATTTGCCAGGTTAGGAGGCAGGAAAGTAATTTCTAAAGGAAATACAGGCTATGACCCACAGCCAAATCTCACTAATAAAGGGGCTGTTCAGTTAGCCTCGCAGGTAGCGATTGATTATTTCAAAATAAATTCTTCAGCAAAAAGTTTTTCCATATCTCCTAATGATAATACTCTATACGACACAACAGAAGCCACGGAGCAGGTGGTATCTCCTTTGACTTATTTTAGAAGGCGTCCTAATTATACAAATTTAACTTTCGAGTTTGCTAATCAAGTTGCCAACAAGGTATTTAATGAAGCAGGCTTATGGAAAACGGATAAGGGCGAAGATCGCTATTTGGGAATGCTTGCCTATTACTGGTCAGAACAATCTCCAGACGTGCCTTTACATCCTAGGATATTGCCTATTTTAACATCTGATCGGGCACAATGGCATGACCCTAATTATCGAATTGAAGATAGAGCATTAATTGAAAGATGGGCAAAAACTTCGGTACAAAAATTAGGAGCATGGGATTATTATTTTGGAGCACCATATCCTTATCCGAGGCAATTTAATCAATGGATTAGCGAAAGTATACCATATTTATATAAAAATCGAGTGGATGTCTTTTTTTCGCAGTTACCTTCGATGTGGGGATTAGATGGACCTAAAGCATGGCTCGCTACTCAATTACTTTGGAATGCGCATCTAGATTCGAATTATTTGCTTAATGAATTTTACGATGAATTTTTTGGGGATGCGTCTAATGCAATCAGGGCGTTTTATGAGATAGCCGAATCTCATAGAAATAAAAATGAAGGCGATGCGAAATGGATAAAATTTTATTTAGATGAATCAGGTATCGGCCTATTCCCAAAGTCAGTTATAAAAGAAATGCGTTCGCAAATCGAAGAGGCCATGAGCCTTGTGGAATCATCGAGTCGCTATTATAAAAGACTGGTCATAGTTTCAGAGGCATTTGAATTAACGGAATTATACCATGCGTATCATTCTGCGCGTATTAGTCTGCTTGATTACATTGCGCATGAAGAAATAAAAGGAGGAATCAAAAAAGTAAAAACCCTAGAAGAGAACAAGTCTAAATATTTTAGCAGAGCAGAGGAGTTGATTAAAAATCCTTTGCATGGGCATTTCAGTTATTTTTTAAAGCTTGGACAGACAGACCCGATTATATGTAGTATAGTTCCAATTATAAAAGAGAATGCAGGAATTGAAGAGGCATTTAAAAAACAATATGAAAAAGAATTTTCAATCGGCCACGAATGGGTAAAAGCTAGGGACTCATTTAGAGCTCAAATCGGAAATCCATCACTTGAGGCTTCTTTTGAGAATGCTAAAAAAAGGGATTTTCTTGGACCGAAAATTCCAGAATTAAAGCATTGGCAGATATCTTTTAGACCCGCTGAGGCATTTAAGATTGAGCCAATTTCTTGGAATGCAGGCCGGACAAATGGTCTGCGTATAACTAATGCAGATATGTTCAAATTATATAACTTATCGACTTTAGGCTCCGAGAGAGACTATATATTAACAGCAAAGATTAAGTCCAAGATCAGTCCGGATTGCCGCGCGCAATTACGAATTGATTGGGTGAACAAAGCAGGAATAAAATTTGAATCTAAAAGATTGATTCAAATATCGAATGGAGATTTAAATAAGTATCTTCAATTAGAGATACCATTAATTGCACCCCTAGAGGCGAAAAAAGTAAAGATCCAATTTACTCTGAGCAGACAAGGTAAAGATGACTTCATTGATATTGAAGAAATCAACCTTCTAAGAAGACTTAAGTGAGTAAAAAAATATACATTAAGGAAGCTGAGTGGCACCCATTAAGTAATAATCACATTCACGTGCTACAGCCCGGCCTTCATTGATTGCCCAAACAATTAAGGATTGCCCTCTACGAACATCACCTGCAGCGAATACTTTATCTACAGATGTTTTAAATTTTCCGTATTCAGCTTTGATATTTGAGCGGGGGTCTTGTTCGAGTCCTAGTTCTTCCACAATCGTATTTTCTGGTCCAAGGAATCCCATGGCTAAAAGAACTAAATCTGCTTTAAGTACATGCTCGCTACCCTCAACTTTCTTAGGCATGAACCGGCCATTTTCGCTAACCCATTCAATATTATGAACATGTACTGCAGTGACATTACCATTTTCATCACCTTCAAATCTGCTAGCGCTCATAAGATATTGTCTTGGATCTTCGCCTTGTACAGCATCAGCTTCTTCTTGGCCATAGTCCATTTTGTAAACTTTTGGCCATTCGGGCCATGGGTTGTTCGCCGCTCTTTCTTTTGGAGGCTTTGGCATAATTTCTAATTGGCTGACATGTTTACATCCATGCCTTAACGAAGTGCCAACGCAGTCGGTGCCAGTATCTCCTCCTCCAATAATTACGACGTGCTTACCTTTGGCTAATTCAGAAAATTGGTTAGATTTACCTTCTTTAATATCCCAAATTTCTTTTGTATTAGGGCCTAGAAATTCCATTGCATAACGAATATTCTTCAATTGTCTCCCTTCAATCGGTAGGTCTCTAGGTTTAGTTGCTCCACAGCACAAGATAACAGAGTCAAAATTATTTAGAAGTTCTTTAGCGGAAATATCTTTCCCTATTTCTACGCTGCATTGAAACTTAATACCTTCTTTTTCCATCAGATGGACGCGTCGCATTACTGTATTTTTTTCAAGTTTCATGTTAGGAATGCCGTACATTAGTAGACCGCCTGGGCGGTCAGCTCTTTCAAAAATAGTGACGGAGTGCCCTGCCTTATTAAGCTGATCAGCAGCTGCAAGACCAGCAGGGCCTGACCCGACAACGGCTACTTTTTTATTTGTTCTTTGTTTTGGGATTTTAGGTTTAACCCATCCTTCTTCCCAAGCTTTATCAATAATTGAACATTCGATGTTTTTAATCGTAACAGGAGGCTCAATAACTCCAAGGACGCAAGATCCTTCACAAGGAGCAGGGCATACTCGGCCAGTAAATTCAGGAAAATTATTAGTTTTGCTTAGACGCAAATAAGCTTCCTCCCAACGTCCTTTATAGACTAGATCATTAAATTCAGGGATTAAATTATTAATTGGGCAACCACTTGCCATATTACTTAGAGTAATTCCAGTATGACAGTAAGGAGTACCGCAGTCCATACACCGAGAACCTTGTCCTTGAATATTGTTAATTTGAAAATCTTCGTGGATTTCATTCCAATCTTTTAATCGTTCTTTTGGAGTACGATTAGGAATAGTCTTGCGCTTAACTTCTAAAAATCCTGTTGGTTTTCCCATGATATTATGTGTTTAAAAATTAATGACCTGCTCTAACATTTTCCTCAAAAGCAGCTAGTATTGCATCATCGCCCTCTAGGCCTCTTTCTTTCGCTCTTTCTTGTGCTTGAAGAACGCGTTCATAATCTTGAGGCATGACTTTTAAAAATTTTGCAGAGGAATCTTTCCAATTATTCAGAATAGATTGGCCTCGCTTTGACTTCGTTAATTCTGAATGGGTCTCAATCCGAGACTTTACTGATTGAATTTCAGCATCACTGCATTCTATTAGGCTATACACATTTACCATAGCTGGATTAACTGAGTGGCGGGTTAGTGTATTATCTTCATCATAAAAATAAGCAATGCCGCCAGACATTCCGGCGGCAACATTTCTGCCGGTGGTGCCAATATTAATAACAATGCCTCCAGTCATATACTCTAGACCATGGTCTCCAATACCTTCAATCACAACTTTTACTCCTGAATTTCTAACACAAAATCGTTCACCAGCTATTCCTGCTATATAAGCTTCACCGCTAGTTGCTCCATAGAAACAAGCATTTCCAGTTATAATATTCTTGTGAGCTATGAAAGTAGATTCTGGGTCAGGGCTAACAATGATTTTACCTCCAGAAAGACCTTTCCCTAAATAGTCATTTGTATCTCCGACAACTTTAAAAGTCATCCCTTTTGGGCAGAAAGCGCCTAAGCTTTGTCCTGCAGAGCCCTTGAGATTAATTTTAATTGTATCTTCAGGTAAACCATCTAGGCCATATCGTCTGCTAACTTCTGCACCAGTCATTGTGCCAACTACACGGTTAGTATTAATGACCGGTAGGTTGATCTCTACAGGCTTCCTATTATCGAGGGCAGGCTTAGCCAAATCTAAAATTTGAGTTACATCGAGGCATTTATCCAGAAGGTGGTCTTGGCTCATTTGGCAAAAAGTTCCAACTTCAGGTCCAACTTTTGGGCGGTATAGGATTTTGCTATAATCCAGACCTTTCGCTTTCCAATGTTCTATTGCATTCCTAAGTTCTAAATTATCTACATTCCCAACCATTTCATTAATGGAACGGTATCCAAGTTTTGCCATAATCTCACGAACTTCTTCTGCAACGTAATTCATAAAATGCACTACAGCATCTGCTCCGCCCATAAATTTCTTTCTTAATTCTGGATTTTGAGTAGCAACCCCAACAGGGCATGTATTTAAGTGACAAACGCGCATCATTAGACAGCCCAATGTAACAAGTGGAGCTGTAGCAAATCCAAACTCTTCCGCCCCTAGTAGACAAGCAATAGCAACATCTCGACCGGTTTTTAACTGCCCATCAGTTTCAACAACAACGCGAGATCGTAAATCGTTAAGCAGTAAAGTTTGATTAGTTTCTGCTAGACCAAGTTCCCAGGGCGCTCCTGCATGTTGAATTGATGATCTTGGAGATGCTCCGGTACCACCATCATAACCCGATACAAGGATTACATCCGCCTTTGCTTTAGCAACTCCTGCAGCTATAGTCCCAACCCCAACTTCTGAAACTAATTTAACATTAATTCGAGCTTGGTGATTCGCATTTTTACAATCATGTATAAGTTCCGCTAAATCTTCAATTGAATAAATGTCATGATGGGGAGGTGGAGATATTAATCCAACTCCGGGCGTTGTCCCTCGTGTTTTAGCAATTTGAGGTAGGACCTTATGCCCAGGCAACTCACCGCCTTCGCCTGGCTTCGCCCCTTGCACAATTTTAATTTGTATCTCATCTGAATTAGCTAGGTAAAAACTAGTAACACCAAAACGACCTGAAGCTACTTGTTTAATTGCGGAACGACGGCTATCCCCATTTTCATCTCGAGTAAAACGCTCAATTTCTTCTCCACCTTCTCCGGTATTGGATTTTCCTCCAATCCGATTCATCGCAATAGCGAGTGTTTCATGAGCCTCTTTAGAGATCGAACCGTAAGACATCGCCCCAGTTTTAAATCGTTTAACAATCGCCTCTGCTGGTTCAACTTCTTCAATCGGAATTTCCTTTGATTTATCAAATTTGAATTCCATTAATCCGCGAAGTGTATAGAGATCCTTAGATTGGTTGTTTATGACTTCAGAATATTCTTTAAAAACGGCATAATCGCCTAGACGTGTAGCTTTCTGAAGCTTATGAATCGTTACTGGATTAAGTAGGTGTTTCTCCCCACCTGAACGCCATTGGTATATGCCTCCAGGGTCAAGTGCATCATCGCGGTTATCATCTCTTTCTGCGTATGCCTTTATGTGACGATTTTTAATATCTTCAGAGATACCTTTAAGCCCTATGCCTTCAACGCGAGAAGCAGTGTTAGTGAAGTAAACGTCAATCAAATTCTGGTTGAGGCCAATAGCTTCAAAAATTTGAGCGCCTCGGTATGATGCAATAGTAGAAATACCCATTTTGGACATAGTTTTAATCACGCCATTTAGGTTTGCTTTTAGGAAATTATGGCATGCTAAATCTGAATCCATATCAATATCTTTTTTATCAATGGCATACCTTATGGACTCAAGTGCAAGATAAGGGTTGATGGCATCGGCACCGTAACCTATCAGCAATGCGTAGTGGTGCACTTCTCTTGGTTCAGCGGATTCAATAATTAAAGATACTTTAGTGCGGGTTCCTTTTCGTATGAGATGTTGATGAAGTCCAGATAGTGCCAATAGTGTAGGTATGGGAGCTTTATTTGCTGAAACATCTCGGTCTGAAAGAATAAGTAAATTATCTCCATTTTCAATGGCTCTATCGGCTGACATAAACAAAGAGTCTAATCCTTCTTTTAACAATTCTTCATTTATAGCTTCAGAATTAGTTATTGGAAAAGTGATTGGTAATGTATTAACGCTGAAACCCTCTTCGTTAACTGCCTTAATCTGAGCTATTTGTGAATTATCTATAAGTGGAGATTCTAATTTAATCATTCTGCAAGATCTCGCAGTAGGATTCGTTAGATCTCCTTCAGAGCCTAAAAATGAAATACTGGCAGTAACTAATTCCTCTCGAATTGGATCAATAGGAGGATTTGTGACTTGGGCAAAGAGTTGCTTGAAATAATTATAAATTAATTGTGGTTGGTCTGAAAGTACAGCAAGCGGCGCATCATTACCCATTGAACCAAGTGGCTGCTTGCCGGTTTTAGCGCTCGGGGAAATAATAAAACGAATATCCTCAAAGGTAAAACCAAAGGCTTTCTGCCTATCTTCTATTGTATTGTAGTTATCTTTAAATTCAGATTCAATTTTAGGTAAATCACTAAGATTAATTCGATTAGCTTTTAACCATTCTCCGTAAGGTTGTTTTTTTGCTATAGATTCCTTTAATTCTTTATCATCTATAATGCGACCTTGTTTCATATCAATAAGGAACATTCTTCCAGGCTCTAATCGTCCTTTTTTAATTACACTTTTAGGGTCGACGTTAGCAACTACACCAACTTCAGAAGCAAGAATAATTTTGTCATCATCGGTTATGTAATAGCGGGAGGGTCTTAATCCATTTCTGTCTAATGTAGCACCAACCTGAATTCCATCTGAAATAGCCATAGATGCAGGGCCATCCCATGGCTCCATTAGGCATGCATGGTATTCATAAAAATCTCTTTTGTAGGAGGGCATATTTTTGTGGCGTTCCCATGGTTCAGGCACCATCATCATCATAGCTTGCGCAAGGCTTCTTCCAGACAAGACAAGGAACTCTAAGCAATTATCAAATTTTTGAGAATCGGAGCCATCTTCACGTATGATTGGTAGAATCTTCTTTAGGTCCTGCCCGAATACCTCACCTGCTAATTGCATTTGACGTGCATGGAGCCAATTTTCGTTACCTCGAACAGTATTAATTTCTCCATTATGACATAGGTAGCGAAATGGTTGGGCTCTAGGCCAGCTAGGAAAAGTATTTGTTGAAAACCTTGAGTGTGTAAGAGCTAGCGCTGACTCCATTGCTTCATCCGATAGATCTGGGAAATAAGGCTCAAGTTGCGCAGTTGTTAGCATGCCCTTGTAAGTCATAGTGCGAGTCGAAAGAGAGCCTATATAAAATTCAGATTCATTATTAGATTCTTTGTATTTAAGGATGTGGGAACAGAGCCTTCTTATTATATATAATTTTCTTTCAAATTCTAGACCTTGCTCGATCCCTTTAACTCGTTTAATGAAAAACTGTTTCATATGAGGCTCACATTCAGAGGAAGCTTTTCCAAGTATTTCGCTTCTTACAGGAACATCTCTCCATCCAAGAAGGTTCAATCCTTCATCTAAGATGATTTTCTCAACGATTGTTTCTTGTTTTTTTCTAGTTTTGTTATTTTTTGATAAATAAACAAAGCCCACGCCATAATCACCTTCTTTAGGAACCTCAAATCCACACTCTAATGGGCAAACTTTTTGAAAAAAAGAGTGTGGTAGCTGGATAAACAAACCGGCGCCATCACCCGTAATTGGATCGCAACCACAGCCACCTCTGTGGTCTAAATTAACACAAGTTTCTAATGCATCCTTTATAATGCTGTGCGACTTATGTCCTTTTATATTTACAATGAGACCAATACCACAGTTTTCATGCTCAAACTTAGGGTCATATAAGCCTTGTTTTTGTGGTTTACTGTATTTTTTACCCATGAAAAGCAGTTAAATTAGAAGTATGAGTATTAATGATTAACCATTAATTAAAAAGTATCAAAAGAGATTAGAATTTAATTTAAAGAATTTGAATGTCTATTAGAAAATGTCATCTGAATTATAAAATGGATTAAAAAACCGAGCTATTACTCGGTTTTAAGGGGTGGTTATGCCGATAATGATCCCTAATTAGAAGAAACGGATAGTTTTCGTTCGCATCGCCTCATGTTCTTCATCGGTACAGGGTGCATCTATTGGTGAGTCTGGGATACCATCGTTAGATTTTACCAATGCGTTACTAAGTAGATAGTTTTCCACCTCCTCCCCACTTACATCTGCAAGCATCACGTCATTAATTTCGACGCATGGGGATAAGGGTTGGCCTGATTTATCTACCATTTCAGCGTATTGCGTGGCGTCATTAATAATGTCTCTGTCTTCAAAGCTAAGATTATATTTTTTCATTATGGCGCGAACGCCCATACTCCAACCACAGGTAGGTTTTAAATATGCAATAATTTTCATTTAAAAATATATATATTAGAATTGGTAGTTTTGTCAACAAGCTGGATAAAGGAAATTTAATTATTTACTAGTAGCGATGGCCGTTACTATTTTCCATTGATTGTCTATATCTTTCCCGATTGTAAATCTTGATGTAAAAAGCTCTTTTGTTTGATAAGCCACTATCATTTTATATCTAGGGATAATACTTGATTGGTACAAGAGGCCATTATGATCAAAATTAATGGTCTCTTCTGGGGTACCATTTAGTTTCTCAAAATGAATGCTTTTTATGGGCATACCTAATTCAAAACTTAAAGCTGTTTTTAGGATAGAAAGGTCTTTGGAGCGCATTCCTTCCAATGCGTATAATTCGAGCATTTTAGTAAGGCTTTCCGATGTATTTGCCATTTCAAAATCTTTAGCAAATAAATTTAAACTTTTTTGATGAATCCCAAAATCTGAGCAAGAAAGGAGCGGAAAGAGAAGAATTGCGAAAATACTTTTTACTGATTCCATTTCCCAAACTGGCTACTATTTTTTAAAGCTCCCTACCATTATCTCTATTTTGGGAAATTTCATTAACTAAGTTATTAGATTCTTTTATGCCAGTAGCAATTATATCAATTGAACCAATATCAGTAATTCCCAAACTGGTATTAAGCGCACCTCTTAAATCATTTTGAATTGTCTCTTCTATAGTTCTTAGATGGCTCCCGCTTTCTATTCGTAATCGTATTTGAACATGAAGTCTTTTTCGACGAGTAAAAATTTTAGATTTCAATTGTGAGAGCCTTGAATTTTGATTGCAGATTGTTTGAATTAAATCTGAAACAGCAGAATGGCTAACTTGAACGGAACCTTTCTCAGTTGAGTAGGCAATTAATTTAGGCCTCTTAAATGGTGCTGTAATGACATTAATTAAAAAAAGAAGCGTTAGACAAGTAATAGCTAGCAGTATAATAGTAGCTAAAATAGTATTCGTTATCCCAATTTCTCCGAGGATTTTTATGAGGCCATCTATTATTATCATATTATTTTTTATCGGAGATCCTATCTAAATTTAGGTATCGATTTTTCGTCCGTTTATTAAGTAATAAATAAAATGCTATATGACCTAAAAGTTGTAACAAAAGAGATTAGTCAGTATGCGTTTCATCCCAATCATCAGTAGGAGTTGACTCAGTAGTTTTTACGCCATCTACAATTACATTAACTCTTGATACAGATCGGCTAGTCATCTTTTCGACTTGCTCAATAATTCGGTGCTGAACCTGTTCGGCAACCTGGGCAAGCTCCACTCCGAATTTTAATATTACTTTGATATCGATAATATAATCACCAATTTCATCAGCTTTCACGCGAACGCCTCGGTCAAATTTTTTTTGAGGAAACATATCGGCAATACCATCTACCAATCCTCCACCTACAGTAGCTACTCCTGTTACTTCGAGAGCCGCAAGGCGAACAATATTTGCAACAACATTGAAATTGATTTGAATGTCACCTAGGGTAGTTGACTCTTCGGAAACGAGAGGGATTTTTGTTTCTGAGTTTTCATTATGCATAATAACAACATTTAAACTATTAAATTCTAGCTGTAAAGATTCTTAGGTGCTCGTTTTAAAAATTCTTCTATGTATTTGGTGGTCGCTTTACCTGATCGAAAAGTTGGATCTTTAATAATAGCCCTGGAAAATGAAATATTGGTGGCTATTCCCCTTATAATGTATTCCTTTAATGCGCGGTCCATTCGGTCAAGCGCTAATTCCCTATTTCTTCCATAAGTGATAACTTTACTAATCATACTATCATAGTGAGGGGGAATAGAATAGCCTCCATAAACATGGGAATCAATCCTAACTCCGTGCCCGCCTGGAGGGTAGTATAGAGAGATTTCTCCAGGGCAGGGAGCAAAATTTTTAGCAGGATCTTCGGCACACACACGGCATTCTATAGCGTGTCTTATAAATTTAATATCTTTTTGTTCGTAGGATAGCTTTGCCCCACCTGCAATAAGGAGCTGTTCTTTGACTAAATCAATGCCTGTAACCTCTTCGGTTACCCCATGTTCTACTTGAATTCGGGTATTCATTTCGATGAAGTAATAGTTTTGTTCAGCATCAACCAAAAATTCAACGGTGCCTGCACCTTCATATTTTACGGATTTAGAAAGCTTTACGGCGTCCTTACCCATTTTTTTTCGAGTTTCTTCCGAAATGAATGGAGAAGGGGCTTCTTCAATAAG
The DNA here is from genome assembly GCA_913044165.1 of uncultured Puniceicoccaceae bacterium. GTDB lineage: Bacteria > Verrucomicrobiota > Verrucomicrobiia > Opitutales > Coraliomargaritaceae. The sequence goes on from CAJWMY010000001.1 coordinate 73,457, forward strand.
CTTTTGGTGTCGTCTTTGAACAGAACAATCACGTTCCCCTAAATGAATAACGTGACCATATTGATCTCCAAGAACTTGGATTTCAATATGTCTCGGAGCTTCTAGAAATTTTTCAATATAAACGGATCCATTGCCAAATGCTTTATTGGCTTCGTTTCGTGCACTATTAAATTCTTTAGCAAATGCTACGGCATTATGAGCGACGCGCATGCCTTTACCCCCACCTCCCGCAACAGCCTTAATGATAACAGGAAATCCAATTTTCTTAGCTACAGCCAAGGCTTTAATTTCATTTTCTACAACGCCATCACTACCAGGAATACAAGGAACTTTTGCTTTCGTTGCCATTTTTCGGGCTTTTGCTTTATCTCCAAAATTTGTTATGGCATCTGCTGATGGACCAATAAATTTAATTTTGCAATCAGCGCATTGCTCGGCGAAATCTGCATTTTCTGCTAAAAATCCATAGCCAGGGTGTATGGCATCAACATTTGCAATTTCTGCTGCAGCAATAATTCTATCTGCTTTAAGGTAGCTTTGCCCGCTTACTGCAGGACCAATACAAATAGCCTCATCGGCTAATTGAACATGAAGAGACTGAATGTCGGCTTCTGAATATACAGCTAAAGTTTTAATCCCTAATTCATTACAGGCTCGAACGATACGCAGAGCTATTTCACCTCGATTGGCAATGAGAACTTTTTTAATCATCGGATGCGTTTACGCTCTTTTGTATTTAAATAGAGGCTGACCAAATTCAATGGATTGACCGTTTTCAACTAATATTTCTGTAATTGTACCATTGGCTTCAGCCTGAATTTCATTCATTACCTTCATTGCTTCAACAATACAAACTATAGAATCTGAAATTACCTTTGAGCCAATTTCAACAAAATTTGGGCTTTCGGGCGAAGGCGCGAGATAGAAAGTGCCAACCATTGGCGATTTAATAACCGATACATTTGGGTCGTCTTCTTTAGCAATCGGCTTTGTCGCTAGACTATCAGAATTAATAGGGCTTATAGGTTGTGCAGATGACACGGGAGCAATACTTTGAATAATAGGCGCAGCTTGGTTATTTGTTTGCCTACTAAGTCTAAGCTTAAATCCGTCTTCTTCGAACTCAAATTCAGTGAGTTCAGAGCGTTTCATTAAATCGATGACTTGTTTGATTGATTTTAAATCCAAAATTGACCTTTCGTGTTTTGAGTTTTAAAGTGCACTAGTTTACTACAATTAGTTTTCTTTTATTCAATAAATTTCGAATAAAGTAAAACATTTTTCTTAAAACAAGATTTACTTTAAAGATATTACTGTCAATTTAGACTTATGCCTTCTAACAATTTTTCGGATATAAAAATATCAGGCTCAGTGACAGTTGTTCCAAAAGTAAAGCGTTCAATTGAAGAGGATATTGAATTATATGGGGGAAATTACAAGCAAGTCGAACGCCTAAAGAGGACTTTGGGGTTCAATCAAAGGCGAATTGCCCCAAGAGAGGTAACAGCACTAGATTTGTGTGAATCTGCTTCACAAAGCTTATTCAAAAAGCTAGATTTAAGTCCGATTGATATTAATGGAATTATTTTTATTACTCAAACACCTGACCATTCTCAACCAAGTAATGCCTCTTTAATTCATGGCCGCTTAGGGTTTTCAAAACAATGTGCTGCCTTTGATGTAGGTTTAGGTTGTTCTGGTTTTGTTTATGGCTTATGGCTTGCCTTTTCATTAATAGCAAATGGGTCTTCTTCTAAAATATTATTACTTGCTGGGGATACACTAAGTCGTTTAGTTAATCCTAAAGATCGTTCCTTGGCTCCCCTTTTTGGAGATGCAGGTAGTGCAACACTAATTGAAAAAGAACAAGGTGGCAGAACCTCTTGGTTTCGTTTGGGTTCAGATGGCACAGGGGCAAGTGATTTAATAGTTCCTGCTGGAGGTAGCAGAAATCCAATCTCAAAAAAGACAGAAGAAGAATTTACAGATAATGAAGGCAATGTAAGATCCTTGCAAAATTTATTCATGAATGGCTCTGAGGTATTTAATTTTTCTATTGAGGTTGTGCCAAGAGAAATTCAAGAACTTTTGAAATATGCAAAGTGCGAAAAGAGTGAGGTAGACTATTTTGTGTTGCACCAAGCAAATCGTTACATGGTGCAAAATATTGGCAAACGATTAGGTTGTGATCTTAAGCGCTTTCCAATTGCTTCTTTCGGGGTCTTTGGAAATATAAGTTCTGCTTCGATTCCTGGTGCAATGGCTTTTGAGCTTGGGGAAAATTTTAGCACTAAAGCAAAAAAGCGTCTCGTTTTATCTGGGTTTGGAGTTGGCTTGTCTTGGGGCTCTTGCTTGGTAGATTTATCAGAAATTCGTTGTTTGGAGTATGTTGAATATAATCCAATTAATATTTAGCCAGTATTCTCAGCTTGTATTAAATCTTATTTAAATTAGTAAAGTCTTATGGAGATTAAAAATTTTATCGATCACTTTGAATACGCATTAGACGGATTAGAAAGCGGCACCATAGATGGGTCTACGAACTTCAAAGATCTCAAAGAATGGGATTCATTAGCAATTTTAACTGTAACCGATACAATAGATATTGAGTATGGCATATTATTAAGAAAATCGGAAATAGAAGCCTTTGAAACAATTGAACAATTATTCAATTTTATACAGTCAAAACTTTAACTAAAATATGAAACAAATTTATATCGTTGGAGCAGGTGGATTCGGCCGTGAAGTATATAATTGGATGTCAGACGTAATAGACCTTGAATCTAACTATGCTTTCAAAGGGTTTTTAGACGATAATCCCAAAGCCTTAGATGGATTTCCGATTGATGCGGAGGTAATTAGAATTGCGGACTATTCGTGTAATAGTGAAGATTTCCTAATTTGCGGTATCGGGAATCCTTTACTTAAAAAAAAGTTATGCCTACCCCTAATCAAAATGGGGTGTGAATTTTTAACACTTATACATCCGTCAGCAATAATTGGGCCTAGCAGTAGGATTGGGCAAGGATCGGTAATTTGCCCCAAAGTAGTCATTACGTGCGATATAGCTATAGGTAAAATGGTTACCATAAATTTAATGACAACAATAGGGCACGATGCGAAAATTGGCAGTTGGAGCACAATTAGTGCTCAGTGTGATATCACTGGCTATGTAGAAATAAAAGAGTCAGTATTTATTGGAAGTGGGGCGAGGGTAATTCCTAAGAAAAAAGTTGGAACATCGGCTACAATTGGAGCTGGTTCAGTTGTAATTAAGGAAGTATCTTCTCATAGTACCGTTTTTGGGAATCCAGCTAGAGAGATTTTTTAATAGCTGTTTTTCTGGGGTGTGCTAAGTTTAGCCTAGACAACCCTTTCATGATTAGATCAAAGCCATCTATCAAATTAAGGTCTTTTAATGATTTATTGCTAGAAAGGCGAATAAAAAACTGCTCTTGTCTTAAATTTAATCCATATTTTTTTATATCAAGGAGTGCGCCAAAGATATTGGGAATCTCTTTTTGAGCATATCCAAAAGGTTCACCGCCAACTAAGTGCCAAAAGTAAACATTTTCGATTCTTTTATCTTTTTCATATACTCCAAATTCAGCATTTTTAAGAGTTATATTATTAGCCGTAAACGGAACAGAGAATTTTCGATCTAACCGCTCCCAACCATTTACAACCCAGCAAGTGTCGGGTGTGTGCGCACCTGCCCAACGATAAGAAACCTTTCCTGGAGTCCAATATGCGACATAGACTCCTACATGGGTATTTCCATTCCTGAATATTCGATAAAGAGAATCATCTAGATTTAAGAATGAGGCAATTCGATCGCTTGACTCTTCAGAGTTAGCTAAATCATAGTCCTCGTAAGTCCAGCCATCAATTTTAGATGGAATAAGATTTGAAATGGGTTCATTCAAACTCACTCCAGGCAGAGGTATAAATAGAAAATAAAGCTTTATGCTAATTACAGAAAAGAAGACAAAGAATCCAAAACTTAATAGAAATACTTTCATGAATTTAATTGGCTTTTTTTATAAAATTGAGCTTATAGTAATGTTTTCTATTTATAATCCTCTAAAAAATTTAACGAAAAAGAAACGATGGATTTTGTAACTAACAATAAATCTAATTTTTCTTCAAGGAAAAAGCGGACTTTAGCTTGGTATTTAAATAAAAGTATACTGATAACGTTATCGATTATTCTAGGATTTATGTCTTTATCCCTCGGGGGGGCATCCTCTAGTTCCCAGCTTATAATCGTTCCTTTATTTGGCTTTATTCTAGTTCTTCACGGTTTATTTATATTTCTAAAGTCCAATCCTAAAAGATACAAAAAAGGATATGCGGTTTCATTGTTTCCTTTGGTCTTTGCTCCTTTTCTAATATGGATTTTTGTGAGTGCAAATTTTATTTCTCCAGTTCCATGGAGGGCACATATTCATTTTATCTATTTTTTTGAAGCAGGGATAGTTTTTTGGATTATTTCAAATCATATCAAGAAATTAAAAGATTTAATCCCAATTTTAGTTTTCATAGGGCTATCTTTGTTGATTAACATTTACTTTGGATTGGATCAGTTTTTTCATGGTCGCAACATAAGCGAAATAGGGATACAAAAATCTGTTCATGGCCTGTTTCAAGATTCAACCAGTTATCTTATATTGAATTCTATTTTAATCGCAGGGCTAGTTCCTATGGTTTTTTTTAAATTCTGGTCTATAATCCCAAGAATTGTTTTTGGAATCATTTTATTACTAGCTTTTGTTACTTCCATTTCAGCACATAATATTCAGGGTTATTGGGTTCTTTTTTTGGGGATCATTAGTAGTAGTACCCTTTTATCTGTTAATTTTTCTCAGCGTATAAGGTTTATTCTGGTAGCATTTTTCTTTGGGGGATTATCCTACGGATTATTCTATCTTTTTATTAGCACTTTTGGTGATTATCATTTCTTGCCATTTCAATATAATGGGGAATCCTATTCATTTAAAGTACTTGTTTGTAGTCTATTATTAATTCTTAAAAATTTTATTATCGGAGTGGGTCTAGATGGGTTTGCTGAAAAGTTTCATTCTATCCAAGTAGGCCAATTGCCTCTTATTGTAAATAGCCCCTCTAATTTCTACCTATTGATTTTTTCTGAGCTCGGTCTTATAGGTGTAATTTTATTAGGTTTTCCTTTATTTAAACACACAAAATTACAATGGAATAAATTCAAATCAATAAAGCATTGGGAATTCGTAGATCGCCAGAAAAAGATACCCTTAAGTAGATTTTATCTATCAATTGTTTTCTCTATAATCTACACTTTCTTTTTTGCTGGCTTCGTTCATTCATTAGTAGATACCCCCCTTTTTATCTGTTTTTTTGTTTTAGGTTTTTATATTTTAAATTTTAATGTAGATGATTTTTTTATTCTAAAAGAATTGGTTAGTCGCTATATATTTCTTATATGTAGTGTTATCCTAGGACTTTCATTTACGTATGATGGCTTGAAAACTTTTAAATCTCAAAGTCTCTTAGAAGAGGCTCAATCAGACTTTCAGGCCTTAGTTTTTTCTGCAAATGAATATGATGCCCGATTATTAGATCGAGAAATCGGCGGGCTTATTGATAGATCTATTCTAAGTAATGATCATAATATAGATGCATGGCTTTTAAAAAATGAGCTTTTAAATGAGCTTTATAATTATAATTCAATCCAATATGCCTCTTACCCATCGAAAATGTTAGGCATTTCAGAAAATGCACTTAAAGCTAGCAAGCGGTATTGGAAAACTTGGTTGCGTTATGCAATCAGTCTCGTCATCCTAGGCCAAAGTGATGAGGCAGAAGTTGCCTTTAAGCGCGCTCTCGATTTTGCCCCTTATAATTTTGATGTAAATTTCTTTATGGCTCTCTATTATTACCAGACGAATAAGCGCTATGAAGAAGCTCAAATTTTTTTAGATAAGGCCTTAAGCATAAGGCCTAATCAATCTGATGCATTAGTATTATCCCGAAAATTATCTCTTTAATGAAGGTATTCATAAGCTATAGTTTAAGTTTTTTTATTATTCTAAATACTTTTTCCGGGAATCTTTTTTCATTAGAGTGGAAAAGAGGAATTTTTCAGGTGGATTATATAAATCCCAATATCTCAATTCAAAAGTATGGATCTTTAGATCCAATTAAAGAGAACGCTGATGTCCCCTATAAATTAAGCGATTTATGTTCTTTCAGCAGTCAAATTAAAGGATCTATTTTTTTTAGATTGAGTACGGGTATTATGGCTCAGTGGGTTGGGCCAGGTTCATTTTCCATTGACCGCTTTGAACATAGTTGGTCCGAAAAAGTATTAAATACAGAAAATATTTTAACTCGCAACTTGATCTTTTTGGGTCAAGGGAGGATGATTATTGATTCTAAAGTTATAGGTAAAGAAGCATTAATTATTATAGAAACAGCTTTGGGTAAAATTCAGTGCAAGGAAGGTATTTTTTCAATTGATGTAGAATACTTACAAGATTCCAAAAAAAAGATTATCACAATCATATGCTTCAAAGGGACATTACAATTTGATTCTATTAATGGTAGTAAATTTAAATTAAATCCTAAAGACAAAATCAAAGCTTTGGCAAAAGGAGAATTTTTTAAAGTAGAGCCACAAATAATGACGCCGTCAGACTCCCGTTTTCTTGATCAGTATAATAGAAGGCGCGATCAATTTGAAAACCCCAATGATTATCCACAATCAGAAATTGAGGAAGCTAATATTTTAAAAAAAGTAGAAGAGGAATTGAGCCAGAGTGAAAGCGTTTTACGAGGTGAGTTTTTTATGCCTGTTTTAGAACCAATTCAAAGCTTTAATGCTAATGAATGAGATTAATCAGTAAGTTGGTATAGAAGGATCAACTTCAATTGACCATGCATTAATACCACCGTTTAAATTAGCTATTTGATTGAATCCGTTAGCTAAAAGAAAATTTACTGCTTGCTGGCTCCTTATGCCGTGATGACAGTAGACTATTAATGGATAGTCCTTGGGTATTTGATCAATTTTCTCAGTAAGTAAGTTTAATGGAATATGCATTGAATTAGAAATAGTTGCTATAACTACTTCTAATTCCTCACGTACATCAAGAAAAGTGATATTAGGATTTTTTTCTCGAAGTTTTTTAGCTTGTATGGCATTTATAACTTTATTCATACAGGATTTTATTTAGATTTAAATAGAATGAGTCAACAGCCTACAATTATTGTCCCCGCTCGATTAGAGTCTTCTCGCCTCAAGCGAAAGTTGCTCTATGAGGTTGAAGGAAAACCATTAATTATTTGGACGGCTGATCGAATTAGGTTAGAGGTTCCGGAGTTCCCTTTATTTTTCGCAGTTGATTCTAAAGAATTGGCGGATTGTCTCAAAACTTTTAGTTATGAGGTAATTATGACAAATAAAAAGCATTTAAGTGGAACAGATCGAATTGCAGAAGCCAATAAATCAATAAGGGCAGATGTCGTAATCAACATCCAAGCGGATGAACCATTAATTCACAGGTCTCAAATTAAGCTTTTAGCGAGTAGTATTGAGGCTGGCCATTCAATGACTACTTTAGCAAGCTTATTTGTTAATCCTGATGATTTTTATAACCCAAATTGTGTAAAAGTTGTGGTAGGAAAAAATAGGCAAGCTTTATATTTTTCTCGTTCCCCAATTCCATACGTTCGTGACCTGAAAGGAACGATAGCAACAGATTGGCTACAAGATAATAAGTGCTTCAAGCATATTGGTATTTATGCCTATCAAGCAAGCTTTCTTAAAAGTGTTGTATCAATGAATCAAGGCACTCTAGAATCTTTTGAATGCCTCGAGCAATTAAGGGTTTTAGAAAATGGTGAATCTATACATGTTGAAATTTCCAATGAACAGAGTCTAGGGATTGATACACTTGAAGACATAGAAAAATTTAAACTACATCTCACTAGTTGACAAATTTAAGAAAAATTGACCTTTTATTAATTCAATAATGAGTACGACTAATATGCCGTTTGATCCTGAGAATATGCCATCGGAGAGTGGTCATTTTGGAAATTATGGTGGCATGTATGTTCCTGAAACATTAATGACTCCTCTTTTCGAGTTAAACGAAGCGTATAGAGAGGCGCAGAAAGACGAAGATTACACTAATACATTAAAGCACTATTTGAAAGAATTTGCAGGTAGGCCTACTAATTTGTATTTTGCAGAGAGGCTTACAGATAAATGTCAGGGTGCTAAGATTTATTTTAAAAGAGAGGATTTATTACATACGGGCGCGCACAAGATAAATAATGCAATTGGTCAGGCTCTTTTAGCAAAACGAATGGGTAAAAAGAGGATCATTGCTGAGACAGGGGCGGGTCAGCATGGAATTGCCACAGCATCTATTTGTGCAAAATTAGGTTTAAAGTGCGTGATTTATATGGGCGAAGAAGATATGCGAAGACAGTCACTAAACGTTTTTCGAATGCGCCTATGTGGTGCAGAGGTTAGAAGTGTATCTGCGGGGCAGAGGACTCTTAAGGAAGCAGTAAATGAAGCGATGCGGGATTGGGTAACTAATGTTCGGAGTACCCATTATATTATTGGATCAGCGTTAGGTTCACACCCTTTCCCAATGATTGTGCGAGATTTCCATCGAATTATTGGAGAAGAAGCCCGAAGACAAATTATTGAGAAAGAGGGATCCCTTCCAGATGAAGTTTGTGCATGTGTGGGGGGGGGCTCAAATGCCATAGGCCTTTTCTTTGCATTCTTGAAAGATAGTTCAGTAAAATTAACTGGAGTAGAAGCTGGAGGAAGAGCGATAAAGAGTGGCGAACATGCAGCTCGTTTTGCTGGCGGGAGGCTTGGTATACTACAAGGTGCAAAGACATGGATATTACAATCGGATGAGGGCCAAATTGATGCGACGCATTCAGTTTCAGCAGGCCTTGATTATGCTGCGGTTGGACCTGAGCACGCTTTTTATAGAGATCTAGAACGTATTGATTTTGATCGATCGAGTGATCATGAAGCGTTAAATGCATTTCAAACTCTTTGCAAAACTGAGGGCATAGTTCCTGCTCTCGAAACAGCACACGGAATTGCATACGCGATTAAAAGAGCCCAAGAACTCCCAAAAAAGTCATTACTAATTTGTAATTTAAGTGGACGAGGAGATAAGGATGTTCAGGAAGTGGCCAATATTTTAGGAAATAAATAAGATAAAATTTATGCTCTTAGTTATAGACAATTATGATTCGTTCACATACAACTTAGTTCAATATTTCGGGCAACTAGGGGTTGATCAATTAGTTTATAGAAATGATAAAATCACAACGAGTGAAGCTTTGGCTTTAAAGCCAAAGCGTTTAATGATTTCGCCTGGTCCATGTTCTCCTAATGAAGCAGGAGTGAGTCTCAAAATGATAGAAGCATTTGCGGGGAGAATCCCAATATTAGGAGTGTGTTTAGGGCATCAGGCGATTGGTCAATATTTTGGGGGAGAAGTCATACAAGCTAGCCATTTAATGCATGGCAAAACCTCACCTGTTTACCATCAAGATACAGATCTTTTTAATGGATTGCCAAACCCTTTGGAGTGTACTCGTTACCATTCCTTGATTGTCAATCGAAGCAATTTACCACAATGTTTATCTGTCACAGCTGAAACTGCAGAGGGAGAAATTATGGGCCTTGCGCATAAAGAATTTCCTATTTGGGGGGTGCAGTTTCATCCAGAATCAATCGCTACAGAAAAAGGAATGCATATTTTAAAAAACTTTCTTAAATTGTAATTTTGTAAAAGTAATTGAACAATGTTATGCCCTAAATGCAGATCCTTAAATAATAAAGTAATTGATTCTCGTTTAAGCAAAAGCGAAATGACAATTCGCCGGCGTAGAGAATGCTTAGAGTGCGATTTCAGATTTAATACTACAGAGGAGGTTATGCGATCGGAGATGCAGGTAGTTAAACGCGATGGCAGAAGAGAAGATTTTGATAGGAATAAATTGAGTAATGGTTTAAGAAAAGCTGTTCAAAAACGACCGATTGAACGTTTGCAAATTGAACTTTTAATATCAGAAGTAGTAGCAGAATTAGATAAAGCATACGACCAAGAAATTCCGGCTAAGGTCATAGGGGATTTGATTATGGAACGGCTAAAAATTCTAGATAAAATTGCATATGTACGTTATGCATCAGTCTATAAAGACTTTCGAGACATTGCTGAATTTGCTAAAGAAATAAAATATCTAAAATAAAAATGGTGAAAATAAATCAAATCTATCAACTTAAAGTAATTAATGAGTTGCTTGCACAGATAGGAAAGCCAGATATTGAGCAAGTAGAGAATGTCCGAAAAGCGATGCTTTGTATTGAGAATGAGGCATCAGATAAGCATATTTTTGACAAGCAAGAAAATACTTTATTCCAAGGAATAGATCGATTGCTAGAGCTTTATTTTGGACCACCCCAAAATAGAGATATTGGAGTACACCACTGGCACATCCCAGCTACAGAAGTTCCAGAGTATCTTTGGATGCGCATGAAGCTTAATCAAGGAATGTTGCATCTTTCAGGATTCGAAAAAGCAATTTTTATAGTTACCGGAATACGAAAAGTAATCCACCAGAAAGATCGTTATTGGACACAAAAGCACCAAGATGCTTTCAGTGATTTAAAAAATTGGATTGAATCTTATATTTTAAAGAAAAGTTCTGAAAAGCAAAATTTAAATCTTCTAATATTTTAATAAGTATGGACACTGTATTTGAAAAAATTATTTCTAGAAAAATCCCAGCTAAGATTGAGTATGAGGATGAATTTTGTATTGTAATTCACGATATTGAGCCACAAGCACCAACGCATCTTCTAATTATTCCTAAATTCTATATACCTCGCATTGAAGAAGTAGAGGATGACCAAGTAGATCTTCTCGGGCATCTACTCAAGACCGCGGGATCCTTAGCAAAGCAGCCTTCTTTAAATTTAAGAAATGGCTTTAGGATTGTTATCAATAATGGGTCAGATGGAGGAGAAACTGTCCCACACTTACACGTCCATTTGCTTGGAGGACGGAAGCTAAATTGGCCTCCAGGGTAATAAAATATTAGTCTTTTAAGCAATAGCGGTTGCTAATTGAAATCCCACTTAGCATAGCTCCTACAATTCCTAGAAAACCTTGATCGGTTCCGGCAATATATAGATTTTCTAACGATGTTTGACCATCTTTTATTTTATTTGGGCATCCATAGATTGCCCCATTAATATGCCCAGTAAATTTCTTTACAGTCTTCGGGGTAAACATATCTTTTGCAATAGTTCGTTTTTGAATTCCTTTAAGACTTTTCGGTTGTCCTGGAAGTACATCAAGAGCAGTTTCAAGTAATCGATCATACCATATAGCTTTTTCGGACTGATAGTTAGTTTCGGGTAAATTAAACCATTTTTCAGTGTGCGCGAGGGCAGTAATTCTCAAAATACCATATTCAAGATTTGCTTGGTTTGAGTAGTCATAGTTATTTGGAAAGCAGATGACACCGCTATTTCGGTCAGCTAATTTATCCTTGGGCGCTTTGTAAGAGAATTTTTCTGATTGATTAAAGAAGATAATAGTATCATTCCATCCAAATTCTTTGGGTTGTTTATCTAAAAGAGTGATCGTCTCAGTAAAGGTTAATTTTCCAACATTATTTTGGTTTATGTTTTTAGCCTTTAATGGTTCGAAAAGCGCTAAGGTTTCATTAAATCCTGCAGTAGAGATTACGTTGTTCGCAGTAATTATAGAACCATCATCTAATTCTAGTGCCTCAACGCGTTTATTCTTTGAGATAATTTTTGAGACTCCGCAACGCATTTTCCTAATGCCTCCAAGCGAGCGGTACTGATCTTGTAATGCTTTTATAATTGTACGAACACCATTAATTGGTCGAGCAAATCCTTCAAAAAATAGTGAGCGAAACATGATTACAAACTGAGAAAAGTCCATGTCATCTTCAGTAGCACTTCCATAATACATCGTAGGACATAAGAGCATGGAGGTAAGTAATGGGTCATTAAAATAGCTTTTAAGCACCTCTCTAGTAGATACAGCTATATTTTCTAAATTAAATGCATCGTAGCTTTGTATATATGCAACTAGTTTGTGAAAGCCATCAATACAGCTCGGAAAATTCTCTGCAATTTCTGACTCAAAGTATTTAAAATCATTACTAAAAGAAAGCGAACATTCAGGGAAATGGATTTTCGACTGCAACTGAGGATATAAATTAAATGCATCATATGGAATTCTTAATTGTCGTAATAGTTTAGTTAATGGAGTGCCTTTTGTTCCTTTAGGAACGTAATTTGTCATGGCATGTAAGCCGACATCATATTTGTGGCCTTTTATGCTGTAAAAAGAATTAAGGCCCCCAGAAGCGTTGTGCCGCTCTAGTATAAGAGATTCTTTCCCGGCTAGTGCTAGTCGTATTCCAGAAGCTAGGCCTGCCATACCCGCTCCTATGATGACACAATTAAAATGTTTTCCGTTTAATTTAGAATCTTTGATGGGGCTCTCAGGTATATTAGTAGAAGTGCTCACTGAGCCATTCAATTGACTTAAGTATTAAATTTTGGCGTCAAGTAGTCCGCACAACTGTCAAGCGATGCAAGTTTAGGATAATCTTCTTCAGGGACTTCAATGTCGTGCTGTTTTCGAAGTTCCATGACAATGTCAAGGAAGTCCATTGAATCTAAGTCCATCTGCTCCCTCAGATTAACTTCAGATTTAAGATCAGAAGTATCCTCATCAGGCGCAATTTCATTGATGATGTCTATTACGATTTGTTTAACTTGTTCTGCGGTCATAAAATTATTGTGTACAAATTGACTAATCATTAAATTTTTTCAATACTAGAGCTGAATTAATTCCTAGCATACCAAAAGAGTTGTTAAGAATAATATCTACAGAGTCAACTTTTAGGGATTGATTTATAACTAAATTTTTAATTGCACACTCCGGATCTAAATCGTCAATATTTATCGTTGGATGAATCATATTATCTTGAAAAGAAGGCAAGTTTCCAGCTAGTTCTAATGCCCCAGCTGCACCCATAGCATGTCCAATAAACCCTTTAGTATTGTTGACGTACGTTGTTGGGCAACTTTTAAACACTTCGTTAATAGCTGTGCATTCTTGGATATCTCCTTGGGGAGTAGAAGTGGCATGAGTACTAACGAGGTCAACATCTTCTAATTCTATTTTAGCTGATTTTATAGCTTTTCGCATGCACTCCGCTTGCCGAACAGGATTTGGTAGCACGTAATCACTTGCATCAGAGTTCATGCAATAACCAATAATTTCTGCTATAATGGGAGCCTTTCTTTTTAAAGCATCATCTAGCCGTTCTAAAGTATAAATACATCCACCTTCAGAAACAACAATACCATTTCTATATCTGTCAAAAGGGCGACTAGCACAATTAGGATTTTTGTGTTTGGCTAAGGCACCCTGACTTTTAAACCCGGCAAATATTCCAAATGTTTTTATACTTTCACTTACACCCCCAGCTAATGCTAGATCAACTTCATTAAGCTTTAACATTTGTACTGCTTGAATAAGGCCTGCATTTCCTGCAGCACAAGCAGCTCCTATTGTGTAGTGTGGACCTGTTATCCCAAGGTTAATAGTAACTTCTCCAGCTGGATTATTTGCTACAGTTCTCGGATTATGGTGATGGGTCCAATATCGTGTATCATAATTAAATTTTGATATATTATAGATTTCATTTTCAGTTTCTACATTGCCATGTTCTGTTGTACCGACGTAGACACCTATACGATTTTTTTGGAAGGCTTCAAAGTTAATTCTACTATCTGCTAACGCTTCACTCGCAGCATAAATTGCGATGCTGCCAGCACGAGTTCCAACTCTAAGTTCTTTTCTGGATTGATATTTAGTAGCCTCAAAATCACATACACCTGCAGGGACTTTCCCCATGTAGCGCATTTCAATCTCTTGAATATTAGCATTCCCTTTTAATAAGTTATCTCGGAATTCTAGAAGGGAATTTCCATTAGGAGAGGTAAGTCCAACACCTGTAATAACTATTCTTGGGTTAGTCATATTTATTTCTAAACTATTAATTCTTTAGTTGATTGATTTAATACTCATTAGTACTATGGATAGTAAACTTGAGGTTCAAATTAAATGTAGTGTTGGCAAATCTTTTTTTTTGCAATTTTTTTTAATTTATTTCTAATAGAATATTAATATGAGCGAAGCCATAAGAAAAAATTTTATTTCTAGCAGTCTTGCTAAGGTAAATAATTTAGAGGTATCCGAGCGTGATTTGGACTGGGCTATGGTACAACGTGTACAAAATGGGGATGTTTCGGTTTATGACAATCTTGTAAAAAAATACAGGAATCCACTTTTCTCAATGATTTATAATATGATAGGGAATTCGGAAGATGCCTCAGATATTACGCAGGAAGTTTTTATTAAAGCATTTCAATCAATAAAGCAATTTCAGGGGAAGTCTTCATTTTTTACTTGGCTCTACAGAATTGGAACAAATACAAGTATAAACTTTATCAAGAAATCCAAAAGACAACGCTTTGTTAGTTATGAAAGTATCGATGAGACGCTTATTGGAAGCGAAATTATTGAGTTCTTAACCTCAAAAAATAGGACAGAGAAAAGAATTTTAATTGCTGAAATCCAAGAAAAATTGAACGATGCGCTTCAAAAATTGTCTCCTAAACATAGAATAGTAGTAATATTGCACGAAGTTGAGGGGATGAATCATAAGGATATTGCAGAAATTGTGAAGACTAGCGAAGGCACTGTTCGATCGCGATTACACTATGCTAAAAAAGAGTTACAAATTTATTTAAAGGAATATATTCAATAAAATGAATAAAAAAAATTCAAATATTAGATTAGAAGATCTATTAAAGCTTAAAAAAGCCGAGCAACCAAGTTCTGAATTTTGGCGTCGTTTTGATAAGCAGTTAAAAAGGCGCACCCTGCAAACATGCATTAAGGATATTTCTTGGTATCGGTCTATTCTGAGGTTAATTAATAATCAGATTAGTGCTATTTTATCTATAAATCATGCATCTTTTGGATGTGATCTTAACAAGTCATGGCTAGGTAAAATGGTTGCTACTGCCTCTGTATTTCTGATTTTATCATGTATTGCTCTCTACCTACAAATTGATTCTATAGAGGATAGATCAATTATAGCTACCGACAGCAAAGTAATTTCAGTTGAATCTCAAAGCATTAAAGAATTAGCTGAAATTAATAAAAAAAGAGCTGAGATATCTGCATCAAGTAATGACTTTCTTGCAGTGGTTGAAGATGAAAAATTAGACAAAGATTACGGCGTTGAAATTATATCTATTGCTAATAAAAGCGAAGCAATCGAGTTTGCTAGTGATGCAATACCTGTTATTATAGGAGATGCAGTGGATTATTCAGACTCCTTAGTCAATTCTGTTGAGTTTACGAAGAAGTATTTAAATCCTTATCCTCAATTAGCAAATTTTGCTTTTTAAATTGCTTTCATTGAATGATTAGAGTTAGCAATTTAAAGTTTTTTTTGGTCTTTCTTGTATACTTATTTAGCTTAGTATTAAGTTCAATTTCTTTCTCTGCGGAAATGGACAATTCTCTTCAGTCGAATATATTTGAGATTATTGAAAAATATGAATCTGCTATTGTTCGAGTTAAGGGAGCATTTCGTAAAGAAGGCATGGAGGGAAAGCCTTCAAAATTGTCTCTCCGCGTGGGTACTGGATTTTTTATAACTCAAGAGGGGCATATTTTAGTGAATGCTAGTAGGGCTTTGGGCTCAAATCGAATTGGAGTAGAATATAAGGGCAATCATTATCCGGCAGAGGCTATTGGCCATGATCCTTTGACCAATATTTCACTACTTAGGTTATTAGAAAAGCCCGAGCTATTTGGTGTTGTCCCTGTTCCCCAAGACCATAAGGATTTACCTTTAGGTTCATTTGTGATTTCATTATCTTGTCCTTTAGATTTTTCAGTAAGTCCAAATGTTGGAATTATTTCTGGCTTAGATAAAAAACTTGGAGATCAGATTTTCCCCACTGCCTATCTAAGAACCTCAATCTCGGCGGGTTCTGGACAAGGGGGATGTCCAGTTTTTGATCGTCATGGTCAATTGATTGGTATGACTATTGCCTCTGTTCCTGAAATGAATGGTTCATATGTTTTGCCCACAAGTTCCTTAGCAAGAGTGAAAGAGGATTTAATGACAGAAGGCAGTTCTCTAAGAGGCTGGATAGGGATAGAAGTTACTGAAAATATTTCTCATAAAGATGCTCATAATGTTCGTATTTCAGAATTAACAAAATTAGGGCCAGCAGAAAAAAGCGGTTTAAAGGTAGGAGATACAATTATATCTATTGGCGAGATGCCTATTTGCCATATAACTGATTTACCAAGTGCGGTATTTAAAACTTATATCGATCAATTTACCCCTGTTGTTATTCAGAGAGAAGAGAATGTAATGGAATTTTTATTGAAAGCAGCTAAGCAACCTATAGCAGAAAAAAAAGAGGATTAGGTTTCGCTTTAATATCATTTAAAGATCGAAGTATTCTAAGCTATTTCTGATCTTAGACAATTCTTCAGCGACTTTAGCTTTATCGTCAGCGTGAGTTATCCCAAACCAATGACCTGAAGTTACTAGTGCTTTGCAGGTTAATTTGTTATCCTTAATAAGTAAATCAACAAGGCTAGGGATGTAAAATTCAGCAGAATTATCATTTAATTTATTTTTTAGGAATGAAGCGAAATAAGTTTCAATTTCATCAAATATTTCATGGGAGAATGCCCAAAAGTTCATAGAGACGAGTGCACTTTCTTGTAGAGAAACAGTTTTCCCGGATTGTTTGACGCCATTGATTTTTCCATTTTTTGATCTTTGAATCCTCGTAAATTCTTCAATACTATCCAAAGTGCTACTTTTGCTTAACTTACATATACCCCTATTTACAAATCCATTTTCAGAGAGTGTATTCTTTAAGCAATAGCACATTAGTCCAGCTACTTTAGCAGCATTTTTATCTAATGATATGCTATCGGTGAATTTTTGCATTTTTTTGAAAGCATCTCTCCCATAAAAGTCATCAGCATTGATTACCGCAAAAGGATTTTTTACTAAATTTCTTGCAGACCAAATAGCCTGTGCTGTTCCCCAAGGTTTAATCCTATTGATTTGGCAGTCCATTGAATAAGGCAGATCTTCGATCTTTTGATATACATATTCTAAGTTTATTCGTTCGGAGTAGTTCACACCTATCTTATTTTTAAAATCCTTATAAAATGATTCTCGAATGACAAAGATAACAGAGTGGAAACCAGCCCTTATTGCATCTTCAATCGAGTAATCTAGAAGAGTTTTATTTTCTTTCCCAAATGATTCTAGTTGTTTGAGGCTACCATATCGGCTTCCCATTCCAGCTGCTAAAACTAAAAGTGTTGTTTTCATTTATTGAGGCATTAAAATCTAATTATAAATCCAATGCTGACAGAAATACCATATAAGAAAACATAAAATCCCGTTTTCTTTAAAATTATCACGAAGTCATCATATTCTTTAAGTGTTAATATTTTCTTAAGATCCATCCAGCAAAGTAGGATTGAAACGACTCCGATTAGGGGGAAAATAGAGTCTAAAATAATTGCATTAACAACAGAAACTAAGCTACCTAATGCACAAGAAGTAAGTATTAAATATTTCCCGAATAAACTACCATATCGAACAACACTAGTTTTTTTGCCAGCAAACGAATCTCCTTCACGATCTCTAATATTATTTATAACTAGTAAATTATTGACCATAAACCCACAAGCTAAAGCATTGATAATAACTAGTATATCAATAGTCCCAGTATGTGTATAAAAGCTTGTTGAAACTGCAATCAGGCCAAAAAATAAAATAACAAAAATATCTCCGAGTCCGTTATAGGCTAATGGATAAGGGCCTCCGGTGTAAGACCAAGCAAAAAAAGTGCTAGCAACACCAATAATGATTAACCAATACCCTCCATATGGTATTAAAAATAGTCCGGTTAAGAAAGCTACCACTAATATTGATATTGATGCGATACGCATTGCCTCAAGTGATATAAGTCCACTGGAAACGGCTCTTCGGGGACCTTTTCTGCGGTAATTATCTACACCTCTTTCAAAATCCAGATAGTCATTTGCAAAATTACTTCCAATTTGGCAGAGCAAGGCGAAGGATAAACAATAGAAAAAAACAGAAAATTGAAAGTTCTTTTGGTTATAGGCTAAAGAGGAGCCAATCAAAACCGGAGTGATTGAAGCAGATAATGTTTTAAGGCGCGCAGCTTCAATCCAATATATTAGGCGTTCCATAAGGTAAAAATTTATTTTTTGAGAATAGTTTGAAGTTGAAAAGATTTTTTTCTTAGTTTTAGTCAATGCTTGAACTTTTTAAAGCTAAATGACTTCCTAGTCTCCACTATTTACTTTATCGAACCTAAACATGATTGATTAATTATTTTTACTATGAAACATTTTTTTGCACAAGCTACTGGATCTGCCGATATTTTCTCACAATTTTTACCTCTAATTTTATTATTTGCAGGTATGTGGTTTCTGTTAATTGGACCACAAAGAAAACGCCAAAAAGCCCATGAGGCAATGCTTAAGGAATTAAAATCTGGAGATATTATTGTCACTTCTGGAGGAATTTTTGGAACAATCACTAATGTTAAGGATGATCGTTTAATTCTTAGAGTTGCAGATAATACAAAAATTGAATTAGCAAAGAATTTCGTCTCTAAAAAAGTTGAGGCTGAGTAATTAAAAATATAATACTAATGACAACTAAGTTACTTTGGAAACTTGCCTTTATTAGCTCACTTCTTTGGTGGAGTTATGCAAGTATATCCCCATTACAAGATAGGCCTTTTGATAGCTTTATTGAAAGTCAAGCTACAGCTGAAATAGAAGTATTTGAGGAAATAATCAATGAAGGCAAAGAGCGAGTAAAGCGAGGTGATTCACCAACATTGTTTATTGCCCTTAGAGATATGGGGAGGGAATCGGGAATTAATTACGCTAGTTATTTCCCGGGAATTAACTTGAAAGATATTCCAAATCAGGACAAGCGAAACTCTATTTTATTGAAATATTTACTTAGCGAATCCCAAAGTAATTTAAGGTTGGGCTTAGATTTAAAAGGGGGCGTTGGATTTACATTAAAATTAGATGAGGATACGAGTGAATCCATTAGTAACATTGAAAGAGCCGAACAATTAGAAGATGCTATTGATATTATGGGTGGTCGGCTAGATGGTATGGGTGTCGCAGAACCAATTATTCGGCCCGTTGGTGACGATGCAATAGAAATTCAAATTGCAGGGCTTTCAACTAAAGATAATCCTGAAGTAATTGATGCATTAAAAAAGCCAGCGCGATTAGAATTTAAACAAGTACATCCAAGTTTAGTTCCTGGGACCACAGAGGTTGGAAATTATCCAGTTGGTTATGAAGTTCTCATTGAAGTCATCGAGGATAGGGCTTCAGGTGAGGTTTATGAGTTAGAGCGTTTTGTAAAAAAGATTCCTGAAGCAACAGGTGAGATCATTAAAACCGCTTTTGTCTCTCAGACTCAAACCGGAGGATTTCAGATTAATTTAGAAATGACTGATGAGGGTTCCAAACGCTTTAGAATAGTTACCGAAAAGTTAGTTGATCAGCCACTTGCAATTGTTCTAGATGGTACTTTATATTCTGCACCTATTATTAATGAGCCTTTATCAAAAAATGCTCAAATATCAGGAAGCTTCTCCCAAAGGGAGGCTATTGATTTAGCTAATGTTTTAAATAACCCACTTTCTGTTGAACTCGTTGTTGATGAAATGTATGAGGTTGGCCCTACATTAGCTTCCGATACCCGAGATAGTTCATTTAATGCGGTAAAATTAGGCAGTCTTCTAGTAATTGGGTTTATGATTCTTTACTATTTCTTTGGTGGTATTATTGCCGTGCTTTCTACCTTAGTTAATGTGACCATAGTTTTAGGTATATTAGCTAGCCTTGGGGCGACCCTTACTTTGCCCGGAGTTGCTGCCTTGGTCTTAACACTAGGGATGGGGGTTGATGCCAATATCTTAATTCTAGAGCGTATTAGAGAGGAGCTCAGGCTAGGCAAGTCGGCTGAATCCAGTTTAAATAACGGGTTCCAAAAAGTTATCTCTACAATCTTAGATGCAAATGTAACTACGTTAATCACAGCATTGATATTATTTTGGTTAGGGACGGGGCCTGTCAAAGGGTTTGGCCTGACTATGGCAATTGGAATTATAGCTTCAGTTTTCTGCGCACTTTTTGTTACTCGTGCTTTGGCAGACTTTTTTGTATTTAAATTAGGATTTAAGAGTTTGCTTGGATTAAATCTTTTGCCACGGCAGAAGATTGACTTTTTTAAATTCAGGAAGCCTGCCTTCCTTCTTTCATGGGCTATTGTCTTGGTCGGAGTATTCAATGTATTCCAAGAAAGAGGATCAATCCTGGGAATTGATTTCACGGGAGGTGATGAGATGACAGTCGCTTACACTGAATCAATTGATACGGATACTTTATTAAATACAAAAGGCCTAGAAGATATTGGCGAAATTAAAGTAGTTTATCAAAAACTTATTGGGCAAGATAAAGATGTTTTAAAAATTCAGTCACGTTTTGATCAGAGCAGAGCTGCATTGGCAATTTTGCAAGAGGCCTATCCAAAAGCAAATTTTGTTGAAGAAGGCATAAATCAAATAGGTGCATCTGTTTCGGAAGGCATTCAGTGGAATGCTCTTATTTCTGTATGCTTTGCGTTAATCGGTATTTTGCTTTATGTCGCTTTTCGATTTGAAATTGGTTATGGTGTAGGCGCAGTCGTAGCCACCATACATGATGTCTTTATGACAATCGGATTATTTGTCCTCTTAGGCTCGATGGGGA
>CAJWMY010000002.1 GCA_913044165.1 uncultured Puniceicoccaceae bacterium
TTTGAATTATTCCGATAATTTAAATAATTATCCAATTTGTGATTCTACTGGATGTACTATTGAATTAGCTGATAATTATGATCCCGCTTCAGAAATAGATGACGGATCTTGTTTTACTGAATTAATTTATGGATGTATTTATTCAACATATGTTGAATATAATCAAAATACAAATGTCCCAGATGTTGACTCATGTCAGACGTTAAAGATATATGGATGTACAAATGAAACAGCTGATAATTTTAACGACTATAATGGAGATGGCATTTCTGATTCATTAACTGGAAATATAAATGTTGATATTAATACTGATGATGGCTCCTGCCAAATTTCAGGATGTACTAATATAATGGCATTTAATTATAATGTAAATGCAAATTTAGATGATGCATCATGTGAACCAATCATATATGGTTGTACAGTTTTCGGTTTTTTGAATTATAATGTAAATGCAAACTATGATGATGGCAGTTGTGAATACCCAAATAATGGTGATTACTCTCTTAATTTTGACGGTATGGATGACTATGTTGAAGTTGTTAACTGGAATGGCATAATTGGAGATTATACTATTGAGGCATTAGTGAAGCTCAATAGTGAGAATGACACACATACAATTTTATCTCATAGTGATAATTTTGCAAACAGCGATAATCAAGCTGGATGGATGTTTTATCAAACTGGTCCTACTTTTAGATTCTGGGAAAAAAATACCAGTGGTGGCCATTCAATTTTAGATGTGGATCCTTTCAATATAAACGATGATTCTTGGCATCATGTATCATTTGTGAGGGAAGATGTTTCAGATTCTAATAATAATATCGTTTTTACTATGGGCGTTAGTAATACATTTAATGATCAGTTTGTTGTTGTTGAAGGATATGATTTAAATGTTGGTACCCCGGTCTTCTTTTGGGCGGAAAAACTTGGGTGCGTGGATATTTATTAAGTTTTGAAAACGAAGATGTTCTCAAGAAATTAGATAGACTTGAAGGTTTTGATGAGACAAATATTCAAGCGGCAAATGAATATAACAGAATTCGGGTATCAATATTCGACTTAACCGAAAGATTTATGGCTCAGGGGTGGGTTTATTTCATGAATGATGATCAGCTAAGCCGCTTTGATTATTTAGAGATAGAATCAGGCGAGTGGAAAAATAAAAAAGCCAATCGTAAAAGTTAGCTTTTTTAGATATGTAAAATCATTATTAAAACTTTATAATTAGCCTTTAAGTAAGTTCAGAATTCCGGGCGCATTTTGTACTAATTCCGCATTTAAATGTCTTAGTCTTTCAAGAGAACAATGACCATTTGGGATCAGTGCACAATTAGCTCCAATTGCTTTTGCAACTTCGTAATCATATGAAGTGTCTCCAATCAAAAGAATTTCTTCTGGCTTGAGCATACTCTCCTTCATCCATTTTTTTGCATTTTCAATTTTGCCCTCTGCATAGATATTATTTGTCCCGATAATTCTATCAAAAAAATTCTGAATTTTAAAATGCGATACACCAATTTCAAGTGCGGACGAATGAGCAGCAGACAAAATAGATTGAGAGATTCCTATATCAGAAATCTTCAATAAGGTGTCTTCTACCTCAGCATGAAGCGTACACTCTTTCAGCCATCTTTCTTCGTATTGATTTATAAATTTATGGCTTATTAATTCAAATTTTTTTGGATCAGTTTCAAATTGCAGATATTTATAAAAATCTATTACCGGGAAACTAAATTTAGAACGATACCTTTCTAAATTCAAAGGAGGCTTATTAATTTCTTCCAAAAGTATATTTAGAACTTCAACACATAGCCAGCTATCATTTAGCAATGTACCATTCCAGTCCCAGAGAATATGGCTATATTTGAGCGGCATTAATCTAAAAGGTCCGGATTTCTGCGAAATAAGATAGTAGGAACTTGTAATAAAGTAAGAAAAATGAGGCTACCTTGAAAACCAGGAACTCCTAAGCGCTCCCCTCTTTCTGCAGCAGCCATATATGCAAACATAACTTCAGCTACCATTAAGAAGACAAAGCCTACTGACAATATACATAAAATTGGGAAAAATATTTTAAAAGCACTACTTTTTATACTAACGAAAGGAACCTGCAGAATCCCTATTAATGCCGAGAAATAAACGATTTTAATCAACTTGAATAAGTTATTTTCAGTATTTTGACCGAATAATAGGCTTATTATTAGAATTAAAAGCAGTGTATTTAGCAAATATCCGCCCCACTTTGCGTACTTTAGGCCAATTTCTAAATTTTTTCTATTATGGTCCATGATATTTATGTGAACATATTTTCATTTAAACTTGATTTTTAAGTAGTTTAACTTAATAAATACTAAATAATTATCAAATAAAGGATTAATATGAAAGAAATACAAAAAAAAGCACCTAACAAAGCAGCAAATGACAAAAATCTAAGCTTGGCCATATCCGGAATTAATAAGCAATTTGGCCCAGGGGCCCTAATGAAGCTAGGAGATGCATCGAAAATGGCGGTAGATAAAATTTCAACAGGATCGATTGCGATAGATTTAGCTTTAGGTATTGGCGGCTTGCCCAAAGGCCGTGTTTGTGAAATTTATGGCCCCGAAAGCTCCGGAAAGACGACATTCTGTCTCAGTATTATAGCAGAGGCCCAAAAGCAAGGCGGAAATGCAGTATTTATAGATGTTGAGCATGCATTAGATCCGAAATATGCCAAGATTGTCGGTGTAGATTTAGAAAATTTAATGGTGTCACAGCCAGAATGCGGAGAAGATGCATTAAATATTACTGAAACCTTAATTAGATCAGGCGCCATTGACATTATAGTTGTAGATTCAGTAGCTGCGTTAGTTTCCAAGAATGAATTGGATGGCCAAATGGGAGATTCCACCGTGGGATTACAAGCAAGAATGATGAGTCAAGCAATGCGCCGGCTAACTGGAGCGATTAATAAAACGCAATGTGTAGTTCTATTTACAAATCAAATTCGTGAAAAGATTGGTGTAATGTTTGGTAGTCCGGAAACTCAGCCTGGTGGACGCGCTTTAAAATTTTTCTCATCAGTACGCATGGACATACGTAGAATTGGCCAAATTAAGGAAAGCACAGGTAAGGTTATAGGCAATCGCACTCGGTTAAAGGTAGTTAAAAATAAGGTTGCCCCACCCTTTACAGATTGTGAATTTGATATTATGTATAATGAAGGCATTTCTCATTCAGGCTCTTTGGTAGATTTAGGAGTAGAGCACAAAATATTAGAGAAGAAGGGGTCATGGATTTCTTTTAAAGGTGAAATGGTTGGGCAAGGGAGAGAAGCTGCAAAGCAAGCAATAATTAGTGATGCTAAATTAGCTGAGGAATTGACAGATTTGATTTTAGCTAAGGTTCACCCTAAAGTGGGAGAATCAATAGCGAGCTCTTCAGAACAACACGACGAGAGTTAACCAGAGTCTTGACCTTACCTGCTTTTCTTGGAAAGTAGCAGTCATTCTATGTCTGCTAAAGATACAATAGTCGCTTTATCATCACCTGTAGGAGAATCCGCTTTAGCGATTATTCGAATTACAGGTGTGGATTCTCCTGCCTTAGGAAAAGCTATTAGAGGCATCAATAGTCCCCTGCTGCCTCGACAGGCAGTGCTATGTAAATATTTAAGTATCAAAGGCTTAGAGATAGACCAAGGGGTTTTCATTTCGTACCCGGAAAATAGATCTTTCACCGGAGAGGCTATGTTAGAAATTATGCCTCATGGAAATCCGTTAATAGTTCAAAATATTATAGAAGATTTATTAGCTCGCGGTTGCCGAATGGCAGAACCAGGCGAATTTACAAAGCGTGCATTTCTTAATGGGAAAATGGATCTTAGTCAGGCGGAAGCAGTAGCAGATATTATTCATGCACGCTCCAAATTCAGTTTGGAAGTAGCCCGTAAGCAGCTTAACGGGTCAATTGGCGAAAAAATGTCTAATTTGACAGATCTTCTTTTAGCAATACTTGCCGATATAGAAGCATATATTGACTTTCCAGATGAAGATTTACCTCCAGAAACACAGGACGGCCCAAGGAATAAGCTCAATGGCTTAATCATGGAGGTTGAAGCTTTGATTGAAACTAATCAATATGCCACCATTTTAAATAGCGGCATAAAAACAGTTATTATAGGTCCCCCGAATGCAGGAAAAAGTAGTTTAATTAATGAATTAGTAGGATCCGAACGGGCATTAGTAAGCTCGAAGGCAGGTACAACAAGAGATTTTATTAGTTCTTCCATAATGCTAGATGATTATCGAATAGAAATTATAGATACTGCAGGACTTCATTCAACTACGGATCCCTTAGAAAAAAAAGGAATTGAGAAAACATTACAATTAGCTCAAGAAGCAGATTTTTACCTATTCATATTAGATTATAGTAGCCCTACCCCAAAATTGCCGCAGGAAGTCGGGGTAACCTTGTCACCAAAGAATACGATAGTAATAGAAAATAAAAAAGATCTAGATTCCGAGTTCTCGCACGAAAAGTTCATGTCGGATACTAAGCATTGCTCAATATCTCTCAGGGAAAATATTGGAATTAAGGACTTAAAGATAGCTTTTAAAGAATTGATAGATCGTAGTATTTTAAGACCTAAGAACAAGGATGCAATTGTCTTAAATGCTCGTCATACTAATTCGCTTAGAAAAGCATTAACCGCGCTCAAAGAGTGCTCGGAAAACATTGATAATCAGCAGTTTAGCGAAATTATAGCACAGGATTTAAGGAATGCTATTGAGAACTTCGGTGAGGTTATTGGGAGTGTGGACAACGAAGCAATGTTGGATAAGTTGTTTCA
Organism: uncultured Puniceicoccaceae bacterium; assembly: GCA_913044165.1. Lineage (GTDB taxonomy): Bacteria > Verrucomicrobiota > Verrucomicrobiia > Opitutales > Coraliomargaritaceae. The sequence continues at coordinate 4,832 of CAJWMY010000002.1, forward strand.
GAACTTTTGTATCGGTAAATGACGAATAAGGCACAATTTAATTTAGAGAAAGACTTTGATGTTATTGTATGCGGCGCAGGGCATGCGGGATGTGAGGCAGCGCTTGCTGCAGCGCGGCGCGGCGCATCTACCCTACTCCTTACAGGTAATTTAGATACGATTGCCCAAATGAGTTGCAATCCCGCAATTGGCGGGCAAGCAAAAGGCCATATTGTTCGGGAGATCGATGCTTTAGGCGGTGAAATGGCTATGAATGCTGATGCTACAGCCCTACAATTTCGTTTACTAAATGCTTCTAAAGGCCCTGCCGTACAGGCGCCCCGAGCCCAATGTGATAAAAAGGCATATCAGCTTAGAATGAAGCAAGTTATAGAATGGCAAGATAATTTAGTTGTATTTCAAGCAATGGTAACTGGTTTAACCTTTAAAGGGTGTGTTGTATCCGGAGTGAATACTAATTTAGACATTACTTTTAAAGCGAAAACAGTAATTGTTACAACAGGTACATTTTTGAGAGCCCTCATGCACGTTGGTCAAAATAAGAATGAAGGTGGCCGCATGGGAGATTTTGCAGCAAAAGGGCTATCGAGGTCTTTTCTAGATATTGGAATCACGCTTGAGCGTCTCAAAACTGGTACCCCGGCGCGAATTCTAGGAAGAACTATAGATTTCTCATTATTAGAGGAGCAGGAAGGAGATAGTTCCCCTACACTTTTCGCCTTTTATGATACACGATCTAAAGAGGATTTGTTCCACGTGGAACATTATGGGGAGGAGGCCCTTGGCTGGGAGCCGGGCGCTAAACCACTTTCATGTTGGATAACATATACGGGTAAGGCTACAGAACGAATAATAAAAGATAATTTACACTTATCTCCTATGTACTCTGGTGAAATCGAAGGTACGGGCCCCAGATATTGCCCAAGTATAGAAGATAAAATTGTTAGATTTGCTGATAAGAATCGGCATATGCTATTTTTGGAACCGGAAGGGCGAAATACCAATGAATGGTATATTAATGGACTTTCAACAAGCCTGCCGTTTGATGTTCAGGTAAAGATGTTGCGAAGCATAAAGGGATTAGAAAATGTACATATTTTGAGGCCAGCTTATGCCGTTGAATATGATTTTGCTCCGCCTACGCAATTATATGCCTCATTAGAATCTAAAAAATGTGAAAATTTATTCTTCGCGGGCCAAATTAATGGAACATCTGGGTACGAGGAGGCAGCAGCGCAAGGTCTTGTGGCTGGCGTTAATGCAGTTCAGAAATTGAGAGGTGATGCACCAATGGTATTTGGAAGAGATGAGTGCTACATAGGTGTATTGATTGACGATCTTGTAACTAAGGGTACACAAGAGCCATATCGTATGTTTTCGAGTAGGGCAGAGCACAGGCTTCTTTTTAACCATCCAAGTGCAGAGTTGCGATTAATCAACCATGCAAAATCTTATAAGTTGTTGAAGGACAGCAGGATAAGATCTATAGATAAAAAACTTAAGGAAGTAAAACATTGGGTAAATTTTCTTGAAAAAGAGATACATCAGGGGGAGATATACGCTAACCACATTCGAAGAAACCGAAATGTAGAGGATTTCCCCGATGGTTTAAAAATGCTCTCAAAGGAAGTGCAGAGGGAAGTATTATATAGAGTAGCCTTCAAAGGTTATTTAGAAAGGGAGCGGAAGCATGTAGAAAAATTACGCCATATTGACAAAATCAAAATCCCTAAAAATTTCGATTATAAAGCAATAAAAGGATTAAGGGCAGAAAGTTCAGAAAAATTACTAGTTATCATGCCACACACTTTAGGCCAAGCAAGTAGGATAAGTGGCGTTAATCCTGCCGATATAAGCATTATAATGGTACATCTTGAGGCAATGTATTCAAGAGCTAGCGGCAAGAGAAAATAAGTGCTAGCTACTAAAATTGATCTGTGATCAAGATTTTTGCGTCTTTTATTGGGGTTAATTTAGCTTCAGTATCAAAGGGAATTAAGACATTATCTCCAATCCTGAGGGTATGTTTAGAGATCGAATCATAGACGCTACCATCAACTACGTGAATAAGGCGTGCAGAGAGGTTTTCTTCAAGAATAAGTGGCTCAGATTTGTCATTTAGTACGTAGCTTTGTATTCGAAATAGGGCGCATTGAGCTAAAAGGTTATCTTTATTTGAAACTCGGGCTCTTTTAATCTCTATATCGTTGATTATAGACTTAAGGGATTCTTTGTGATGTAATTTTCGAGGTGCCCCATCTAGTCCAAGGCGCTTCCAGTCATATACCCGATAGGTAGTATCTGAGTTTTCCTGTATTTCTAGGATAAGATTTCCTCCCCCAATTGCATGAATAGTCCCACTTTCAATTAGATATGAATCGCCAGTTTTAGTTTTAAAGACATTTAGCAGGGGTTCAATTTTTTCTTTTTTAAGAGCCTCTTCTAATTCAAGGCAGCTAACTCCTTGACGAAGTCCGAGGTATATTTTCGCATGTTCTTCACTATTAAGCACATACCAATTTTCTGTTTTCTCTTGTCCGCCTAATGCTTTAGCTATTGCTTTAGGAGGATGCACTTGAATACTTAAGGTTTCTTTGCAGTCTAGCCATTTAACTAAAATAGGGAAAGGCGCCTCAGGAATAAATTTGGGCCCTAAGATAGCTTCTCCGTGAGTTTTGAGTAATTCGTTTAAGGATAAGCCGGCATAAGTGCCTTTGGCTACAATGGATTGGTCTTCAAGTCTATCTACAATCTCCCAACTTTCGCCAATGGATTTTAGTGCTGGCAGTTTCCTCCCCAAGTGGCTGGAAAGATTCTGTCCGCCCCAAACGCGTTCTTTGTAGATAGGTTTAAATAACAGAAGCTCCATAAGTATTAATATTATATTGTCTAAATCAAAAAATCCTTTTTAAGTCAAATTATTGAATACACAAGCGAAGCGAAAAAACCCTAAGCGAAGACGCTCCAAGCGTTCTACTATAGTAACACAAGCGCGTACGGTACCTCCTAAGAAGTCTATAGCGGTACTTTTAATAACGCTCTCTGCGCTTGTTTTATTCTCCATTATAGACTATCAGAAAGATCAATTTAACGCCACAAACCCTGAAGCAAGTAATTGGGTTGGGCAATTTGGCGTATACGTTGGTCATTATGGATTTCATTATATTGGGGCAGCCTTATGGGCACTGCCCTTATTAATGGGCTTTTGGGGATATCGCTATTTTTTTGAACAGAAGAGGGGGCTTAGGTTTCGCCAAGCTATTTTAGGAATGGTGTCTATAATTTCTCTATCGGGACTTTTGGCCACATTTGACCATTCTTTAGAGTTACTAAGTTTTTTGTCAGAAGCAATGCACTTGCAGCTGACTGCAGGCTTAGGAGGAATAATTGGAACAAATATGGTTATATATGCGTTTGAACCAGTTTTAGGACAGCTTGGATGTATCTTAATATTTTCAATTACTTTAGTCAGTAGTTTATATTTTGGGCTTGGGGATAATATAGGATCAATTAATAGAGTTTTGTCACAATTGCTAGGCAGGGGGGGTGCAAGAATTATAGATTTTATAGTAAAGGCTTTGAGTTTTTCAGGGAGCCTCTTTCTATTACTAAGTAGTGTGCTACAAAAAGCATGTGTGGGCTTTGTAAATGGGCTTAAGTATTTAGGGCGTTTTTACCCCCAAAAAAATATAGAAGAAAAAGAAGAAGTCCAAGTGGCTTCTAATGAAAGCATTTTAGAAAATCCCATCTATCAAAAATCTATACAAAATCCTGAAAAAGGGAACTTAGAATCAGATAAAGAGCTATATACTCCAAAGAAACCGCCACTAGATCCTTCAATTGTAAAGGTTATTAAAGGCGAGAAAACAGAAAAGGCGATTGCTTCTATTCCTGAGAGAAGGGGAGATTATGTATTTCCTACGATTAATTTATTAAAGAATGTACCTATTCAAGAAGGACAGGTTGCGGAGAATCATGTTGGAATGATGGAGGCATTAGTGCAAACATTGGATGAATTTGGAGTTAAAGTAGAGCCAGGAGAGATTTTTACCGGACCTGTTATAACTCGCTATGAAGTAACACCAGCGGCCGGCGTAAGGGTAGAAAAAATTGCTAATCTTGATAAAAATATTGCACTGGGATTAAGGGCATTGTCTGTGCGAATTCTAGCACCAGTCCCTGGTAAAGGTACGGTAGGAATCGAGGTACCTAATCGATTTGCTCAAGCAGTTTGTATGAGGGATATCATTGAATCTAAAGCTTGGGCTGAAGCTTCTGCAGAAATTCCAGTTGTTTTAGGTAAAGATGTCACAGGAAAGCCAATGGTAGAGGATTTAACAAAGATGCCTCATGTCTTAATTGCTGGCTCAACAGGTTCAGGAAAGACCGTCTGCATAAACACTATTATAGCTTCCTTGCTCTATCATTCTGGGCCAGAAGACCTTCGTTTTATAATGGTCGATCCAAAGGTGGTTGAAATGCAATTGTATAATTCCCTGCCTCATATGCTAATTCCTGTTGTTACTGAGCCTAAAAAGGTCCCGGGGGCATTAAAATGGCTAATGGCGGAGATGGATAGGCGCTATCAAATCTTTGCAAAAACAAAAGTTCGTAATATTGCTGGGTTCAATGCAAAAATAACAAAGGATAAGGCTGAGCAAGAACGAGCTAAAGAAATGGAAGCAGAAATGACAGCAGAGGAGAGGGCAGCAGCGAGTAAAGTAGAAGTTCCTAGGGACGATGAGGCTCTTGAAGTGCCTAAAAAGAAACTTCCATACATTGTTTGTATTATAGATGAATTAGCTGATTTAATGATGGCTGCACCTGCAGACATTGAGACGGGCATTGCTCGAATAGCCCAGCTTGCTAGGGCGGCAGGGATTCATTTAATTTTGGCAACACAAAGACCCTCCGTTAATGTTATTACGGGAGTAATTAAGGCAAATCTGCCAAGTCGTATAGCTTTTAAGGTGGCCTCAAAAGTGGATAGCCGAACTATCTTAGATGGACCTGGAGCAGAGGCATTGATAGGGAAAGGAGATATGCTTTTTATTCCACCCGGGACATCCAACCTAGTTCGAGCTCAAGGAGCTTTTGTTTCAGATGATGAAATTAATGGAATAGTTGATTTTCTCAAAGAGAAAAACGATCCGCCAGTTTTTGCCGAGGCCGTACAAAAGCAAATCGATTCCAGCGATGAGGAAGGCGTGGGGATTTTAGAAGGCGAAGAAGATGATATGCTTAATAAAGCCTTAGAGGTATTAAAAGCTTCTAAAAGAGCGTCCACATCTATGCTTCAAAGGCGTTTGCGGATTGGGTATAATCGTGCAGCTCGTTTGATGGAAGATTTGGAGGATAGAGGGATCGTAGGCCCAGAAAATGGTTCAAGCCCGAGAGAAATCCTTGTGGATTTGGATATGTTGTAATTCGGATAAAGAGGCACATTGATTTCTCAATTTCAACACTTTAGTCACGTTCAACATTTAGATCAGGTATGTGATTGAACGCAATTCTCATAGGAGCAGCAGAGGGATTTTTTTGTGCCAACATAGCATTTCCGTAGTAAATAGAACGGCTGCCATAACGTGCTTTTATTTGATCTATGGTCTGAAGGAGTATTTTGTGTTTTTTGTCTTTGGAAGTTTCAAATAATGAAGGCGTATGATTTTGGGCATGAATTAAGCCCATCAGTGTAATTGATACTTTGGTTGGTCGAGGAACTGTTAGCGGGCGGGAATTCCAAAGTAGGCGCATTAATTTGCCAATTTTAATGGTATCTTGGGTAGGGGAAAAACGAATTGCTTGTGCCCAGCGCGATTCGAATCCAAATTTAATTTGTAAGCAAAGATGGCTTGTAAAGTAATCCTCTATTCGCAAGCGGTGGCATGCCTTTTCAAGCATGCGGCATAGAGTAGAAAATGCCCCAGGATTATTTCTAAGCGGAGGAGGGAGTACGTGTGAATGGCCAATACTACTCTTTTTTGTAGGGATTTCTGGAAGGATAAATCCATGAAGGGAATACCAAAAGCGATCACCTTCAATTGAGCCCCAAACACGATGTAGCTTGTGGCGGCTTGCTTTAGAAAGATCAGATACAGTGAAAATTCCATGTTGATTGAGACGAATCTCTAAGCGGTTCCCAATCCCTGCAATATCTTTTAGCTCTAATCCGTATAAAGCAATTGGTAGATCCTTGTAATCAATCAACTTTAAGCCATTTGGCTTATTAATCTTGCTCGCTAATTTTGAAATGAATCGGTTGGGAGCAATCCCAATAGAGGCAGTGATGTGGGATCCAACGGCTTTTTTTAGGGCTTCTTTTATATTATACGCGATTTCCGTCGCTATTGCCGGAGATTGCCACTTAATCGGTAGGCGACCATACATCTCATCAATGGACAAAACGGCATCTACAAAGAGGATTTCGTGGATAGTTTTTCGGATTTTCTTATGAATAGCGACATATTTTTCGTGTTTCGCTTCAATAAGGTTTATTTTTGGGCATAAAGCAAGTGCTTCGCGTACAGAAGTTCCAGTTTTTATTCCATATGCTTTTGCTTCATAACTAGCTGCAATACAGCAAGTAGTCGCTACATTTAAACTAGGGACAATAGCGACGGGGCGGTTTCTAAGTTTTGGCAGCGATTGCTGCTCAACCGAAGCATAGAAGCTGTCAAAATCAATAAATAAGTATCGTAGAGCCATAAAGTGAACCTACAACAATAACGGGAGCGGCAGAATGAAAGCAAGTAAATAGTGAACAAATATACACTATTTTAAATAGATAAATCAATTTGGGAGGAGTCTTTGTGAGGTGGTATCTTGGCTTTATTGCTCTTTCCCTTTTTTAGTGCTGGAGCAGATGGGATATTTCCAACTTCAGCTAAAGAATTGTTTCCCGAAGCTTTATGATTTTCTAAATTATCCAAGATAGCCTTAGCCCTATCAATTACAGAAATAGGTAATCCCGCTAAACGTGCAACTTGAATACCATAAGAACGATCAGCGGGCCCTTTTATAATCTCTCGGACAAAAATAATTTCGTCATTCCACTCTTTAACGGCGACAGAAAAATTTGCTAACTTAGGTAAGCTCTCTGCCAATTGGGTTAGTTCATGATAATGAGTGGCAAAAAGCGTGCGAGGCCCAGAAGTGGTTTTTGGATGTAGATTTTCAATAACGGCCCAAGCAATACTGAGACCATCATAGGTGCTTGTCCCGCGACCGATTTCATCTAAAATAATTAAGCTGTTTTTTGTATGATTATTTAGAATATTTGCTGTTTCATTCATTTCAACCATGAATGTTGAATTGCCTTGGGCCAATTGGTCAGAAGCGCCTACGCGTGAAAATATTCGATCTACGCAGCCAATTCGACAAGATTTTGCAGGAACCCAAGCTCCCATTTGTGCCATCAATACTATCAAGGCAATCTGCCTTATATATGTTGATTTGCCTGCCATGTTAGGGCCTGTAATTAAAGCAATTTGAGGGTGAGGATTCCCCGAAGCATTCAAGGAACAATTATTTGGGACAAAGGCATGTGTTCCCGCAAGGCCTAATGGGGCTTCTTTCAGCATTTGCTCAACAACAGGATGTCGCCCTTGTTCAATTTCTAAATCTTCAGAAGAATCTAAGACGGGCATACAATAATCCCAGGAACGTGCTATTTGAGCAAAACCTATCAGGACGTCTAGTTCTGCTAATGCCTTAGCTGTATGCTTCAACCTCTCAGAGTGGCTCAGGATATCCGCTATTAGGTTTTGAAAAAGTTCAATTTCTCGATCTAGCGCATTCTCTTCCGCCTGCAAAATTGCCCCCTCTTGAGTCTTTAGTTCAGGCGTTGTAAAGCGCTCAGCATTTTTCATGGTTTGCCTACGCGTATAGTCTTCAGGAACTTGAGCTAGATGGCTTTTGGTAATTTCTATAAAGTATCCGTAGGCTCCATTATATCGGATGCGTAGGTTTTTAATTCCTGTTCGAGTTTGCTCAGCTTGTTCAAATTCTGCGAGCCATATTTTGCTAGAAGATGCTAAGGCACGAAAATTATCTAGTTCTCTATCAAAGCCCATACAAATAGTTCCTCCATCATCTATTTTTGAGGGGAGGGTTTCCGAAAGACTTTTTTCTAGTAGTTCAGAAAGTAGTTCAAAGGGTTCAATTTTTTCGTTAAGGAGTTCGATAAATGAATCAGGAAATTCTTCAAGGAGGGCTTTGATTTGAGGTAATTTTTTTAGTGATTCACGAATGGCACCTAATTCACGAGGATTTTGGATTTTATTTTCAAGGCGTCCGAGAATGCGCTCTAAGTCTCGAACTTGCTTTAGTTGATTATGTAAGTCGGATGTAAGCCCGGGGGTTTGGACGAATTCGCCAACAGAAGATTGGCGCTGACGAAGAATGCTTAAGTCGAGTAAAGGTTCCGCCATCCATTGTTCAAGTAGCCTAGCTCCAGAAGCAGTAACAGTATCATCCATAGAGTTTAGTAGAGATCCATAGCGATTGTTGTTTGCTGATTTAAAAAGCTCTAGATTTTTTTGAGTAGCAGGATCAATAAGTAGGTTTTCAGATGCTTTATATTCTTTAAGGATTTTTATATTTTTTGGTTGTGCACAGAGAGTTTCTGTAACGTAGGAAAGTAGAGCGCCAGCGGGACCAAGAGCAGGGTGTTGTGCACTTATCCCAAAGCCATTAAGATTTAATACTTCAAGGGTATCTAATGTAATTCTTGCCCCTGCAACAGGGTCAAAGTGATAATCTGCTATTGGGGTGATCGTATAATTTTGCTTAAGCGTTAAATAGTCATTATTACGAGCAGCCCCTTCTTCTTTCCATTTGTTACCGGCATTTTCAGGGATGATAATTTCTTTAGGATCAAGGCTTTCAATTAGAGGGCTAAGATTTTCAAATTTTGAATCACTAGAGATTGCGAATGTTCCTGTTGTCAAATCAAGCCAAGAAAGTTGTATAGAAGATTTTTGAAATTCTATAGCCAGTAAATATGGGCTATGATTATCTTCTATCTGATTTTCAGCTAGGCGGGTTCCGGGCGTGATAATCCTAGTAAGTTTTCTTTCAACTAATTTTCCTGCAGTAGCAGGTTCCATTTGTTCACAAAAAGCTATTTTAATGCCTTTGTTAAGTAGTTTTTGTAGGTAAGTGTCGGCAGCGTGATATGGGATGCCAGCCATAGGAATTCCGTTTCTCTGTGTTAAAGTAATACCAAGAAGCATAGATCCCTTTTCAGCATCTTGATGAAAGACTTCATAAAAATCGCCTAAGCGAAATAGCAGCAAGGTATCATCTGACAATTTGCTTCTAATTGAATGCCATTGCTTCATCATAGGGGTAATTTTTTTTGTCTTTTCTTTTGGCATTATTTAAGATTCCTATCTTTCTAGCATCTGTCTTGAAAAAATAAAGTCACGACTTAATAAAAATGAAAAAAGATTAACTAAATGAGATTAATTATGGATAGAAAACTAAATTATTTTAAATTTGAGTCTTATAATAATGGTGCTCCCAAAATATTAATCCTACATGGTTTGATGGGTAGTTTACGGAATTGGAGTATGGTAGGGAAGTTATTGTCTAAAAATTTTGAAGTACATTTATTAGATTTAAGAAACCATGGAGAATCTTTTTGGTCTAAAACAATGGATTGGGGCGATTTAGCGAATGATCTTGTTAATTATCTAGATTCCCAAGAGCTAGAATACCCTATCCATTTGCTTGGGCATAGTTATGGCGGAAAGATAGCGATGCATTTCGCCACAATTAACCCCAAAAGGGTGAATAAATTAGTGATAGTCGATATTGCAGCTAAGGATTATCCGCCTCATTATAAAAAAGAATTTGAGTCTATGATGGGGCTTGACTTGAGAAGCTTTGTAACGCGCGAAGAAGTTTCTGTTGCATTATCTGATAAAATTCCGGATCTAAGTTTTCGAGAATCAATGCTTACGAATTTGAAACGTTCGGATGTTGGATTTTCTTGGAAACCTAATCTAGAAATATTATATAAAAATCTAGAGCTTATTCGAAGTAATCCTCTTACTCCAAATATGGAGTATAAGGGGAATACTCTTTTAGTGAAGGGGGAACTTTCGGATTTTATAAAAGCCGAGGATATCTCTAGCATGAAGAGCTATTTCCCCAAATTGTCATTAGTTTTGATGAAAGGAGTAGGGCACAATCCTCATGCTGAGGGTCGAAATGAATTTGTAGATAAATTAATCGAATGGCTTTGATTTTTCTACATCTTAATATATGTTCATTATTTTAATTATGTTTGCAGTTAATTCAAATGACATTCCGAATTTAGCTATTCCTCCGTATAGTTTTGAATCAATAGTAGAGCCAGTTAGTAGCTATTTAGAAAATCTTGATAGCTTTCTTAAGGAACAAGTGCTTCTTTTGGAGCCAGAAGTTCAAGAACAAGCGCGTTACGTTTTAGCGCATAGCGGAAAGCGCTTAAGGCCCATATTGGTTGCCTATAGTGGTTGGCATAATGACCTGGCGGATGATCTAGGCTTGATTCGCCTTGGTGCTATTTTGGAATTAGTGCACCTTGCAACTTTAGTTCATGATGATATTTTGGATGAAGCAAATATTCGTCATGGAAACCCAACAGTTGCAGCAAAATATGGAAAGGACGCTGCAGTATTAGTAGGGGACGTGCTTTTTGCACATGCGCTTTGTTTAGCATCTGAGTATGACACAACTTACGTATGTCGTGCAGTAGCTAGAGCAACTAGCAGAGTTTGTTCTGGCGAAATCACGCAAACCTATTCGAAGACGGAATTGAATTTCGATCGGACACATTACTACCGTATAATCGAATTAAAAACGGCAGAACTTTTCGGCGTAGCCTGCAGACTAGGAGCAAAGGTTTCAGGCAAGTCAAATCTTAAAGCTGAGGCCTTGTCTTCTTTTGGAATTCATCTGGGTTGTGCATATCAAATTTTTGATGATGTCGTTGATTTGTTTGCTAAAGAATCGGAAGCAGGAAAAACATTAGGTACGGATTTAGCTAATGGAAAATTCACGCTTCCTCTATTAATTTTACTTGAAAGCATGGGCGAAGAAGAACGCAAAGCATGGATAAATTTATATAAAAGTGGTCAGGCAAAAGAAGCCCTTCAAAGCTTAGATGTAACATTGGCCACTAACCCAATTCTCGGTGAGGTACAAAAGGAATTTAATGCATCTTTAAATAAGGCAGAAGAGGCTTTAACTCAATTATCTTCAAAAGAAAAAGAGCATTGCCTCCGTTTATTAAGATTCGTGCATAATTTATTTTCTTCCTTTATTAAGTAGGGTCATTTGGATAATAAAAGATTAGGGGTTTTTTAAAGAATCTTCCCATTCTTTCCTTCTGTTATCACAGAATCCAGGGATACGTCCCTCGTCTAAATCAATCATATCCATTATGCAGACAATTTTTTCTTGGAGGTAGGGCACGCCCATTTGCTCGAGTGATTCCTTTATGAATGCTCGACCTGCCTCAGTTTGACCCTTGTGAGTAATTTCGTGGTTCCACTTGCGCACTTCTAAATTTTCGGGAAATATTTCCCCGAGTAATCCGTCCAAAACAAGGTCATCCTCGCCTGCCTTTTTTACTGCTTCAATTACGTGTTCGGGGTCGATGCCTAAGTGCATGCATAAAAACTGGTCGAAACCTCTTTTAAAGTTTTTCAGATACGAATCTGGCAAGCCTTCTTTTAGGTGTTTGCGAATTTTTGCAATAAATCGCGGAAGATATAGTAAGCCACATGGATGAGCTTCATAAGGAGAGGGGAGATCAAGGCAAATTTTCCCTCTTGGGCCATTGATAACATTTTTCATAAAATTAAAAATTGTTAAATTTATCAATGGGTCAAGGAGCATTAGATGTTTGACTAATATATTATAATACAAACAAACTTTTCTTATGGGTAATTTAGATGGCAAAAAACATGGCGGTGTAGTTGATAAAATAGCTATTAGCATGGCTTTATTATGTGCTGTGCATTGTTTGATTGTGCCAATATTAATAGTGTCCCTACCTTTAATTAATACTACGTTCTTTGTGCACGAAGACTTTCATTTGTGGATGTTAATTGCTGTATTCCCTACGACGTTAGCATCTATTTTATTGGGATGCAGGAAACACAAAGACAAATATGTTTTATTTGCTTGTGCTATCGGCTTAGGGCTTCTTGTCATGGCATTTACTTTGGAGCAACAAGGGATTGCGCATTGTTCATCATGTGCTCAGGCCGAAGCTACTGGAATCCCTTCAAATATTGCATGGCTTAATTCATTAGGAGGAGTATTTCTCATACTAGCACATTCTAGAAATTATTATTTATGCAGAAAGCTATCATGCTGTGAAAAGGATTGTGGAACCGGATGCGGCTAGTAAAATTATTTTCTAGTAAAATTATTTGATATATTTTATAAATTATATTTATAGGAGAGTAGTTCAATTGGTAGAGCAACGGTCTCCAAAACCGTAAGTTGTGGGTTCAAGTCCCTCCTCTCCTGCCAACATTTTTACTTAATAGATTATTAGATATGATAAATAAAATACTCATTTTTGCGGGTTTAATTTCTTTCGTGGCATTGTCATTTGTTCTCTATAATAATGCAAATTCGGCTGCTATAGATTTTGACGTTTCGGCTATAGAAAAGAAAATGGAAGCATTAAAAGAAGATTTAGAAAAAATTAGTAAAGAGTATGCAGCATTAAAGTCTAGCATACCTGTTCCAGTTGAAACCCAACTTGATGTTGTCAAAGATAAGCTTTCAGAACTAGATAGCATTGTGACAGATCAATCCGATATTCTAAAGAGGGTAGACCCTAATGGGATATTAACAGACACAGAAAATTGGATATCTGAATCGTATGAAAATGCAGTGAATTTAGAACAAAATGGGTGGTCCAGAGTTAACTCAGCCGAGATTCTTGAAAGATATAATCGGTTGGATCAGGCTGCTTATGAAAGTGTCGCCGATGTTTATTTAAATGCGGACAATGGCCGCATGAAAGCGTATGCACTAGGAGTTATTAAAGAGCATGTTACCGAAGATATGAAAGAACCTATGCTCGAAAATCTTAAAGAATTAACAAAAGATGGTGAATTTAAAAATGGTTGGCACGTATACAATCTAGCGGAAGCATTAGGTAATTTCGCCTCGGATCCAGAAGTGGCGGAGCAGATGATGTATCTTGCAGAAAACCATCCTAATGATAATGTAGCTCGCTTAGCGGCAGAGAAATTGGGAGCCACGATAGAAAAAAATTAAAATTATTTCTTTGGGTCCTCTTTAAATTCGTGCTCTAGAATTTTTTGAAGTGGTTTTTCTAATGCTCGTGTCCTTGTCCCTCTTGCCTCATCGAGTGCCTCTTGTGCCTTTCCGAACTTTTCTTCTACAGAGTTAATTTTTCCTTTGTAGTTCTCCCATTCATTTTGAAATCGCTCAAATTCTTTTTGGAAGCTTTTTGCTTTTTCTTCGATTTGGAAACTTTTTACAGATTGACGAATTAAAGATAAGATTGCGAATAGCGAAGTTGGACCACAGAGGACAATGTTAAGGCCTTTTGCTAAATCAAGGATCTCATCTTGTTGATTAATAAATTGGAATATTCCTTCATTGGAAACAAACATAAGGCAGTAATCAAGTGTTCCTTCTGCGGGGTTAATATATTTTCGTTTTGCAATAGTTTTAATGTGAGTTTTAACATCATTGATAAATTGTTTGAGATGTTGCTCCTGCTCATTTTTTGAATCAACTTGAAGGTAAGCTTGATAAGCTTTAATCGGATATTTAACATCCATATTTAGGCGTTTCCCTTTTGGCAATTTGAATGTAAAATCGGGTCGAGCCCCAGATTCAGATGCTTGTTTTTCGTAATTGGTTCCTTCTTGGAGATCAAAATGCTGTAAGAGATCTTCAGCTTGTCGCTCTCCCCATTGTCCTCTTTTTTGATTATTTGAAAGCACAGCATTTAAATCATTAGTTATTTGAGTTAATGACCCTAATGTGTCTTTTGAATGAGATAAATCAGTTTTTAATGCGGTTGTATTGTCTCTTAGGGACTTCAATTCATCTTTCAGCAAGGAGAGTTGTTTTTCAATAGATACTTTCTTTGTCTCTAGATCTTCATTTGTATGACTACGAAGTGATTTAAACTCTTCTTTGGATTCTTCTAAAAGCTTCTTCCTGTTTTCCTCAAATAATTTATTCGCGATATTTTGGAAGAGCATTTTTTGAATCAAAGCAAATGCTACCAATAACAATAGAAAAAAGATACTTATAATTAAAAGATAGGACATATTGAGCATAATTAATAATTTAACTTAAGAAAGAAGATGGACAAGTGAGGGTATTTTTTATTTGTATAAAAAGGTCTATTTTAAAACTAATCATTCTTAATGAGTTTTGGTAATTTCTATCTTTTAATATGTTAAAACAATTTTTTAAAAATTTTTCTGGTAGTCACTATCGCAAATATCAAAAAAAGTGTGCGCCGATTATAGATAAAATCAATGCTTTTGAGCAAGATTTCCAAGTGCTTTCTGAAAACGCCCTTAAGGAAAAGACAACAGAGTTCAGAGAGCGCTTCAAGAAAGGAGATACTTTAGATGATTTACTCCCTGAGGCATTTGCAGTTGTTAAAAATGCTTCGCGTCGCTTGTTTGGGCAAAGTTTAGAGGTTTGTGGGCACAATTTGCCCTGGGAAATGGTGCATTATGATGTGCAGCTTTTGGGAGGCATTGCTTTGCATGAAAAGCGTATTGCAGAAATGGCAACAGGTGAAGGGAAGACGCTAGTCTCTACCTGCCCCTTATACCTGAATGCGTTATCCGGACGCAATTGTCAGCTTGTAACAGTTAATGATTATTTGGCTCGTCGAGACTCGGAATGGATGGGCCATTTATTTCGTTATTTGGGATTATCAGTTGGCTGTATTCAAAATGGCATGACCCCTGAGGAGCGTCGTGGAATGTATGATTGTGATTTAACCTATGGAACAGCTTCTGAATTTGGCTTCGATTATTTAAGGGATAATGGAATGGCATCTCGCAAAGCAGATCAAGTACAACGCGATCATTATTTTTGTATTATTGATGAAGTAGACTCTATTTTAATTGATGAGGCACGAACGCCATTAATCATTTCAGGACCTATGCAGGACGATAATCCACTACCTTTTAAGACGATAAAGCCGATCGTTCAAAATCTAGTTAGGCAACAGCAGAATTTATGTAATCAAATCATTGGGGATGTGAAAAAAGGATTAGAAGAGGAGGCAGCATCAGAAGACGAAGAATTAAGTTTGGTCTCAGATTTATATCGGGTGAAGTTAGGGATGCCTAAGCACAAGCAATTGTTAAGAATGATGGAAGATCCTAAAATTCGTAAGTCTCTCGATCAAGTTGAGTTAGAATTAAATAGTGATTTTAAAAAAGAAGAGCGTTACGCATTGAAAGAATCACTTTATTTTATTTTAGATGAAAAACAAGGCCAAGCGGACTTGACGGAAAAGGGCCGTAATTTAATCAGCCCAAATGACCTAGATGCTTTTATGCTTCCAGATTTACCAACGGTATTTATGGAAATTGACAAGCAGCCAGACCTTTCGCCGGAATTCAAACAAAAAGCAAAACAAGATGCTGAACAGAAATTTCAAAACACTAGCGAGCGCATTCATTGCATCAGCCAATTATTAAGAGCTTTTAGCCTTTATGAGAAAGATAAAGAGTATGTTGTTCAAAATGGAAAGGTAAATATTGTTGATCAAAATACAGGGCGTGTAATGCCTGGCCGACGCTGGTCAGATGGACTACACCAAGCAGTTGAAGCTAAAGAAAATTGCACTATTGAAAAAGAAACTAAGACATACGCCTCGGTGACAATACAAAATTATTTTAGGATGTACGATAAGATTGCAGGAATGACAGGAACAGCTGAGACAGAAGCTTCTGAATTTAATGAAATTTATGGGTTAGCGGTGATGTTAATTCCAACACATCGTCCAAATATTCGAAAGGATTTGAATGATGTAATATATAAAACGCGTCGCGAAAAATTTAATGCAGTAGTAAAAACTATTTCAGAGGTGAATAAATTAGGGCAGCCAGTCTTAGTTGGTACCGCCTCAGTTGAGTCATCAGAATTACTCAGTCGAATGCTTAAGCGTACTAATATTATACATAGTGTTTTAAATGCAAAGTATCATGCGCAAGAAGCTGAAATTGTAGCACGTGCAGGACAAAAATCTTCAGTGACTATAGCTACTAATATGGCAGGCCGAGGAACAGACATTAAGCTAGGTGAGGGGGTATCTGAGCTAGGAGGGCTATATGTTTTAGGAACAGAACGGCATGAATCTCGAAGGGTAGATCGTCAATTACGGGGTCGATGTGCCCGACAAGGAGACCCAGGGGTCTCCAAATTTTTTGTATCTTTAGAGGATGATTTGATGCGTTTATTCGCGAATGCTGGACCAATTTCAAAAATTTTAGAGAAGAATTTTAGCGAAGATGAAGAGCTTGAGCATCCGATGTTAAATTGGTCTATTGAAAATGCCCAGAAGAAGGTTGAGCAGCAGAATTTTTCCATTCGCAAACGGCTACTTCAGTTTGATGATGTTCTTAATACACAAAGAGAGGTTATTTATAGTATTCGGAATGAGGCAATTACTTCCGATACGCCGCGATCTATAGTTATGGAAATGGTAAGCGAGGAAATAGAGGAGCGCCTAGAAACAATTTTATCAAGTAATAATAAAGAAGGGCTAGAAGCTTTTGTAAATTGGGTTAATGCTTATTTCCCAATAAGTTTAAGCCTAAATGCGATTGATTTAGGAAATCAATCGGGTGCTATTGAGTCTATAATAGAACAAATTAAAATAGCTTATCAGGAGCGTGAAAGCTATGAAGATTTGGATGCTTTGAAAGCTTTAGAGCGGTACATTGTAATTAGAGCAGTTGATCGTCGTTGGCAAGATCACTTAACTGAAATGGAAGAATTGAGACGGAGTGTTAGTTTAAGAAGTTATGGCCAAAAAGATCCATTGAATGAATATAAGAGTGAAGCATTTGTGTTTTTTGAAGAATTGATGACCGGTCTTCGATCAGAAATATGTACGGCTATTTTTAGAACAGCTACGAATCAAGGTGCTTTTGAAAAAATGTTTTCAAAAATGTCAATGAAAGTAGAATTAACTGGCACGAATCAAGCAGCTTCAGGGCTGGGATCTGGGGCCTTAGCAGGTGCGATGGCACAAGAGGCATCAAGAGGAGTGGTCCCTCAAGCGAAGCGTGAACCAGTTCAATTACCTAAATTAGAGCCAATTCGACGCGAGCTTCCCAAGATTGGACGAAATGATTTGGTTAAAATTATTAAAAATGGGGAAGAAAAAGAGCTTAAATATAAGCGTGCGGAAAGCTATATTCAAAACGAGGGATGGACTTTGTCCGATCGATGATTGATTTAATTTAGTTATAGGCTATGAGCCATATTTTTCATCGCAGTATATTTGAAATTACATTAGTTTTATTGACCGCATTTTTTTGGATTGCTTGCATGCCGCCATTTAAATTTTCGGAATTTGCGTATTTTTTATTTTCTCCACTTCTTATTTGGTTTTGTTCAGCGCCTAATAAAAAAAGTTTTTTTCGAGTAGTAATTTTAATTGGTGGTTTTGCCTGGATTGGAATATTAATTTGGCTTCGTCATGTAACTTGGGGAGGCACTATTTTATTAAGTATAATTTTAAGTTTATATTTTGTGCTCTGGGCAACTTACGCTCGTTATGTTATGCCTAGGATTTATAGTAGGTCCTTTGTAGTCCGGTTGATTGGATTTCTTGGTATCGCAGGATGCTGGGTAGTTATAGAATATCTTAGATCTATTCTTTTATATGGGATGCCAATGGGGCCATTTGCCCTATCACAATGGGAAAGGCCAGTTGTTCTGCAATTAGCTGCATGGACAGGCGCTTATGGGATCTCCTTCTTTCTGATTTTATTTAACTGTTGTTTAGCGCTGACATTCCAACAGCTTATAAATAAAGATTATACAGGAAAGTTATTTCGAAAGTGGTTTAAGGTAGATTTTTACTTTGCTATTATTTCATTGATCGGGCTTTTATTTTTGTATGCTGAATGCCTGCCTAAAAGTGTTTCAAAAAAATCTGACGGATTCACTTTTGGTATTATTCAACCTAATTTTGAACCCTTGCTTATTTGGAATGCAGAAAATAATAAGCAGCGAATGATGCAGCTAAAATCTCAATTACAAGCAGCGAAACTCTTAGATTTTGATATTTTGTTTTTCCCGGAAGCAGTAACTCCAAACCCAATTATTGGGGATCTTGAAACATTAAGGCTTTTTGAAAATTTTGCAGATGAGAAGGGACAAGCTTTAGTCCTTGGAAATTTAGCTTATGATAATTTAAATGATGCTTGGTATAATGGGATTTTTCTTGTTGAACCTGAAAAGGGCTTAGCTCCTTCTTACTATACAAAACGCCAGTTAGTTCCATTCGGTGAATATACCCCTAAATTGTTTTCTTGGATTGAACCCTTTGGCGGAATACAAGGGTCTTTCATGGCAGGTAATGAACCAAAAATTATTCCTTTCAATCTTGGAGAACGTACTTGGAGCATAGGTCCGTTAGTTTGTTATGAAGACATGTTCCCCTCATTGGTACGTAATTCTGTGAACGCGGGCTCTGAAATTCTCTTCGTCGCTACTAATGATTCATGGTATGGGGAAGAGGGAGGGGCTTACTTCCATGCAGCTCATTCAGTCTTAAGGGCAGTTGAAAATCGTAGACCGGTTGTTCGATGCGGGAATGCAGGATGGAGTGGTTGGATTGATCCGCTCGGACTAACAAGGGGGATAATGTTAGATAATAAAGAATCTATATACTTTAAGGGTAGCGGTAATTTTGAATTTAAAGTTACCGAAGAATGGGATAATTTTGAATCTTTCTACTCAAAGAATGGCGATTGGTTTGTTTGCGTGGCATTTTTTCTAGCCATAATTGGCATTTCCCCCTGTATTACAAATAGCAACTAACTAGTTACCCTAGGGATTTTTTCGGAGAAGATTTGTTTGTATAAAGGTTAGGTCTCTTGGTGTGATTGCACGAACTCTTTCAATACTTCCATCTTTTTCTTCTTTAGTAATTCCTTATGGAGTTCTTCTCTAGATTTTTGTTTATTTTTTTCTGTAAGAAGTTTTCGCATTGTGCGAATAGAGTCATTTTGTAATTGTCGAATTCTTTCTCGGGTGACTTTAAACTTACTACCAACCTCCTCGAGGGTCATAGGAGTTCCTCCGTCTAAACCAAAGCGGAGTTTGATGATGTCAGCCTCTCGAGGGTCAAGTTCATTTATTACACTATTGATATCAAAGTTTCGCATTTTTGTATCCAAGTCTTCGAAAGGAGAGGGTTGGTTCTCGTCCCCTACAAGATCTCCAAAGCTAGATTCAGATTCTTCATTAATAGGAGCATCTAAAGATCTAGGTTGAACGCTGATGGATTTTAGGTGAGCAATTTTTTTTGCAGGAATTCCCATGGCATAGCCCACTTCTTCATCGCTTGGAGCACGGCCAATTTGGTCTGACATATTTTGGATAGTTTTCCGCATCTTTGAGATACGATCAACTAAGTGAACAGGTACGCGTATTGTTTTGCTGTGGTTGGCTAACGCTCTTTTGATGGATTGCTTAATCCACCATGAAGCATAAGTGCTTAGTTTCCCTCCCTTGTAAGGATCAAAGCGTTCAACAGCTTTCACTAATCCTATATTCCCCTCACTAACTAAATCCATCAGAGGAAGACCAAAATTCATGTAATCCCGAGCTATTTTGACAACTAGCCTCAAGTTGGAGGAAATCATGCGCTCTCGGGCTAGTGAATCTCCTTTCTTAATTTTATTGGCAAGGTTGATCTCTTCATTGGGCGAGAGTAGAGGATTTTTAGAAATCGATTGCATGTAAGAAAACATGGCATCTCTGTCATTTCTTGAAGAGCTAGTATAGGGATTTTCTTCTACCGCATCCACGCCAGTTCGAGGAATAGATTCTATCTTAATATTAGAATGGAAACGTTTTGTATTTTTATTTGTCATAACTCCAAAATATCGAAGTTAATCGTTTTACCTTACAAGTGTTTCAATTTTTAATCTTTTGGGAACATGCTTTCAGCAATAGAAACAGCTCTAAACATGGCCTTTGCTTTATTAATTGTTTCAGTATATTCTTCTTTAGGGATAGAGTCAGCAACTATTCCAGCTCCCGATTGAATATAAATTTTTTCTTCTTGTATTACAGCAGTACGAATTCCAATGCATGAATCGTGGTTACCATTAAAGCTAAAATAACCTAATGCACCGCCGTATAGCCCTCGTTGGCTATTTTCAAGTTCAGAAATGATCTGCAAGGCACGAACTTTAGGCGCTCCGCTCAAAGTACCAGCTGGAAATGTGGCTTTCATTAGGTCGTAAGCAGTTTTATCTTCAGAGAGTCTTCCAGTTACTTGAGAAACAATGTGCATAACATGTGAATAACGTTCAATTGTCATGTAGTCAGATACTTTAACTGAGCCGAAATCAGCCACTCGACCAATGTCATTACGAGCTAAGTCTACTAGCATTAAATGTTCAGCACATTCCTTTTTATCCGAGAGTAAATCTTGCTCTAATTCGCCATCCTCTTTTTCAGTATTTCCTCGCCGTCTAGTTCCTGCAATAGGTCTTATATCAATGTCCTTACCTGTCAATCTGACATGTATTTCCGGGGAGGCTCCAACTACAGAAAACACAGGGTCTTCCAATAAGAACATATAGGGGGATGGGTTAACGGTTCGTAATGCTCTATAAAGGTTAATAGGGGAAGGCTTAAATTCTTTTATAAACCTCTGAGAAAGAACAGTTTGTATAACATCTCCAGCGTGAATATAATCTTGAATCTTCGAAACCGCATCTTCGAATTCAGATTGCGAAAAATTCCCCTCAGGAGGCAATATGTCAGATGGCTGATCAATTTTTTTATAAGGAATACGGGAGGGTTTTGCAAGGCATGCTTTAAGTCGTTTAATCTCTTTATATGCATTTTTGTAAGCGTTTTCAGGAGAGTCATTTATCTCTGCATAAACACAGATCGTTAGGACTTGTTTAACATGATCAAAAATTATAACGGAGTCGGTGATCATGTAATATAAAATCGGCAATTTCAAGGGGTCGTTTTCAGAAATTTGTATACTAGGTTCAACTGTGTGAATAAACTCGTGACCAACAAATCCAACTGCACCGCCATCGAATGGAGGCAATGCCTTATTTTTAAGGGTTTTATAGCGGTTTACTTCTTCTGAAATTAAACTAAGTGGATCTTCCGGGGTTTCAAATATCTCTTCAGAACCATCTTTATGCTCCACAAATGTTTTTTCGGAGAAAATGCGAAAAATCTTTTTTGGAGCAGCTCCTAGAAAAGAAAAGCGGCTGATATTTTCTCCTCCTACAATTGATTCAAATAAAAAAGCCGGCTTATCATCTGCCAATTTTGAATAAGCAGAGATAGGGGTTTCGCAGTCAGCGGTAAGTTCAATAAATACAGGTACGCGAAACCCAGGTTTAGCGATGCGCTTGAATTCATTTATACTTGGCTTTATTTCCATAGGGAATTTATGAGATTATTGGCCTTTAAGTTCAAGGAAAAGTATCTTAGCTCTTTCTTTCGCTTTAAGTAAATTTTTATTAAGGACATTAAAATGACCCATTTTTCTTCCTTTTCTTGCTTCACCTTTATCATAGAGGTGGAGTTGTACGGAAGGATCAGATAGCAATTTCGCCCAATTGGGCTCTGACTTCTTCCACAAGTCTCCTAGTATATTAAGCATTACGCAGGGAGTATGGATGGAGGTTTCTCCAAAAGGTAATCCGGTTATTGCTCTAATGTGCTGCTGGAATTGAGATGTGATACAAGCATCCATTGTATAATGTCCAGAATTATGAGGCCGAGGGGCCATTTCATTTATTATTAATCTATCTTCTTGATTGAGAAAAAATTCAATCGCAATTAATCCAACAACATCAAGGCGTTCAGCGATTTGTTTTGCTAATCTATTTGCCTCATCAGAAATCGAATCTTTTATTGGCGCTGGAACATTAGAGCTGTGGAGAATATGATTTATGTGAACATTTTCTGCCACTGGGAAAGTGCTCATGAGGCCTTCTGCATTTCGTGCGCACACGACAGAATATTCTCCTTTGTGGATTATCCATTCTTCAATAACAACTCTTTCAGGGCTGCCTAATTGATTCCAGATTCCTTGGGGATCTGATATATCCATAGAGGATTCTATTTTTATTTGCCCTTTCCCATCATAGCCAAAAGCTGCAGTTTTGATAACACAAGGATAACCAATTTTTTTAATAGCATGAATTAAGCTATTAGCATCTGATGCGTATTCAAAGGGGGCGCAGGGAAATTTTTCCGCTTTTAGAAAATCTTTTTCTCTTTGGCGATGTTGGCAAACATGAAGCACGTTTGCATTTGGGTAGATGGGCTTTTGATTGCTTAATAAACTTAGTGTTTCCGATGGGATATTTTCAAACTCAAATGTAATGCAATCAACAGAATTAGCAAATCTCATCAGTGCATTAACATCATCATAATTTGCCCTAATAAAAGAATCTGCAATGCTACCAGCAGTTGAATTTTGATCAGGGCATAAGACATGAAAATGATAACCAAGAGGTCGACCCGCTAGAATAAGCATTCTTCCTAGTTGACCTCCACCTAAAATTCCTATTTTGGCCCCAGGCAAAATCATTCTGCTTTTGGGAGTTCGCTTTTTAAGATGGTCTGAGTTTGTTCGCTGCGATATGTATCTAGGCTTTCTTTAATGGATGCATTGCTTAAAGCGATTATAGAAGCAGCTGCTAAGGCGGCATTTTTCGCTCCAGCTAACCCTATAGCTAGAGTCATTACTGGAATACCAGCCGGCATTTGCACAATAGAGAGAAGAGAATCTTGGCCGCTTAATGATTTCGATTCCACAGGTACCCCAAGTACAGGCAAAGAGGTTAGGGCCGCTGTCATTCCGGGAAGATGTGCGGCACCTCCAGCACCCGCTATGATAACCTTTAATCCTCTTTGTTGGGCAGATTCTGCATAGGAATAAAGTTTTTTTGGTGTGCGGTGAGCGCTGACAATCTCAGTTTCGTAGGTTATTCCTAAAGTATCTAATAGATCAGCAGAAGCCTTCATTGTCTGCCAATCAGACTTGCTTCCCATAATAATTCCAACACTTGGTGGTTCAGATTTATTTTCCATATCACGATAAAAAGGATTCTTTATAAAAATACAATAATCGATTCGTTTTATATACCGAGGTCTCAAGATTTAAGTCGGAAAATTTACAAGTTTTGAAGTAATGATGTTTTGACTACGTCCAATCGTTTTCTTTGACTAGTATTCATATGTATAAAGTAGGACAAAGGTGGGTTAGTGAGAATGAGCCCGAATTAGGTTTGGGAACTATTGAAGCAGTGAATAAATTTCAGATAACCCTAAACTTTCCTCTCTCCGAGGAAAAACGTATTTTTTCATCTGAATCTCCGCCTTTAAAGCGTGTTGCATACACAATTGGTGATGCCGTTACGGATTCAGAGGGTATAGTATTTGAAATTGAGAAAGTAGAAGAACGTGACGGAATCCTGGAGTACTATGGAGGTGGAAAAGGAGTTTGTGAAACTGCTTTAAGTGAGTTTGCAAATTTTAGTAAGCCACAAGAAAGAATTTTACAAGGGCAGGTCGATTCTCCGGAGGCTTTCCAACTAAGATTTCAATGTTTACTGGCTTATGGCAAAGCTCGGAAGGCTTCCGTCTCTGGGCTGATCGGCGGTCGTATAGACTTAATTCCTCATCAATTGTATATTGCAAATGAGATAGCTAATCGTTATTGTCCAAGGGTTCTGTTGTCTGATGAGGTCGGTTTAGGTAAGACAATAGAGGCTTGTTTGATTTTGCATAGACTGCATCTAACGGGGCGAGCAGCTCGCATTCTAATTGTACTCCCAGAATCCTTGATTCATCAATGGTTTATAGAGCTTTATCGTCGATTTAATTTATTTTTTACTATTATGGATTCGGAGCATTGTTCTACTTTAGCAATGCAAAGTGAGGAGGGAAATCCATTTACAGAAGAGCAATTAATCTTATGTAGTATTACCACCCTTACATCTAACACACGCTGGGCAGAAGCCGCTTCGGCTACGAATTGGGATCTTTTAGTTGTGGACGAAGCTCATCATTATGAATGGTCTCCTGAATCGGTTAGTAAAGAATATGAAGTAATCGAGGCCCTGTCGAGTAAGAGCCATGGTTTAATTTTACTTACAGCAACCCCAGAGCAAATGGGGGCAGATGGTCATTTTGCCCGATTACGCTTATTGGATGAGAATCGTTATCCTAATCTAGAAAAATTTATTAAAGAGCAAGCAGATTATCGTGAAGTCGCTAAACTCGCTAATAGAGTTTATGAAAAAAAGCCACTTAACAAAAACCAAAAAGAAGAATTAAAGAAAAGGTTGTTTGAAATATCTAACCATGATTTAGATTATTTAATCGGACATAAAGAAGAGTTATTAGAGGCCCTAGTAGATAGACATGGAACAGGAAGAGTTATTTTTCGAAATACACGAAAGGCGCTTAAGGGGTTTCCAAAACGCATAGTTGTTCCTCATTCTCTCCCTTATAATAAACAGTTCCCAGAAAAAGCACAAAAAGAGCGGCTGAATCAAGAGTTTGAAATGGAATATCTTAATTCAGATAATACTCTATCATCTTATGAATTTAAAAAAGATGCTAGGATTGATTGGCTTGTTGATTTATTAAAGAAGCTAAAAAAAGAAAAAGTCTTATTAATTTGTCGGTCTAAAGAAAAGGTAGATGCTATACATCAAGGCATTTTGAATATGTTGAATGTAGATATCAGTATTTTTCATGAAGACTTAAGTTTAATTCAGCGTGATCGAAATGCGGCTTACTTTTCTGATCAAGAAGGGGCTCAAATTTTATTGTGTTCGGAAATTGGTAGTGAAGGTAGAAACTTTCAATTCGCGCATCATTTAGTCCTTTTTGATTTGCCTTTAAATCCTGAACTTTTGGAACAACGGATAGGTCGGTTAGACCGTATCGGACAAACAGAAACAATTCAATTACATGTTCCATATTTCAAAGATACTTGGACTGAATTATTATTCCTATGGCATAATCAATCCCTTAATGGGATAGAGCATTCACTGACAGGAGGGCATTTGTATTATGAAGCATACGGGGATTCATTGATTAAGTTTTGTGCTTCTTTCAGAAATCAAGAAAAGGAAAGCAATTTTGGCTTCGATTTATTTCTAAAAGAATGCAAAGAGTATAGAAAAAAAATGGAGAAGGCTTTAGCCAAGGGCCAAGATTCTTTAATTGCTATAAATTCACATCGCCCAGACAAAGCAAACTATATTGTTAGCCAGGTTTTAGAGTGGGATTGCTCCGAGGTTCTTGAGGGATTAATGCATCAATTATTTGATTTTTTTGGAGTAACAGTAGAAAAGTTAGAGAGGCAACGATATTTTGTTAAACCTGAGCATTTGTATACAGAGTCTTTCCCGAGCCTTCCTGAAGAAGGGATTCAATTAAGCTTTAATCGTCAAGTTTCACTCAGCCGAGAAGATTTAGTATTTCTGACTTGGGATCATCCAATGGTGCGAGGTGCAATAGACCTTATGCTTGGTGGAGGATATGGTAGCGCATCCATAGTTCGGATGAAAAATTATGATAAATCTATGCCTCCGTTACTTATAGAGTGCATTTATGTTTTAGAAAGTGTTGCACCTTTAAAATTTCATGTTGACCGGTTTTTGCCACCAAGCCCGATTCGTATTTTAGTTGATTCCTCGGGAAGGACTTTTACGGAAGAATTTTCTTCAGAATTTATAAACCATCAAACCTCCAATGAAGAAACCTTTAATTTAGTTGAAAGTCCGGAATTATTACGATCATTGATTCCTGGTTTACTAGAGTCAGCAAGTGATTTGGCCTCTAAAAAGCGTTTAAATATTCAAAAAGAAGCCCACTCAGAGGCGGAAATTTCTCTAGGTAAAGAATGGAAGCGCTTATTAGAATTAAGAAAAGTAAATGCAAATATATCAAAAAAAGAGATTTCTTTTGCAGAAAAAGAACTCATAGAAGTTTTGCGTTATATTGATAGCGCGGATATTAGATTAGACTCTATTAGATTGGTAATTAATCGACCAAATAACTAATTATGCAGGAGCGGCTCGATTAAATCAGGATAATCATCAGGAGTTTTGTGCAAATCTCTTTTGTTTAACGGATACGAATAGCGTTTCCCTTCAAAATTTCTAAATACAATAGCATTTTCAGTAATAGATTCTATGTAATTAGGATTGATTGGAACTTTCCCTCCACCGCCTGGTGCGTCAATTACAAATTGAGGAATTGCATAGCCTGTAGTATGACCTCTTAGAGATCTAATTAGTTCAATCCCTTCACGGGGATCAGTTCTTAAATGAGCACTCCCATTTATTAAATCACACTGATATAGATAGTAAGGCCTAACGCGCATTAATAAAAGTTTATGTATCAAATTCTTAAGTATATCGGTCGTATTATTAATGCCTTTAAGCAGAACAGACTGATTGCCTAGGGGGACTCCAGAAAAAGCTAATTTATCACACGCTTCTTTTAAGGTTAAGCTACATTCGTTAGGATGATTTACATGTATACTCATCCAAATAGGACCATGTTTCTTGAGAATTCCACACAATTCAGTATTTATTCTTTGGGGTAAAAAAACAGGGATTCTTGAACCAATGCGAATAAATTCAACATGTTCAATTTTTCGAAGTTCTCCAAGTAATTTATCTAATTTGTTATTAGAAAGCAATAAGGGATCCCCTCCACTTAATAGAACATCGCGTATTTGAGGATTGTTGCGAATGTATTCAAGCCCCGCTTCAAATCTTGGATGGAAATTGTAAGATTGGGCATTTGAAACTAGGCGGCTTCTCGTGCAGTAACGGCAATACGACGCACAGCGATCAGTTACAAGGAATAAAACCCGATCGGGATAACGATGCACTATACCCTCTACGGGGGAACTTCCATCCTCGCCTACAGGGTCAAGTAATTCTCCTTTAGAGGTAAAAGTTTCTTCTACTCTCGGAATAACTTGTTTCCGAATAGGGTCATCCAGCTGTGTCCTATTAATTAAGTTAAAAAAGTAAGGAGTGATTGCCAAAGCTAATTTTTTATTAGCAAATAGGCAGCCTTTTTTTTCTTCAGGGCTTAATTCAATAAGTTCTTCTAGTTGATCTACTGAAGTAATTCGGTTCTTAAGTTGCCATTTCCAATCATCCCAGTCATTTTTTCTGACTGATTCCCAAGGGCTTTGAACAATGTGTTCTTGAAATTTTTTTGAGGTATCCATAATCAACTATATTTTATGCTTATTAATAGATTAGTATTAGAAATTCAACCGATAAAAGGCAATAAATTAGAAAGCGGACTGATTTCATTTGCATGAATGAATAATTTTATTTTCAGTAATAATAATCTAGAGAAAATAAAAATATGTTAGGTATAATAGCTTTTGAAGATGGCACTATTTTTCGCGGCAAAGGATTTGGCGCGAAAGCTACTACAGTTGGGGAATGTTGTTTCAATACAAGTCTCACCGGGTATCAAGAAATAATTACAGACCCATCCTATTTTTCACAGATAGTTACTATGACTGCTGTGCAGGTTGGCAATTACGGAATTAATGAAGAGGATGTTGAGTCTGATGGTCCTAAAGTTAAGGGGTTTATTATTCGAGAGCTTAGCCCTGTAGTTAGTAATTGGAGGGCGAATAAATCCCTTCCAGAATATTTAGAGAGTGCAGCAATTCCAGGAGTTGAAGGCGTAGATACCCGATCAATTACGAAAAAGCTTCGGGTAAGTGGGGCTTTAAATGCTTGTATTTCTACAGAAGATATTAGTGATGAAGAGGCTATTGAAAAAGCAAAGAAATTTAGCGGTTTAATTGGGGTAGATTTTGTTCAGGCTGTTTCTGCTAAAGAATCATATGATTGGGACCCTGAGCAGCGTCAGTCGGGAGCCTTTACTGTTGTAGGTACCGAACTTTCAATGTATGCCCTCAGTCAAGTAAAACGGTTTACTATTGCGGCACTTGATTTTGGGGCAAAATTTTCAATTTACAGAAAATTACAACGTCATGGGTTTGACGTTCGAGTTTTTCCTGCAGATACATCGGCTGATGAAATTAAAGAGTTTAAACCAAATGGTATCTTTTTGTCTAATGGCCCAGGAGATCCTGCGGCCATTGATTATGCGCATAAATCAGTCCGCGTATTGATTGAGCAGTTTCCAACTTTTGGCATATGCTTGGGACATCAAATTATTACGCATGCCCTTGGTGCTGAAACTTTTAAATTAAAATTTGGGCATCGTGGTGGAAATCAGCCAGTTAAGAATCTAGAAACAGGCTGTGTTTCGATTACAGCCCAAAATCATGGGTTTGCTTCAAGTAAAGAACAGTTAGAAAATAAGGGAGCAATTGTAACGGAGATTAATCTTAATGATCAAACTGTTGAAGGTCTACGCCTTAAAGATCGTCCTGTATTTTCGGTTCAATATCATCCAGAGGCAGCACCTGGACCAAATGATGCTGATCCGCTCTTTAAGTCATTCTATGATTTAGTTTCCCGAAATACCTAATTTCTAGATTTAAATCAAATCTTGTCCTACGGGATCTTTTGAAATGCCTTCAATATGAGTTAGTACCTCAGCAATTAAATAAATAGAACCAGTTACTAGGATCGTATCTTCTTCGTTTCCAATCAGGCAATTAGATTTATAGAATACAGTTTCAACTGAGGTAGGAAAGTATTTAATTTTTGAAATAGATGGAATGAGTTTTTGGAGTTCATTTATTGAACAAGCTCTTGGTTGTTGAGGAGAAACCAAATAAAGAGATTTTGCATACCGGCATAGTAAGGGCAGTATGACCCTGGCGCGATCTATGCCAACTATACCTGTAAAAATGATAGGTTTTTGTTTTTTCTCTAAGATTAAATTTTTTAAGTTTTCCTCTAATTGCAAACAGGCTTCTTCATTATGTGTCGCATCTAAAATAATTTGCTTAGAACCTAATTTGAGTTTTTGCCACCGCCCCATCCATGCAATTTTGCCCAATGATTCATGGCTACGAATAGGGAACTCATTCTCAAGAAGTTTAATGGCACTGAGAGCAAGCTGAGCATTTAATCTTTGGTAGCTGCCTTCAAGATTTGTTTTAGGGAGTGCCCCCGTCCTTATTATATCAGTTGCTTTAAATATAGGGGCAGTTTCATTTTTGGCTTTATTTTGGACAGCAGATTCGGCTTCCTGTGGTATTTTGCTAATTAAAATGGGTGTATTATTTTTAATGATACCTGCCTTTTCATAAGCAATAGAAGCAAGTGAGTCTCCTAATATATCAGTGTGATCTCTTCCAATGCTAGTTATAATGGATAATTTAGGATGAATTATATTAGTTGCATCAAGTCTTCCACCTAAACCTGTTTCAATGACAGCAATATCAACCGAAGCTTCAGAAAAATACCTAAAAGCGGCTAGGGTCATAAATTCAAAAAAAGAGGGAAAGGTTGCTTTGGTAAAATGATTAGATGCTAAAGCAGCTAAATATGATACTTGAGAAGCCAAGTCATTATCGGAAATAGGGACACGATTTATTTGTATCCGTTCATTTATTCGCAATAAATGCGGAGATGTAAATAGGCCTACTTTATATCCATTTGTTCGGTATAAGGATTCTATCATTGCACATACAGAGCCTTTGCCATTTGTGCCAGCGACATGAATACTAGGAAATTCTTTTTCGGGGTTATTTGCTAAGAGAGCAAAGCGCTCCATTCGTTTTAACCCAAGTTTACTTCCTTTATTTCGAAGATTATAAAGCCATCGAATAACACTTTGAAAATCATGCAAGTTAGACACTAGCAGAATTAATTAGGAAGTGCGCTTAGGATCTAAGGCATAAAGTAATCTTGACACTGTATCACGCATTTTGTGGCGATGAACTATTTTATCAATTAAACCATGCTCAAGTAAAAATTCAGAAGTTTGGAACCCTTTTGGGAGATCCTGTTGCGTGGTTTCTTTTATTACTCTAGGTCCTGCGAATCCAATTAAAGCTTCTGGCTCTGCTAGTATGACATCCCCAAGAGAAGCAAAACTAGCCATAACTCCTGCCATTGTTGGGTTTGTTAAAATAGAGATATAAGGAACTTTCTTATCGGAAAGTCTGGCTAGGGCAGCACTTGTTTTAGCTAATTGCATCAAGCTTAATATCCCTTCTTGCATTCTAGCTCCTCCAGATGCTGATATGATTATAACAGGATGCTTATTTATGCATCCGTTTTCAATAGTTCTGGTAAGTTTCTCGCCAGCGGCTGAACCTAAGCTAGCTCCCATAAAACGAAAATCCATAACTGCAATGTTCACTGGTTGCTCTTTAATCAAACCGGTTCCACTTATGACGGTGTCAATTTCAGCTGTTTTCTTTTGGTTTTGCTTAAGCCTATCTTTATACTTAGAAGTATCAGTAAAATCAAGAGGATCTAGGGAATGAATTTCTTTATCTATTTCTTTGAAGCTATTAGCATCAAGAAGTGAGTTTATTCGAGTTCTTGCGTCTAAAGGAAAATGATAGTTGCTATTAGGGACAACCATAAGGTTTTCTTTTAGAACTCGGTTGTAGATAATCTCATTTGTTTTTGGGCATTTCGTCCAAACATCTTTTGGTATATCTTTCTTTTTAACTGAGACAGTCGAATATTGAGGTTTCCCAAATATAGCCATAATCCGATATTTTTATAAGTGTTTTAAGTAAGGCAATCTTTTATCTGTAACTAATAAATATTAAATTAAATGATCGTTAATAATTAATTTAGTCTAAAGTTTTATATATAAAAAAGACTAAATAGACAAATTGATCGGGTATAGTATTTTATCTATAGTATATTTTTTCAAGACATAATCCACTAGACGGAGCGGTTATGACTTTATTAGTACGTTTTTTTGAGTTTAGAATTATTTGGATGGCTTCGGCGTCTAGTCTACCTCTTCCGACTGCGAAAAGGGTTCCAACAATACTTCGGACCATTTTGTATAAAAAGCCACTTCCCAGAATTGTTATACGTATTTTTTTGCCGATTTTTTTTATATCAATTGATTCGATCGTTTTAATCGGATTAGGGTCTTCATCTTTTGCATGAACTGCGCTATAAGCTCTAAAATTATGGGTGCCTACGAGGTACTGGCTAGCCTTTATCATAGTTTCTAAATTAATATTAGTTTCCCGGCAGGCCCATAAATAGGGTTCTTCATGAGGGTGGGCTCTCCCTAAGTAAAGAGTGTAGCAATATCTCTTCTTTGTTGCAGAAAATCTAGCATGGAATCTTTCTGATACTTTGATGATTTTTTCGATCCTTATATTCTTATCCAATATTGAATGGATTGCTCGGATAAGCTTTTCTTTAGAATGGCCCCACTTTGCATCAAAGTGAAAGCATTGTCCTATGGCATGGACGCCTGCATCTGTTCGGCTACATCCATGAATACGAATTTTAGTATCAAAGATTCTAGACAATGAGTTTTCAATATGGTTTTGCACAGTTGATGCAGAGGCTTGATATTGCCAACCAGCAAAACTTGTTCCTCGATAGGAGCAAATACATTTCCATCGCATCTAATAATTATGGCAGCCTATTTGTTTAGATGCAAGCCGAGGACATATAAAAATTGTTTTTAGCATAATTTTATGCATCTTAAAAAATAGCTATGGCAAATAAATCAAATCGGAAACTTTGGGCAGGATACGTTCAAAGGAAGCAAAAACAAAGCATTCGCAAGCTAGCTAATAATATTTCCATCCAAAATAAAGGAAGGCCATTTGCAGGGGTTATCTTAGGCATTGATCCCAGTTTAAGAGGCAGTGGCTTTTCTGTCATTAAATATGTTAATCAGGAGGCTGAGCTTTTGAACTCATCCACCTTAAAAATTAGCCAAAAGTATTCAATGGCACAATGTCTGGGGACGATTGCGAATCAAGTAGATTCTTTGTTAAATAAATATGTCATTGACCATGTAGCTGTAGAACAAACCATTTATGTTCAAAATTTTCAAACTGCTCAAATAATGGGAGCCGCGAGGGGCGCTGCAATTGCTCCCGCTGCTATGCGGAATATTCAGTTATTTGAATATGCCCCCTTGAGGATTAAGAAAGCCATTGTAGGCCATGGGAAGGCTAGTAAAGATCAGGTTTCTAAAATGACAGGGGCTCTGTTAGGGAAAGATTTTGGGAATTGTTATGATGAATCGGATGCTAGTGCGGTTGCTTTATGCCATGCCTTTACCTGGAAAAATATAGATTAATATGAAGCAAAAAATTAAGTACAAAAAGGTTTTAATTACTGGCGTAAGTTCTGGTCTTGGTTATGGATTAGCGCAGTCATTTTTAGAGCAAGGCATCAAAGTTTTGGGGTGTAGTCGTAGAATGCCTAAAGGCTTAATTCAGCAAGGACTTAATTTTTGTGCACTCGATTTTTCGGATAGGGCTTCTAGTCTACCGATTATGAGGCAATGGATTTCAAGGGCAGGGGCAATTGATCTTTTAATTTTAAACGCTGGAGTTTTGGGGGCTATTAAAGACATGCAGGCTTCTAGCACTGAAGAATTAAAAGCGACTATGGAAGTGAATCTATGGGCCAATAAATGGTTTTTAGATGCATGTTTATCCGAGGATAGGCCTATACAACAAGTAGTAGGGATATCATCAGGAGCTTCTTTATCGGGGAGCCGTGGCTGGAATGGATATAGTTTATCAAAGGCAGCTTTTAATATGTTAATTAAATTATATGCCGGCGAATGCCCAAATACGCACTTCACCGCTTTAGCGCCGGGGCTTGTTGATACAGCAATGCAAGATTATTTAACTAATTTACCTGCTGATGAGCGCTATAGCCCGCTTGAAGTTTTAAAGAAAGCTAAAGGTACAGATGACATGCCCAATGGCTATAGGTGCGCACAAAAACTGATTACAATATTTCCTAAATTATTAAATTTTGAAAGCGGGGGATATTCTGATATCCGAAAATTAGAAGGATGAATTTTCATCGATCTAAATACCTTTTTTTATAGAATTGGAAAATATCTTTGGCAATAGGCCCAGCAGTTGATCCTCCATGATAATCATGTGATTCTTGTGTTCCTTCAACCATTACCGCAAGTGCTATTTTAGGCTTATTTATTGGGGCAAATCCTACAAACCATGCAAGATTTACTTCTTTCCCATGTGCGCGGAAATCAGCAGTACCTGTTTTACCTGCAATAGGGAGATCTGGAATATCTACTAATCGTCCAGTCCCTGTTCGGCTCGTGACTGCCTCCATGCCTTTCAATAAAAGCCGGCGTTTATTTTGGTCCAATCCAATCCTGGGGTGCGACTGTATATTAGATTTTTGGCTCTGTCGGCTCAGGGCTTTCAAGGTTGGAGTAGTCTTAATCTCATCTCGAGCAATTGAGGCAACCATACAGGCCATTTGAAGTGGCGTTACCAATAAGAAGCCTTGGCCAATAGCTGTATTCGCTGTATCTCCAGGAGTCCAGGAATCTCCAATAGTTTCTTTTTTCCAGGTTTTGCTTGGAATCACTAATCGTTTTGTTTCATATGGTAATTCAATTCCAGTTTTGTGATTTAGGTTAAAGTTCTTTGCTTCAGCTTCAATTGTATCAATTCCAAGCTTAAGGCCAATATCATAGAAGAAAACATTGCAGCTAACAGCTATTGCTTTCTCTAAATTAACGCTTCCGTGTCCTTTTTTTGAGTGGCAATGATAAACGCGATTACCAACACGATAGACCCCAGGGCAGTTAACAGTTGTAGTTGCATCAATTAGACCTTTTTTTAATCCAGCAATAGCGGTTATTAATTTAAAAGTTGATCCTGGGGGATAGGACAATTGAACCGCTCGATTTAACCATGCACCTGCGTCATTAATTGAATTAAAGGTATTTTGAGATATAAAAGGGCTTAAGTCATTTAAGTTATATGTTGGATGGCTTACTAATGCGAGAATTTCTCCAGTGCTAACATCAATTGCTACAGCTGCCCCTGTGCGTTTCCCGAGTGCATTTTCTGCAATTTTTTGTAATTCTATATCAATGCTTGTAATCAAATTATCGCCCTGTTTTGGAGATATAAGCTCAAGCTGCTTATTCTGATAGCCCAAAGGGTCAACTTGCCATATTTCATGGCCTCCTTTGCCTGTTAAAGCTCTATTAAAACTATTTTCAATACCTGTTTTCCCGAGTTTTGTTTTGTATGTAAAATTTTTAATACCATCTTGCGGTAAATGGGCTAAGTCCGGGTTCACATTTTGCACATATCCTAAAGTATGTGCGGCAAGTGAATCGTAAGGGTAGTATCTAGCAGAACTTGTATGTACATTAATCGGAGAGCGAACAGGGACACCTTCTATTAGTTGGGCATATTCAAAAGGATTAAGGTCTTGAGCTAAAGGAAGAGGGAGCAAGAGTTGCTCGTTAAAATGACGGATCATCTTGTTTTGCTTTAATTCAACCTGGCGACCGCAAACAGATTTAATGACATCTAAGTATTCTTGGATTACATTGCTTCTAGCTTCCCACTTAAGTTCATTATAGTTTGGTAATGGAGGACTTTTTTGTTTATAAATATTTGGCGTTAAGGCAACGCGTTCTTTGATTTTTTGCCGGGATCTTTTTATAAGTTTTGAATATTCTTTTCTAAATTCAGGACGTAGGTCATCTAGTATTACAGTCGCGGAATAATTTGGTCTATTGCCTACTAATAACTTACCGTTTCGATCATAAATATCTCCTCTTGGACCAGGAAGATAGATGCGTCTCTCGGTTTGTCGCCGTTCCATATCTTCGTATGAATTTTTATTGAAAAATTGCTGCCAACCAAGACCTAAAAGTAGAATTAGAGTTAAAATAATATTCGTCCAAAAAAATAACAGAATCCTAGGATTATCTCGCCTTTTTATATCATATTTTTCCATAATATCTTAAACAAAAGGTAAAGATTCCGGATCTTTTTTTGCGCTAAAAAGAATGAATAAAGCTCTCTGAAAATTAAAAAACCAAGGCGATAAGAATATTAAAATTAAGTGAGAGAGTATAGCCTCAAAAATACTTAGTGGAAGCATGGTATAAAAATCTCCAAATCCGCAGTTATAGCTGACTAAAAAAAGAGTTAGCCCAGCCACAAGATTAATAAGCTGTGCCAATAAAGATGGATGAAAGTTTTTTTCTACTCGGAATCGGCGTCTTGTTAAATGCATAATAGAACCACTTAAGAGCATTAATAAGGTAATTGTTCCAAAAGGGATAGGCAAAGCAGAGTCTATCCAAAAACCTGAAAAGAGTGTGGTTAGGAAAAACTGATCGGCTCTTAAATAAAGAGGAGCAATTATAAATGCAGGACCTAAAATAAAAAGATTCAATCCGAAGCCCGTAATGCCGCTATTTATTAGGAGCATTAAATGCAATAATATAGCATTTGAAAAAAACAAGACTAAGCTTCTTTTATCAAAAATCATCAGAATATTCCTCTATCTTAAGGCGATTGTATGGAATTAGTACGGCAACTTCCTTAATGCCTAGAAGACGTTTATCTAGTACTACTTTTCCCGCTTGGAACATCCCTGTATTGTCAGGTTCAAGCCAAGGTACAAATCCAATTTTTATACCCTCAGGAAAGGTTCCCCCTAGACCCGTAGTAACTAATTGAAGAGGTTTGATTGAATCTGTGCTCAGGTCTTGCGGGGCATTTTTAATATATCCTTGGGCTTGGCCCCATAGGTTGGTGCCTTTCCCTTGATAAAACAAGGGGCGTTCATCTTGAGCAAAACAAGCGGAAATCCTAAAGTTTTGATTTGAGAGTAAGTTTACAAGGCTAGTATAATAGTTAGTTTTTGCAACTCGACCAACTACCCCTCCAATAAATGTAACAGCATCTCCTTCCATGAGGCCATGTTTAGACCCTTTATTGATTCGTATATTTTGCCACCAACTCCCAATATCTCTTTGTATTACATGAGCTAATTCGTAGCGAAAAGAGTCGCGGCTTGGTAAGTTTAAAATGCCCTCAAGTCTAATTATTTCTGCTTGATGGGTTTTATTCAAACTGCGTATTTGTTTGAAGTAGGCATTATTTCTTTTGAGTTCTTTAATCTCATTTATAAGCTCCTTTTTGCTTTTTGTTTTAGCTGAAGTGGCACTGGCTAAATTCTCAATGCTTCTAGTTGCAATCCAGATAGGGGCTTGAAATTCTTCAAAAGTAGTTTTTGTAAAAACTTTTAAAAAGCTAGGGGTTATCCACCATATTATAAGAAACGCTATTAGCGTTATGATGGGTGTAAGTCTTTCGAGGCGGATGCGCGCCACAACATCTATCCTCTCCCAGTTTCGGCTACGTCTTTAAGAAGTAAGGCTAGGTCTTGAAGAACCATACCTGTACCATTTGCGACCGCGGTAAGTGGATCTTCAGCAATTATAACTGGTAAGCCAGTAGCATCACTAAGGTATTGATCCAAACCACGGATCATAGCACCACCTCCAGCCAGAACGAGTCCTCTATCCACCAAGTCAGCAGATAGTTCAGGGGGACAGCGTTCAAGAGCATTTCTTACTAAATCGGTAATAGCTGAAATAGTATCAGCTAATGCGTCACGGATTTCTTCTGAGGTAATGGTGATTGTTTTAGGCAGGCCTGCTACAGAATCCCTGCCTCTAACCTCCATCGTAGATTCTTCTTCAAGCTTGAATGCCGATCCCACTTTTATTTTGATAGACTCTGCTGTACGCTCTCCGACCATTAAATTGTATGAACGTTTCATATAATTAATGATTGCTGTATCAATTTCATCTCCCCCGACTCTTATGCTCTTAGTATAAACTACACCAGCTAATGATATAATTGCTACTTCAGTAGTTCCCCCGCCAATATCAATAATCATATTAGCGGCTGGCTCATCAATAGGAAGTCCAACGCCTATAGCGGCAGCCATAGGCTCTTCTATCAATACAACATCTCTAGCACCTGCACGTATAGCTGAATCTTTAACTGCTCGGCGCTCTACTTCTGTTATGCCAGATGGAACAGCTACAACAATGCGAGGAGCAATAAATGTTTTCTTCCGATTCACTTTACTAATGAAATA
Source organism: uncultured Puniceicoccaceae bacterium (assembly GCA_913044165.1). Taxonomy (GTDB): domain Bacteria; phylum Verrucomicrobiota; class Verrucomicrobiia; order Opitutales; family Coraliomargaritaceae. The sequence goes on from CAJWMY010000002.1 coordinate 42,187, forward strand.
CCTTAGCATAGCTTCAGTAATTTCAAAGTCAGCTATTACTCCATCGCGCATCGGTCGAATTGCAGTAATATTTCCTGGCGTGCGACCAAGCATGCGTTTAGCTTCTGATCCAACTGCACAAACTTTTTTACTATTACTGTATATAGCGACAACACTAGGTTCACGTAAAACAATACCTTTGTCTTTTGCAAAAACTAAGGTGTTTGCTGTGCCTAAATCAATACCAATATCGTTTGAGAGAAGTCCAATCACTATTTATAAAAATTAAGTTATAAAGGGCTTATATATTTCTTCTTATACTGCCTGAAAGTCAATGCATTATGACATGAAAATCAACGAGGGCTTCATTTTTTAGTTTATTTTGAAGAATATACGTTTTCCGGCCTGAAAAATTTGCTCTTTATCGCTTTGGCTAATTATTTTTTGAGGGTCACAAACTTTTTCTCCATCAAGTTTTACTCCGCCTTGGGCAATTAATCTTCTAATTGCTCCCTTGCTTTCAAATAAATTTGTAGCGTGCATCACATTGATTAATAGGTCTTGGCTATCTTGTTCGCTGAGGTTCGACCAATTAAAATCAGGCATACTATCAGGTAATTTATTTTTTGAAAAAACCTGCTCAAATTGGATTAATTCATTCTCTGCAATTTCATCTGCATAAAAACGACTCACGAGTATTTTAGCTAAACTCTTTTTTGTTTGCATAGGATGATTCGCTTTTAAGGAATTAATTGATGCATCCTCATACTCCAAAAGCAGTTTATAGTAAATCCACATAGTCTCGTCATCAATAGACATAACTTTCCCAAACATATCTCTAGGGGAGTCTGTAAAGGCGATATAATTATCCATGCTTTTTGACATTTTTTTAATGCCATCAAGGCCCACTAACAATGGCATAGTAATTACGGCTTGTTCTGTTTTTCCTGCATCCTTCTGAAGCGCTCTGCCTACTAGCATATTGAAGAGTTGATCAGTTCCTCCAATTTCTACATCAGCATCTAGAACCAAAGAATCATATCCTTGTATTAAAGGATATAGAAATTCTATAATGGAAATAGGGGCATTAGAGGCGAAACGTTTCGAGAAGTCGTCTCGCTCAAGCATACGGGCAACAGTCATCTTCCGTGCAAGTTTCAAGCAGTCTTCGAATTGCAATGAATCAAACCACTCGCTATTGTAGTGTACTTTTGTTTTTCCTTTATCTAAGATTTTAAATGCCTGTTCGAGGTAAGTGTCAGCATTTCTTTTTATGGTTTCTTTTGTCAAAACAGGTCGCGTAGAAGATCTTCCAGATGGGTCACCTATTAGAGTAGTGAAATCGCCAATGATTAAATTTGCTTCATGTCCAAATTCTTGAAATTGTCTAAGTTTATTGAATACAACAAGATGCCCAAAAGTTAAGTCTGGACGAGTTGGGTCTACGCCTAATTTTATTTTAAGGGGTTTAGAGTTCTTTAATTTTATTTCTAGTGAATCTTGTCCAATTAAGGTGTCTGTATTTTTTAAAAGAGCTTCAATCATATTTATCTAAATTATAGTTATCAATCAGGTTTTTCTTTGTCTTACAGTCTCGTATAAGCAAACTCCCGCAGAGACGGAAACGTTTAGGCAATCCACTTTTCCTGCCATAGGGATAGAGATTGTACAATCACATAGTTCGCCTGTAATTTTTCTCAAACCCCATCCCTCGCTTCCTAAAACAAAAGCAGTAGGTTGATCCAAATTTAAATCGTAAAGGCACGAAGTCCCTTGGTCGGAGGTTCCAACGATTTGTAGGCCTTTAGTTTTAAGCTTCCTCAAAAGATTTTGAATGTTTTTAACTTTTAAGAACGGAGTATCGTCCGCGCCTCCGCAAGCTATATCTTTAACAGTATCAGTTATTCCGCAGGCTCCCTTTACCGGGGCAATTACTGCATGTACGCCAGCGCCGGAAGCTGTTCTCAAACAAGCGCCTAAATTATGAGGGTCTTGGATGCCTTCCAAAATCAAGAGAAGGGGATTAGGTTCCAAGCTTAACATATCCATTAAGGCATCTTCATTCTCCAACAAAATAGGAGCCGATGGCTGAGAATATCGCGGTGGGCGTTTTATTTTACGAATAGAATTTCTTCCCATAATAGCATCAACTATAATAATGTATCTTGCTTAGAGTTTTTGGGGTGCATCCCAACGACTTCCCAACCTTTTGCTGAGAGTACTCGCCCTTGGGGCGATCGAGCTACGTAACCCTCTTGAATTAAATATGGTTCGTGGACTTCTTCAAGAGTGTGCGCTTCTTCAGAAACTGCAACAGATAGCGTCTTTAATCCAACGGGGCCTCCTTTATAATTTTCTGCCATTATCTTTAAAATTTTCTTATCTAATTCATCGAGTCCTCTATGATCAATTTCTAGGAGTTCTAATGCAGCACTTGCTTGTTCTTTATTGATAATGCCATCACTTTTTTGCACAGCATAATCTCGGCAAAAATTTACTAAATTATTAGCAATTCTTGGGGTTCCTCGAGCCCTTTTTGCAATTTCATGAGCCCCATCATTTGTGAATGGAACCTTTAAAATTTTACAGGTTCTTTGGACAATGCTTTCCAGGGTTTCAAGGTCGTAATAATCTAGTCTAGATTGTAGTGTAAAGCGACTTCTAAGCGGAGCAGTTAAAAGACCCACACGTGTAGTTGCTCCAACCAGAGTAAATTTCGGGAGATTAAGCTGAACACTTCGGGCATTTGGACCTTGGTCTATCATAATATCAATACGATAATCCTCCATCGCAGAGTATAGATATTCTTCCACCGTTTTAGGTACCCTATGGATTTCATCAATAAAGAGCAGATCTCCTTCATTTAAATTAGTTAGTAAGCCGGCTAAGTCTCCTGGTTTATCTATTACTGGCCCAGAGGTAACAACTACTTGCGCTTCCATTTCATGCCCTAAAATTAATGAAAGGGTTGTTTTCCCAAGACCGGGGGGTCCACTAAGCAAGATATGATTAAGTGGCTCATTTCTAGAAAGTGCAGAACCAACCATAATTGATAGACGCTCCACGGTCTTTTTTTGCCCAGAAAATCCTTTTAGCTCATTTGGGCGCAGGATAGATTCTGTCAGGCCGGCATCTGCCTTTTTAAAATCATTTGAAGAGATAGCCTCAGGGGGAAAGTCTTTAGAGTCTGTCATGCAATATATTTAGACAGATAATAATTTTAAATTCAACTGACAATTTAATTTATAGGGAGTTAAATTTCAAATAAATTTGCAGGGAGATCTTTGTCGGATAGGCGTTCTATTTTCGCCCCGAGTGTATTCAGCTTCTGCTCAAAAGACTCATAGCCTCGGTCGAGGTGGTAAATCCGCTGAACCCAGGTCTCATTTTGTCCTGCTAGGCCTGCTAAAATTAAAGCAGCAGAGGCCCTAAGATCTGATGCCATGACTGGCGCCCCAGAAAATTTACATGGTCCTTTTATTATAGCACTGGGACCCTCTATAGCAATATTTGCTCCCATTCGTTGTAATTCAGGGACATGCATAAAGCGATTCGGGTAAATTTTTTCTGTTATTATGGAAATACCTTTTGTGATAGACATTAAGGAAGACATTTGCGCCTGCAAATCAGTAGGAAAGCCAGGATAAGGTAAAGTTATAATATCCACAGGCTTAAGATTCCCTTTGTGCGGAAATATTGTAATTGAGTCTTCGGTAACCTCTATCTGCAATTCGGCTTCATGTAACTTATCTAAAAACGCACCTAGGTAGGTATAGGATATTCCATTTAAACGAACATTTCCTTGAGTCATAGCAGCAGCTATTATAAAAGTGCCAGCTTCAATTCTGTCAGGGATTACTTTGTGTTCGCATCCACTGAGTTTTTTAACTCCAGTAATAATTAATTCTGGGCCCCCAATATTTTCTATTTTTGCACCCATTTTAGTAAGCATTTGACACAAATCAATGATTTCAGGTTCGCATGCGGCACTTTCTATACGCGTTTTCCCAGAAGCCAAAACAGAGGCCATAATTAAATTCGCTGTACCGGTTACCGTACTTCCATTTCGCCCTCCTAGAAATACATCGGAGCCAGCGATTTGAGATGCGTCTACATGTACATACCCTTCAGAAATAGAAACTTTACAATTTAATTTCCTTAAGCCTTTTAAATGAAGATCAATCGGCCTAGGGCCAATAACACATCCACCTGGAATTGAGATCTCTGCCTTTTTTAATCGTCCGACAAGTGGGCCAAGGAGGCAAACCGAGGCACGCATCTTACGAACCAATTCATATGGTGCAACATGGGAAATTTTTTCAGCTTGAACAACCCATTTGCCAATTTTTGGGTTTTCTACTTTGGCACCTAGATACTCCAAAATTTCAACCATATAGCGAATATCACTAAGGCCTGGAATATTTGTTAAGGTTATTCGCTCATTGGTAAGAAGGCAGGCAGCAAAAATAGGTAATGCGGCATTTTTCGAGCCACTGATAGTTATTTCTCCTTCCAGCGGCTGACCGCCATAAACGCGAAAAACATCCATGAATTTTAATTTTAGGATTAACGTCTTCGCTGATTAGGATTCGAGCGTCTTCGTTGCCTTCCTTTATTGTAATGTGTTTTCCTCCCGCGCCCACGGGGAGAGTTCTTTTTTGCTTTCCCAAAAAGGCCTGCAAAAATTGATGCTATTGCCGACAAAAAGCCTTTTTTCTTTCTTGTTCTTCGGCGACTTTTCTTTTCAGCATATCTAGCTTCCCTAGCTTTCTTTTTTTCAGAAACTTTTTCTTCGATTTCTTGAATAACTCTCAATGTTTCTTGGCTTATAGGAGATTTTTTTTTCTTAGGCGATGAAGACTTATTCTCATGTAATTTTTTACTTGGAGTAGATTCTTCATAATCGGATATAGCGGAAGATTTAGCCTCTTCTGTTGCAGAAGATTCGATTTGTTCTTCTTTTATTTCACTTGGAGTTAGTTCTCCAATATTTGGCATAGATGTATTTGAGCTATATTCATTTTTGAAACCACCACTTCTTCGGCGCGTTCGAGCTTTATCTGAGTTTCTAGGAGAGTAAGGGACCTCTTCTTTATTTTTATTTTCTTCTTCTTCGAATTTTGGCATAATTAATGTGTACTATTAGGTTAATAGTTTTGACGTATTTTTACATCAGGGAACGATTTTTATAGATTATAAATCAAACTATCTATAAAGTTATGAATCATTTATGGCTATATCAGGAATATTTTGATCGCAAGTTTTTAATTATTTTTGTGTTTTTGTATAAGGAATCAACTTGCCCTTAGTACTAGGGTGCTTATTTCTTATATATGGACAAACTAGAAAAAATTTTTGAAATGCAGGATACCCTTAATCAACGTATTGGCGTTAATACGAGAGATTTAGACCAAGAAGAAAAAAATAAGTGGGTATTGAACTATACTCGGGCGATGCAGCAAGAGATTGCGGAATTAATCGATTCTGTCCCATGGAAATGGTGGGCAAAATACCAAGAATTCGATGAGCAAAACGCCAAGGTTGAAATTATTGATCTTTTTCACTTTCTGATTTCTCTAGCTCAGGTTATGGGCATGACTCCGGAAGATGTTTATGAGGCATATATTAAAAAAAATGAAGTGAATCACAAGCGTCAAGAAAGTGGCTACATAAGTAAAGATGAGGAAGATTCCAAGCACATTTAAATTTTGTAATTTTTGCTAGTTTTTGGTAATGAATGATTCGCCGTTAATAGTTTTTTTATATAGTGCTATCGCCTTGTATTTAGGCTATTTATATCGTTGTGATATCAAAGCTTTTTGCAGTGGATTACATAATTCTAAATCTTTGCCCGGAGCTATGCCTATAAGCTTTATGCTAGTATCTTTTTCTATATTAGCAGGGGCTTTTCTTTTAGCAAACGCCGTATTGGGGGAGTATGCTTTAGGTTTAGTTGAGTTACAAAATGATATGGTCTGGTTTTTTCTATTTGCCGCACTTTCTGCTGGAGTAATTGAAGAGCTTATCTTTCGTGGTTACCTAGTTATTGAGAATAAAGGAAGTAAAGTATTGGTGTTAAGTTGCATTGGGTTTTCTTTTCTATTTGCATTGATTCACCCTAATCTGTGGTCTTTTGACGGAGGATTTCATTGGATATTTTCAACTAAAGCTTTTTACGATACTTGGATCCTTGTTTTAAACTCTATAATTTTTTACGGTTTAAGGTTTGGGCCCTGGAATCCACTCCGCTCAATTTTCCCCTCAATGATTGCACATGGGGCCTTCAATTTTGGAGTTTTTGGCGTAAAGTGGTTTCAGGGGTATATAGTTTTTTAATCTAAAATTCCGTCTCTTTTCAAAAGAGCTTTGCTGTCAGGCTTTCTTCCCATAAAATCTTCAAAAAGTTGAAGGGGCTCTTTTGAGTTCCCCATAGCTAAGATTGTGTCTCTGAACTTTTTTCCAATAGAGGCACTTAGGATCCCTTCTTTTTGGAAACGAGTGAAAGCATCTGCATCTAAAACTTCAGCCCATTTATAGGAGTAGTATCCAGCTGCATAACCAGTTGAACTGCTAAACAGATGGCCAAAATTACACGTAATTGGCTTTGGCTTATTTAGGAAAGCATATTGATAGTCTTTAAGCTGATTTTCTAAATAAGAGTCGATAGGTTCTTCTTTCAATATCCAATCTCTGTGTAAGTCTAAATCAAGCTTTGCTAGATTTAATTGTCGCATTGTATGAATAGCTTTAAAGTGATTCTTAGAGGCGCACATTTTATTGAAAAGGATTTCTGGAATTTTCGATTGATCTTTATAGTGCCTTGCAAACAGATCTAAGCTAGCGCTTTCCCAACACCAATTTTCCATAATTTGAGATGGAAGCTCTACAAAATCCCAGGCAACATTTACGCCATTGAGTGAAGGAATGGGAACATTCCCACATAGGTGATGCAGGAGATGACCAAATTCATGAAAAATAGTTTCCACTTCAGGATGATTGAGAAGTGCAGGTTTATTTTTTAATGGGGCAGTTAAGTTTCCACAAATCAGACCAAGGTGGGGAGTTGATTCAGCCTTTCTTGTGCCAGTGCGCAGATAATTCATCCAAGCCCCACTTCGTTTTGAATTTCTTGAATGCCAGTCAGTATAAAAATGCCCTAGTAGCTTGCCCGTTGCTATATCTATTAGTTCATATAGTTTCACGTCAGGATGCCAAACTTCAGCAAGGCCTGTGGGGTTGACTTCAGCGTATGGGGCGGCTGCAACTTTGTCTGTATCAATGTAGATGCTTTCTAGTTCTTTAATATCAATGCCAAAAAGTTTTTTGCTGATTAAAAAAAGACCATGTATGACTTTCTCTATTTGAAAATAAGGACGTAAACTTTCTTCATCAAATTCAAAGTATTCTTTTTGGTGTAATTGGGTCCAGTAAGAAACATCCCACGGCTCAAGTCTATTTGGTGATTCGGAGTCTTTAGAGTTTTTATAATCTACCAAGGTTTTGTATTCAGCATCAAAATGTTTTTTTATTTGCCGTTGCATTGTTTTGATGAAATTTGATGCGGATGCTCCATTCCTTACCATTCTTCTACTTGTAGTGTGCTCGGCAAAATCTTTTTTTCCAACAATTTGAGCGTATTGATGCCGTAAATGCAGGATTCTCTCAACTAGTCCTCCGTTTTCATAAGGGGGGGTTCTCCCAACAGATTGGTATGCGCACCAAAAAACTTTTCTTAGGGCTGAATTTTTTGCATAGGTAATAACGGGAATAAAGCTTGTGGAATCGAGTGTGAATCGCCAAGTAGGTCTTTTATTGTCAGAATTTTTTGGGGTATTTAATGGATGCTTTTTTGCGCTTTCCTCTGCTGCTTGAAGTGCAGATTTTGGTAGCCCTTTCAATAATTCCTTATCGTAAACTCTATACTCCCAAGCGTTAGTAGCATCTAGACAATTTTCGGAATACTTTTGTGTTAGCTTTGCTAGTTCTTTTTGTATTTTTTTAAGGGTTATTTTTTTCTCGGCATTTAAATCAGCACCCTCTTCTTTAAAATCTTCTAGTGTTTCTGCAATGTGCCTATTTTCAACCGGATTTAGGTCTTTGGGATTGATGTGTTTAGCCGCAAATTTAAAGATATCCCATAAGTTTGGATTTAGGGGAATATTGGCATAAAATTGTGTCACAATGGGGAGCATCTTATTATGTGCTTTGCGTAACATTTTTGAATTTCTTACGCTATCTAAATGGCTTACAAACCCCCAAGCAGTATTGAGGGGTTCAAGTCCTTCTTCAAATGCCTCAAAAGTATTCTTATAATTAATTTTTGAGGTGTTTTTTGGCTGTTCAGAAATAGCCTGGATTGTTGCGCCCGCAATTTTAAGTGCTTTAGAAATGTCTGCCTCAATAGCATTCGGGTTCATTTTTGACCAATTGGGCAGGTGTTTTTTCTGGAGAAAAGGGTGCTTTAGTGACATAATAATTACTTGCTTGCGATTACGAAGAATTATTTATTTAAGCCAGGATTTCCACTTTCCTTTATAGCTTTGGTAATTATCTCGATTGATTAAAATAGGTGCTAGTTCAATGGTTTTCTTTAATGGGAGTTCATTTTTATGAAGTTTTTCTATCATTGCTTTAGCGGCTTCATATCCCCATTCATAGTAAGGGTGAATGACCATAGAGTTGATATATCCTATGTCGTAGAAATGGTTTGTAATCGCCGAAGATTGAAGAGTTGCTAATGGCATCTGACCTATGTCCCAAGGAAGATCTGGCATCCCTCTAAGTGCCCAGTCATCCAAAAAAATCCAACCTTTAATAAAGTTATCTTTGTCTGCATCTTGCGCTTTTTTTATTGCTTTAACGGCATCTTGATAATTTTTGTGCGTGTAGATAATTGTTTCGATTCTCTTATAGCCCAAAGTGCTTTTAATGCCTCGCATCCTTTCTTTTAGTAAATAGGAGTTTTTATTAGCTGAGAGTATGGCGATTCTGCCGGAGGTTGGAAGCTTTTTTAATATAGCAGTTGCAAGCTTAGAACCTGCTGAGAATTCGTCTGCTTTAATAAAAATTAAGGGCTCTATAGATTTTAATTCAGATTCAAGAAAAATTATTTCTTTGCCGAAATCTTGGGTCAATTTGAGTACAGGCAAGAGAGATTCTTCTTCGGAGGGACTGATAATAATTCCATCAACATTTTTTAAAAAAGAATTTTTTATTGCTTTGGTTTGAGGCTTGTTTGTAAGTGGATCAGTCTTACAGAATACTAGAGTCTCAACGTCTATAGAAAGCTTTTTACCGAGATTCTTTGTTGCTGCTTTAATGCCGGAATAGATAGCCTTATTTTTTGTGCTTTCGAAATCTTTCCCGACATAGCCAATTTTATAGGAACCTAACAATTCATTGTTTTGAGCTTGGAGTGATTCACATAAAAATAAGGTGCCTAAGGAATATAAAAAGATAAAAAAACTAAATTTTAAGAGCCTCTTCACAGTAGTTAGATTTTTACAAGAATGAAGTTTGGGGTAAGATTTAATAATCTCTAAGATAAGGCTAGAGATTATAATCGAGTGTTTTATTTTTGTGAATAATGGTTAAATGATTCGTCGATTTTAGCTGGTCTTTAGAGGCCTCTGTTTTGCCTATCATTTGTGCATCTATACCGAAAGCATGGCTCATTTCAATTATGGATTCGGTAAGTTCAGGCAGACAATACAATTCTAATCTATGACCCATATTATAAACTCTGAACATTTCTTCATCGCTCGTTTGACTCGCTTGTTGAATAGCATGGAATATTGGAGGTATAGGTAAAAGATTTTCTTTTATAAAATGCACATTTTTACCAAAACGAAGGCATTTTGTTTGCCCTCCTCCGGAGCAGTGTACCATACCAAGTATTCCATCTTTGAATTTAGACAGCATGGCTTTAATAACGGGGGCGTAAGTTCGTGTTGGTGAAAGTAGTGCTTCTCCAATACTTAAATCAGAAGCAGGCAATGGATCATCCATTTTATAAGGACCACAATAGAGATACTTGCTGTCAGTTCTTTGATCGTAAGTTTCTGGATACTTTTTGAAATAATATTTAGATAATAAGTCATGTCGGGCACTAGTTAAGCCATTGCTACCAATACCAGAATTATAAAATGCCTCGTAATTTGCTTTGCCATAGGAAGCAAGGCCAACAATAGCTAGTCCTTCTTTAATTGTTGCATTATCAATAATAGAAGCACGTTCCGTTACGGCAACTGCGCAAGAGTCAACAGTTACAGTAGGTGTAAGATCACCAACATCTGCGGTTTCCCCGCCGCCACTTTGAATGCTAATGTCATTGTCTCGTAAATTTTGCAGGAAGGCCTCTGTCCCTGAGATTAATTCGGCTAAAATAGCCCCTGGAATATTACGTGCATTTCTATTTATTGTACTAGAGATTAGGATATTATCAGTGATTCCAATACAAATAAGGTCGTCAATATTCATGACCATACTATCTTGGGCAGTTTTCCTAAATGCTTTTGTATCACCAGTTTCTTTATAATTAAGGTAAGCAAGAGTGCTTTTTGTTCCAGATCCATCGGAATGTATGACGCAGCATTTGCAAGGGTCTCCTGTTAAAAAATCAGGATTTATTTTGCAGAAGGCTCCTGGAAATAATCCTTTATTCATTCTATCAACCACAGCATGAACTTCTTCTTTTGATGAGGAAACACCTCTTAAGGAATAACGATCTTGATTCATAGATTACAGAATAGTTGTTTTTATGGGTTGGATGGATTTTATCGCGCACATGATTCTTTTTGATGCTTCTAGATATCTTTCTGGATTATCGACACCTGAATCTAAAGCATCAAGGCTTAAAGGCTTTCCGTAGACAACTTGAATGTGAATTCCCAAGATAGGTAGGTTAGTATTTTTTCCGAAGGATTCGTAGGCACCAAAAATTCGTGTTGGAATTACAGTAGCTTCCGATTTTATAGCAATCATTCCGATTCCAGCTTGAGGAACTTTTAATGACCCGCTTTCGGAGCGGGTGCCTTCTGGAAAAATTGCTGTAGCTTCTCCTTTTTTCAAGGCTTTAAAAATTGCCTTGATTGATTTAACATCTGCTGTCCCTCTAGCAACGGGAATTGTCCCAATAGAGCGTAAGCAATCTCCAAAAAAGCCGCGGAAAAGGGAGTCCCTTGCCATGTAGTGAATCTGCCGAGGGTTTTTGATTCCTATAACTGGAGGATCATAAAAGCTTGTATGATTTGCGGCAAAAATGATGGGCCCTTCTTCGGGAATATTTTCTATTCCGGATGCAGTGTGATCATGGAAAGTTGTAAAATAGGCATTAAGGCTATTTTGCACAATTGCATAAGGGTTTGGTATTTTTTCTAAAAGATTATTCAAAATCATATCAAAGACTAACCTCTTTTAAGATTAAAGCTACAACTTCGTCAAGTGAGTGATTGGCAGTATTAATTCGAAGTGCATCCGGAGAACAAGTTAATGGAGCAAGCTTACGAGTTTTATCAATGGCATCTCTCTCCTTGATTACATCCTTTTGGCCTTCATTTAATCTGCGATTAATACGAATTTCTTCATCTGCGTATAGAAATATTTTCAGAGGGGTATTCGGGAAAACAATGCTTCCTATATCTCGTCCTTCTACCACAATCCCGGCGTAGTTTTTATCATTAGCAAAATCAGTTAAGGAGCGTTGATATATCAAAAGAAAATCTCGCAGCAGCTTAATTGAGGCATATTTTGATACTAGTTGATTTACCTTAAAAGATCGCAGGGATTCTTTTGAGAGTTTATCGGAATTTATTTCAAGAAAAGCAGAATGATCTTCGATAGAGGTTGTTAGTATTAATTTTTTTAGTGCTTTAACAAGCGAGCGAGAATTTTCTGCTGAAATATTTTGTTCTAGGAGGTGGTAGGTAAGAATTCTAAAATGGGAACCCGTATCAACGTGAAGAAAATCTAATTTTTTGGCTAGAGCAAGGGCGGTGGAAGATTTACCCGTAGCGGCAGCGCCATCAAGTGCAATAATTTTCAAATAATTTTCTGGAGTTTCAGGAGGCACTGTTTAAAATGGATAAAGTTTTAAAGAAATTAGGAAAAGTTTTACTACAACAATTTGGATTTTTGATTTTAAGCCAAGGCCTTCCATCCTTCAATAGGTCATAGGTTCCTAGTATTCCAAAGCTCATTGCAAAACGATGATCTTCATATGTTTCAATAGATAATAACTCTCCTTTTGTTCGAGCAATCTGTGCCATTTCAATTAAGGCTTTAGGGTTGCTAATAATTTGCAGTGAATCCGCTTCTTCAATAATAGTCTGCCCAAGTTTCCGAAGCTCCTTAGCCATGGCTTTCATTCGATCGGTTTCTTGAAGACGGGTATGGGCAATACCATTAATGATGGTACATTCGTTAATTAATGGGGCGATTGCAGCATACGTCAGGAAAGTGTCAGAAAATAAATTAAAGTCATGCGCAACTTTCCCTCCAGATATAGTGACATCCTTCGATCTTTCTATGAGCCAACCTGTATCCTTTTTGTTAATCTTTAGCCCATGAGATTGAAGTAGATTAGCAAATACTTGGTCTCCCTGTACCGGTTTTTCCGGTATTCCTGGTAGCATAAGGGAACCTCCATGCAAAAGGGTTAGCGCAAAAAAATAACTTGCAGACGAAAGATCGGGTTCAATTTGAAAAATATTATTTATTGGATTTTGATAGCCCTCTCCCCTAATATAAAAAGGGCTTATACATTTATTAGTATAATCTGCAGCGCACTCTTTTTGGAAACTAGTTTTGACTGCTTCGGTTAGAGCAACATAGGCAGTTCTTACATTTGGACATTCCAGCTCTAGGTTTTTTCCGGAGGCAGGTAACACAAGTAAAAGGGCTGATAGAATTTGGCTACTTGCTTGCGCGTTAACTTTCGCTCGTGCGGCATTGATTCCTAGGGAATGCATAGTGAAAGGAAAGTGATAGGGTTTGTCCTTGAATTCAAAGCGAGCAGCCTCAAGTTGCTCTAGGGCATTTAGAATTCCTCTCATTGGGCGATTTCGCATTTGGGAGTCGCCATCGAGTTCGTAGATGCCATGTTTTTGAAGTGCAAGAAGAGCAGTCAAAAATCGAGCCGCTGTACCCGCGTTACCAACATTTATTGAAGTGCTTTTACTAGGTATCGAACCCCCCAGGCCTTTTATCTTAATTGAGGATTTTTCTGCATTTTCAGAGATTTCAAACCCTAAATTTTTTAATGCTTCAATCATAATATAGGTATCACGACTGAATAAGGCTCCCTTTAGCAAAATGGGAATATTACCAGATTCACAAAGTGCTGCGATTACTAGGGCTCGGTTTGTAATGCTTTTTGATCCGGGCAAATTAACGCTCGAGGATAAAGGGGAGCAAAAAGGAGTTATGTCTAATGAATCAGTCATAATTTAATCAATATTTTTTCGCACATTTTGGCCTTTCCTCAAAATTTCAGAAATTGCATATAGGTCGTTTGCTTGCAAATTCCGTTTAAAATCTTGGACTAATTGTTCAAATGTCTCGAGAGATTTTAGAATTTCTTTAGAATTTTGTTCAATGATGGGCTGCCATAATTTTGGGCTACCGCCAGCTACGCGTGTTGTATCTTTAAGGCCTCCACCGGCAAATGCAAATGACTCTTCTGGAATTTCTGAAAGTGAAGCTGATAATAGGGAGGCAACAATATGAGGGAGATGACTTATTTGAGCAACGATAGCATCGTGCATTGATGGATTTAGCGATACAGGTTTCATTTTTAGGCTTTTCCAAAATGCTTCAACTATTTTCAGGGCATTGGGTTCCGATTGTTCAGTAGGACATAAAATACAAGGGGCGCCTTCTAAAAGATCTTCGGACGCATATTCCATCCCAGTCTTTTCTGAGCCAGCCATCGGATGGGAACCAATAAATAATTGCTGGCTAGATTGTACTAATAAATCAGCTTGTTGGCAGATACTTCCTTTGACACTGCCGATGTCCGTGATAATTGCATTTGTTTTACAGTGGGGGAGGAGTTCTTTAAGCAAAGGAATAATAGTATCTACTGGCGTACAAAGAATTATTAAATCACTATCTTGTACTGAATTTATTAATGATGTGTGTGCATTATCGCACCATTTCTCGTTAACATATCGGGTGTATTTTTCCTTATCCCTTATCCATACTTGGATTTTCTTTGCTAAGGAGTGTTTGCGGGAAGCCATTCCAATAGAAGCACCTAAAAGTCCTGGCCCAATTATAGTTAATGTATCAAACATACCTCGAAGATAAAACATTCTTTTAGATTAGGGCAATACGTGATTTTTTTTATTAACTTTAAAGGTTTAATAAAATAAATTTATCGTTGAGGTCTCTAATTCTTTTCTACATCAATTTAAGAGGCTTAATTATGAATTTATTCAAAGGTTTCTTTTTTATTATAATCCCAATCCTTATTATTGGGTTTTTTGTTTTGATTACAATTTCAGGGCCAAAAACAGTAGACCCCAACTTAGACAGCAAATCAGTCTTGGAAGAAATTTCAAAAGATCATGAGGAGCTTCGTTTTAAAAGCCTAGATTTTGAGGGGCAGTTCGAAGAGATTATGTCCTTAAGGCAATATACGAAACAAGACTTAGTGCTTCTTAAGCAAGCAGTTAGTTTTCAAGAGGCTTACCTTAATGCATTACCTTATTTTAGTATTTCTGACAACCAGAGACTAGATTTTTTAAGAGAAAGATATGATCAATTAGCTTCAGAAGAACATTATCTAAAAAGTAAACAATCCGAAATGCTTAGCAAAAAAAATTACGAAGCCAAAGATTATGGGGATGCTGTTTCTGAACTCAATATTGCGCTCGAGGAACAAGTATTGATTAATGAATATTACCCCCTTAGCGCTCATTACAATATAAATAGAGTTACGCAGATAAAACGCACATTGGAATATTATAATGCCTATCCAATTTATAATGAAATTCAAAAACTAGAAGCACAGGCACTAGCTTTAGCAAATTCTAAAAAATGGCTCGAGGCAGCAGAAATAATGGAGATTGTGGTTGAAAAGCAGCTTTATTTAAATTCGGAATTCCGAAGCTCGAGGTTGGCAGACAGCTTTAAGATCAGTCGTTTAAAGCGTGCTCTCTTTAAGTATCGAAGTGAACCTCTTTACGGGAAAATACATAAAGCAACTGTAGAAGGTGACAGATTTGTACAAGAGCAAAACTATATGCAAGCTGCTGCCTATTATGAGCAGGCATTAGAGTACCAGATCAAATTGAATGATGAGTTTTCTAATAGTCCTTATAGCTCTCGTGATAAAGTTAAGGATTTAACTGTAAGAGCACAGACTGCTGGCAGTTATGATATAGGAGAAATGATTAATACTTTGAATTTTAAAATAGATCGAGATTTAAGAAATAGGAATATTGCCGAGGCTAAAGATAAGATTGTAAGAATCTCAGATGCCATGCAGAGAGTGAATGAAGAGTTCCCTCGAAGCTCTTATAACGACCAAAAACTAGAATCGAAAATTAAATTTTTAAATTTTATCAGAAACGATATTATTCTAATACAAGATCGGGTTTATGAAGGATTAATTAATGTTCCTGATGAGCCGGGAGTTCAAATATATAACAGCGAAGTATCCCAAGGCTTTTATTTAACTTTAATTGGTGGTAATCCTAGTCGTTTTAAAAATGATCAAAATCCAGTAGAATCTGTTAGCTGGGAAGATGCTAATAAATTTTGTGAAAGGCTTTCTTGGATTATGGGATGGGGCGTTCGACTGCCAAAGGAGTATGAATTTCGTTCGTCAATTGGTCGCTTGCGTTATATTAAATTAGAAAAGCATGTTGTGAGTTATGAAGAAAATCGGGGTGTTGCTAATATTAAGAGTAGGGCTCCAATAGGAGATGGGTTTTATGACCTGCTTGGAAATATAAGCGAATGGCTATATAGTGAAGAGGCTTATTTAAATGAACCAGCCAAGCATATAGGGGGTCATTTTAGAGACAGCCTCGAAGCAATATATAGTGTGCCATTAAGGACAGCTAATCGTAATGAGAAGAGTCGCCTTATTGGCTTTCGATTTGTTTTAGAATAAAATTAAAATACAAACGTGAATTATCTTAAACACAGATTTCTAAGTAATAAGGCTTCAGCATTGGTTGAATTCTTTTTAGCGAGTCTAGCGCTTTTTTTATTTGCCATTATATTACTTCCAATTGTTACAGATATTAAGCAAAGTCGGGAGAAATCAAAAATTGTGAATAACTTAAATCTAATAAAATTATATTCCGATAAGTACTTCGAGGATAATGAGGCCAGTACAATGAATCTTTATGAGATTGTTGGACCTAGAAAAGCTATCCCGAAATTGAATATTATTTTAGACGAGGTTTATCCAGAAATAATTTATCGAGGAGAATATATTTTTGTAAAATCAGATAAACTCGGGATTTTGAAAATCAAATAAGATATAGTATAATAAGTTTTTCTAGATAAATATTATTTTTTTTAATGATTCTGCAAAAATTCAATCAATCGCATAGCGAGAATTGGTCCTATCCCTTTGATTTCTATAATATCGTGTATCGTTGCTTTTCTTAATTTAGAGAGACTGCCAAAATGACAGAGAAGCAGGTTTTTCTTAACTTCACCAATACCTTTAAAATCATCTAGAACGGACTCTCTTATTTTTTGACTTCTAAGATCAGCATTAAAATTATTTGCGAAGGCATGGGCTTCATCTCTGAGATATTGAAGTAATCTTAGTGCGGGATCTCGTAATGACAGGCTTAAATTCCTGCGGGCATCGGAAAAAATGATAGTTTCGTTTTTTTTGGATAGTCCGATTAATTCATTTGGATTGATTTTTAATTTAATGAAAGCTTTTAAGGCTGCATTCACTTGGCCTTTCCCGCCATCAATAATAATTAGATCAGGAAACGATTCCGCGTCATCACAAATTCGCTTGTAGCGCCTATAAATTACTTCTTCAATAGCTTTATAGTCGTCGTTTCCGATAAAAGACCGTATCTTATATCTTCGATATTGATTCCGCTTGGGCTTGCCCTCCTTAAAACATACCATGGCGGCAACGCAAAAGCTCCCTGAGATATGAGAAACATCAAAGCATTCAATATGCTTGGGGTTAGATTTTAAATTTAGTGCATTTTTTAGAGTCAATAAACTTTCTTTTGCCGATATAAGTCCGATTAAGTTTCTTTCAAATTTTCTTGTTCTTACGGAGCTTTCATTAATGGCATTAATTTGATCTCGGAGAAATCCCGCTTTCTCGTAATTTTTATTCTGAGCATGAGCATACATCTTTGATTTAAGGTCTTTAATTATTTGTTCAGTTTCTCCTTCAAGAAATTCACACGCATTGGCTAATCGTATCCTATACTCTTTTTGTGTAACCTCATTGGGAAGGTTTGAAATTTCTGCTCTGGCGTCATCATAGAGCTTCCAAGTATCTGGGCCAATTTTTTTTGGTTTTGCATCATTAAGCAATATTCCAAATTTCTGCTTCATAACATCTAGTGTCTTTCTTAGTGCTCTAGCATGGGGGAAAGGCCCATAGTAGCGGGAGCTCTTAAGAATTCGATGGCGAGTTAATTTGAATTTCGGTAAGTCTTCTTCGGGGTTTAGCTGAACTAATAAATAGTTTTTATCATCTTTCAAAGAAGTGTTATATTTTGGCTTATATTTTTTAATCAACTGACTCTCCAGTAAAAGTGCTTCAGACTCAGACTTTACAACATAGAAATCAAAATATTCAATCTGCCCTACCATAGCTACAATTTTTGGATGTAATTTAGAGTTAATAGCTGAATTTCGAAAATAATATGCTACTCTTCTTTTTAAACTTTTGGCTTTTCCTACATAAAGGATTTGTTTGAAGGAATTATACATTATGTAAACCCCTGGTTTATTGGGTAATTTCCTTAATCTTTCCTTAATCCCTTCTTTAGGCATAAAATGGTGAATTGAATCTTGTTTTAAAATATTAGCCTAAATTCATTTTTAAATGAGTGTCATGCTTGCCTTTAATTTAGTTTTTTTAATGATACAAATATGGCTCAAAAAGTAACAGTTAGTATTATAAATGTAGGTGATGAATTACTATTAGGCATTCGTACTAATAGTCATTTAACTTATTTAGGCAAGCAACTGTCATTTTTAGGGCTTAATATTGGTCACTGCCAAGTTATTCCGGATCAATTACAAGAAATTGAGAATTCAGTTAAAACTGCTCAGCTCCGATCTGAAATTATTATTATAACCGGCGGACTAGGGCCGACTAAAGATGATTTGACATTAGAAGGTGTCGCTAATGCCTTATGCAGACCCCTTGTCTATAATGAACTTATTTTTGAAAGTATAAAAAAGCGGTTTTCTCAATTAGGAAGAGAGATTTCCTCAATTCATAAAAATCAATGTTATCAGCTTGAAGGAAGTAAATTACTGATGAATGAACGGGGGACAGCCCCTGGCTCGATAATTATTACTGAGAAATCTCTGATTGTCTTATTACCAGGCCCATCTCACGAGCTAAATCCAATGTTTATCAATTCAGTTATTCCTTATTTAAAGAAGCATTTTAGACTTTCCAAAAAGCCCGCTTATGTCCAACTGAGAACATGTGGCTTAGGCGAATCATCGGTAGAACAAAAAATATCTCCAATCCTGGAAAAATATCCTAACACAGAAGTAGCTTTTTGTGTTCATCTAGGAATTGTCGATGTCCGAATTAGTATGAAAAATGAGGTTTCTAAGCCAGACTATCTAGATATTATTGCAGGAGAATGCAGGTTAGTTTTGGCAGATAATTTTGTGGGGTATGGCTCAGTTTCTTTAGCCGAAGTTATTTACCATGAGTTGAGAGAGAGACAGCAAACATTAGCGGTTGCAGAATCCTGTACGGGTGGGTTAATGGGGAATGCATTTACAGATATTTCAGGCGTGTCTAAAGTTTTCCAGGGAGGCGTTGTCTGTTATGCAAATGCAGTAAAAATATTGCAGCTAGGCGTGCCCGAAGAAATCATTGAACAGCATGGGGCAGTTAGTGGCGAGTGTGCAATTGCAATGGCTTCAGGAGTTGCAGAAAACTTAACATCTGATTATGGACTTAGTATTACAGGGTTCGCCGGACCGGAGGGAGGAACAAAAGATAATCCAGTAGGGACAATTCATATTGGCCTATACTCACCAGTTGGTATCTGGGCAAAAAGTGTACGATATGTCGGGGGAAGGCTCGATGTTAAAGCCCGAGCAGTTAATTCAGCCTTGGATTGGCTTAGACGTCTTTTAATTAAAGGCAAAAATTCTTTTTCCGGCAATTAAATGACAGGAATTTAACTATTTTTGTCTCGCTAGAATTCATAGAAATTAGAAAAGTATTCATATGGTGGCTAATCTCAAATTCTCTTTTATATCCGGGGATGATGAATTTCTTGTTAATGAGAAAGCAAAAGTTTGGTTTGAAAGTAAGTCAAAAGGAATCACGGAAGAATTGTCAAAAGAAGTAATTGATGGTCGTGCAAATAATATTGAAGAGGTTCGTCAAATAATAGAAAAATTTTCAGAAGGAATTCAGACACAGTCACTTTTTGGTGGCCCAAAAGTGATCTGGCTAAAGGCGGTTAATTTCCTAGCTAATTCTCAAATTGGGAATGCAAAAGGCACTCTTGACTTATTAGAGCATCTTAAAGTTATTCTTGGTGGAATAGAGAAAAATTCTGTCTTAGTTCTAATAAGCGCATCTCCGATTTACAAGGTACGCAATTTTTATAAATGGTGCGCGGAGCACTCTGAATTTGTTACTGTCGATGGAAGTAAAGCTGGGTTGGCACAAATAAAAGAACGAATTAAAAAATCGTGTTCAGATTCAGATGTTAAAATAGATTTGTCGGCGATTCAAATGCTATTCGATAAAGTTCAAGGAAGCTCTAGGCTTATTTCGATGGAAATTGATAAATTAATAACATACGTTGGAAAATCTGGAATCATAGATGAAGGACTTGTAAGCGAAATGGTACCTAGCTTTGGAGAGGGTGATTTTTTTGAAGCAACAGACGCGTTTTTTTCTGCTGATTTGATTTGGACGATGGATGCTATTAACCGACATTTTTTTACTCAATCAGAAGGCAGGCCATTATTAGGAAGTTTGCAGTCGCGTAATCGATTGATGATTCAACTCAGAATACTTAAGGATTCTGGAGAGCTCCAATCGGGCTATCCTGGATTTCAAAAAAATGAATTGGCTAATTTATCAAAAAAATATGCGCAGCATTTCGAAGCGGATATTATTAAATCAAATTTAAATATTTTTACACAAAACCCATATTACTTAGGTCGATTGGTTAAGGATTTGAGTAATTTTCCTTTAAAGCGTTTAATTGATTTTCAGATTGCTTTTGCCGAGACATTTGAAGCCATTATTAAGAGTCCTAAGTTGCAAGGAGAAGCATTCAAGCAAATGGCTATGAGATGCCTTGGGGCAAAATAAGGTTTTCTGGGGCACTTTTTTGTCGTCTCCTCAGGAAAAATCCTTTCTATATTATATATTATTTTATGTCTAAAAATACAGTAAATATATTAGCCGATCGTTATGCTTCAAATGAAATGAGAGAAATTTGGAGCGCAGAAGGTCGTGTACTACTAGAGAGAGATTATTGGATCGCCATTATTAAGGCTCAGAAATCATTAGGAATTGATATTCCCGAAAATGCAATTGAGGCGTACGAGTTAGTAAAAGATAAGGTTGATTTGGAGTCTATTCAAAAAAGAGAATCGGTAACTCGCCATGACGTTAAAGCAAGAATTGAAGAGTTTTGTGAACTCGCTGGTTTTGAACATATACATAAGGGGTTAACTAGCCGAGATCTTACTGAGAATGTAGAGCAATTACAGATTTTCCGGGGGCTGAAGCATATACAGTTAAAGGCTGCTGCCGCATTGCACATCTTATCAAAGCGAGCGGATGGCTGGAGCGATTTAGTAATGACAGCTAGAACGCATAATGTGCCAGCACAATTAACGACTTTCGGAAAGCGCCTTGCGATGTTTGGTGAGGATCTCCTGCTTGCGCTTCGAGAATTAAATCAAATTATTGAGCGTTATCCGGTCCGAGGACTTAAGGGGCCAGTTGGTACGCAGATGGATATGCTGACTCTTTTTGAAGGGGACGCAGGAAAAGTTGCTGAAATGGAATCAATAATTTTGAATCATCTTGGAATTAAAAGCTCACTGGGAACGGTTGGCCAAGTTTACCCTAGAAGTCTCGATTTTGAAGTTGTTTCGGCATTTGTTCGCTTGGCTTCAGGGCCATCTAGTTTTGCAAAAACTATGAGAATTATGGCAGGACATGAACTTGCTAGCGAAGGATTCGCTAAAGGGCAGGTAGGTTCATCTGCAATGCCCCATAAGATGAACAGCAGGAGTTGTGAGCGATTGAATGGCTTTGCGGTTATTTTAAATGGTTACTTAACAATGGCAAGTGGACTAACTGGAGATCAATGGAATGAAGGTGATGTTTCATGTTCGGTCGTTCGTAGGGTCTTCTTGCCAGATAGTTTTTATGCAATAGATGGACTAATTGACACATTTATAACTGTTTTGAATCAAATGGAAGTTTATCCAGGAATGATAAAAAAGGAAAGGGAGCGCTATAGTCCATTTTTAGCAACAACTACTCTCTTAATGGAATCTGTAAAGCAAGGTGCAGGACGCGAAGCAGCTTATGAGGCTATTAAATCTCAAGCGGTTGCGGCAGCCCAAGCAATGCGCTCAGGAGAAATGGAACAAAACGATCTAGCTGACCGCCTTGGATCGGACAAGCGATTTGGCTTAGACACGGCAACAATTCAAAGGTTGATGCAAGAAGCCCAATCCCTTACTGGTATTGCTAAATCTCAGGTTAAGGAATTTTCTTTAAGGGTAGAAGAATTATTAATAGATCTACCGGAAGCAAAAAAATACTCACCGGAAGCAATTCTTTAAGTTAAGGATTGCTATTCTACCATCGCTTACTACAGATAGCTTTTTAATTTAAATTTACTTACATATGACGGAAATATTGCATGGGAATTGTTTAGTTGCTCAATCTGGAGGACCAACATCAGTTATTAATTCTAGCCTTGCGGGGGTTATCACAGAGGCTCTTAATCATGAGTGTATCGAAGAAATATATGGAGGCCTCAATGGTGTCCAAGGTATTTTACAAGAGCAATTAGTAGACCTTGCTGCTGAAACGCAGCAGAACATTCGAGGCTTGCGATATACGCCAGGAGCAGCTTTAGGCACATGCCGTTATAAGCTTAAGAGTGATGCAGACTATAACCGTATCCTAGAGGTATTTGAGGCGCATAATATCCGCTATTTCTTTTATGCAGGTGGCAATGATTCTCAGGATACAGCAGATAAAATTTCGAAACTCGCCCAAAAGAAAGGTTATGCTTTGAGAGTAATTGGGGTTCCTAAAACAATTGATAATGACCTAGTAACAACAGATCATACTCCAGGCTACGGAAGTGTTATTAAATATATTTCTGCAGCTATTCGTGAGATTGCCTGTGACAATGGCGCCATGGGTCAGCATGATCTAGTACAAGTCGTTGAAGTTATGGGGCGCAGCGCAGGCTGGATTGCAGCTGGAGCTGCCTTAGCTAAGAAAAAGGATAGCCCTAATAGCGCACCGCACCTAATTTATTTACCTGAAGTCCCATTCTCTAAAGAAAAATACATCGACGATGTAACACGTGTTCTAAAGAAAGAGAAATTTTGCTTGATTGTTGTTGGCGAAGGCCTAGTTGATGCAGATGGTAATTATGTTTCTACGGATAGTGTCAGCTCAGATGCTTTTGGGCATTCTCAACTTGGTGGTGCAGGAGAATTTCTACGCTCATTAGCTGAGGAAAATTTATCTGTAAAAGCACGTTCCATAAAATTAGGAATGGCACAGCGGGCAGCAGCTCATTGTGCTTCAAAATCAGACAGCGATGAAGCATTCATGGCAGGACAAGCAGCGGTTAGAGCAGCGGTGAATGGCGAGACTGACAAAATGGTTATTCTTGTTAGAACAGAAGCAGATGGTTATTCATGTGAGACGAGCTTGGCGCCTCTTTCAGAGATTGCGAATGGAGTAAAATTACTCCCAGAATCATGGATTAATGAAGATGGCGTATCTATGAATTATAATTTCATAAAATATGCCTTACCATTAATTCAGGGTGAGGTCGAAGTTCCATTTGAAAATGGGATGCCTCAGTACATAGAATTAAAGAAAATTCATGAGGACAAGCGCTTAGGTGCTTACGCATTAAATTCTTGATTTTCCGTAGAGCTTAAAAGCTTTTCTATGGCCTTTATAGATTCTCGGATTCTTTTATCCAGACTCCCTTTTATATTTACAAAGGGCAGACTATCCTTGATCAAAGCCCTATAAATAAGATCTTGAATCTGTTTTTGTCCATCGGGGCTATCTCTTTGTAAAGGCTCAGCAATCCATGGAATATCATTTAGGCAAAAAAGATATAGATTGTAATGATTGAGATTTAGGGCTCTCTGAAGTGATTCGGGAAAGGATCTGAAATAATAACGGGAATAGATTGAGGTAGAAAGAAGATTTGTATCGTGGAAGACGAGGGGACTTGCTTTTTTGCAGGCATTTTTTTCGTAAGCGATTTGTCCTAGAATAATTCGCTCTAGGTCGTCTTCAGTCACGGCGGCTTGATATTTCGTGACATAATCACGAGCAAATTCATTTGAAAAAGGGGCATTGAAATAGGCAGCTAATGCTTTAATAAGCGTTGATTTGCCAGTTGATTCAGCCCCTATTAAGACAACACGTAACATAGAAATCCTATACAGACTTTTTTAATGATACATGCCAAGTTGCCCAGCCATAAATCGCTAATATAATAAATGTTAAAAAAAGAAAGGCACTGATCCAATACCCTTGGAGCGCCCATAAGTTTATGAATATTGCATCGGATATAAGCCAACAAAGCCACGTGCCTATGTATTTTTTACTGAGCATCCATTGGGCAGTAAAAGCAACACAGGTTGCAAAGGCATCGAAGTAAGGTTGGAATCCCTGAGTATAATTATCTAGTAGAAAGCCTATAGTAATAGTTCCAAGAACCCACATGATTATATTAAACAACCAAATTTTTATTCTTGTTGCTTGGATAATACTTTTAGAATTGGCGGATTTGTTCGCTTGGGGAGTAGAATCAGAAAAATATTTTCGGCTCCAATTCCACCAACCGTATAGAGAAATGAAGATAAAAATAACATTTAATGTCATGTTAGCATATAAACCAGCTTCGAAGGCAATATATACATAGACTAAGTAGCAAAGAATGAAGGTTGGCCAAGTTAAAATCTTTTCTTTAATGCTAAACCAAACCCCTAAAATCCCAGCTATTGTTCCAACACATTCTAGCATATTGACTGATTCTAAATAGGCAATTATTGGCTCTAGCATCATTTACTCTATAAAGGCAATTGTTAGTCGGAGTCGATTATTTCAATGCGCTGCCAATAAGCTGAGAATTTATCAACAAAAGTCTTATGCAATGGGTCTAATTGATAAGCATCATGATCGTCTATGTTATTAAAGTGTATAGTTAAGTTATAGCTGTAATCATCTCTGACGACAGGTCTATATTTTGTCTCAGAGGGAGTTCCAATATATATTGCTTGAATGGAATCAATTGCCTTTAAGCTTTCTAAGCCTTTTTCAAATTCTGAAATTTCTTTGGTGCTTAGACCGATCTTTAAATGAAATAATACGATATGAATAAACATAGTAAATTAGATGGTACCTTTATAATATAGTTTCAATGATTGCGCGTAATTCCGTATGAGATTTTGCAATAGTTAAATCAGGACGCTCCTTTATTAATTTTTGGGGAGGGCAATAAAGCGCTTTGTCATCAGCGATTTCAATCATACTCAAGTCATTGTAAGAGTCACCAGCAGCAAAAGTTCTAAAATGTAGTGCCTTAAAAGCTTCAACTGCTTTCCGCTTGTGGTCTTTCATTCTTAAGTGATAATCTGTAATGAAGCCTTCCTGATTGATTTCAAGGTGGTGGCAAAAAAGCGTGGGATACGCGAGTTTCTTCATCAGGGGTACGGCGAATTGAGTGAATGTGTCAGAGAGAATAATAAGACGTGTTTGTGAAGTGACCCATTCCACAAATTCTTTTGCTCCAGGAAGCGGATCTAGTTCGTCAATTACGGCTTGTATGTCCTGTAGCTTTAATTGGTATTCTTTTAATATATCTAATCTATATCGCATCAGATTGTCGTAATTAGGCTCATCACGGGTAGTCCTTTTTAAAGCCTCAATCCCTGTCTTTTCAGCAAAGGCTATCCATATTTCTGGAATCAATACACCTTCTAAATCTAAACAAACAATCTGCATACTCATAGTTTATTATTTGCTAATAATAAGGTTTAGTGCAATGGTAATTTCGGTAAATTTAAAGCTGTTTTAGAACCAATCCACAAAATAGGAGAATCTTTATTTGCTGAATCCTCTAGAAGTGTATCGGTTTTAAAATTGCTTTGGATCTCCAATATGTTCCAAGAGAATGGGCAAGATTGTTCTCTCATTGTTTGCATCCATCCCCTTACTGCAATGCTTTCATTAAGTCCTCCGGCATGACCTCTGTATGCAGTAACAAAGAGAAGCCCATCCGCTTTGAGTAAGCGCATAGATTGTTCTAGTGCGGATAGAGTACTATTTGCTTTAGTGATAATTTTTTTGTCGCTACCAGGCAAGAAGCCTAGGTTAAATATAATTGCATCGAAGTAAGCATCGTAGTTCATTGATTCCATTATTGTCCCATGCTCTCCATGAATCAGCTTAGAGAGGCTTTCTAGTCTGGCTTCAGTTAGCTTTTTTTTTGTCGCTTTTATTGCCGATGCCTGAATATCAATTGCTACTATCTCTCCATTAGGTTTAACTAATTGAGCAGCCCTCAAAGTATCGTAGCCATTCCCTGCAGTTGCGTCGAGAACACGCGAACCATTTCGCAGATGATTTTCTAAGCATTGCTGTATGTATTTAGCTAATCGCACGGAGGGAGTAATTCTAAAGTTTGTTATGAAAATAATGAATGAAATCTTTCGCCAATGAAGGGGCGCTTAAGGTTCCTTTCGAGCTAAGACCATTAATAGCATAGAGTGATTTATAAATAGGGTGTTGGATAATTATTGGTTTAGTATTAACTGTAGTTGGTCTTATCCCAGTTTGATGTCGAAGAATTTCAAAAGGTAGGCGTGTCATTATTTGGAGGGATTTAATTAAATCGTTCCTTGTTTCTAGTTTAGTCCCTAAATCAGAGATGCCTGTTTCATAGCTTGCGCCAAATCGATAAAGAGATGGTTCTATTGAATGAAGCCAGCGTTTTTTATAATATAGCCCATTAGGGAGTTCAAGGTCTGGGATTTTTAAAGTTAAAACATCTCCTTTGATTGGGGAAATGGGTAAATTAATAAAAAAGGGATTATTCAGAATATGTATACCCTGGCAAAAAATTACATTTTTTGCATGCAGACCTTTATAATGCCAGGTGCCTATTTCTTTTTTGGCAAATATCTCACAATTAACTTCATCCTCTATGTAAAGATCTTTCCTCATAAAATATGTTCTTAGGGAACCTAAATATTTAGGAACATCTAGCCAATATCCTTCATTAATTAGAACACTTCCGAAGTCATCTGTAATCCCATTTGAGTCTTCTCCCTTTGCCAAGAGTTGATTTAAATATGGATTAAAGCGTGGGTTTTTGATTTTTCTAATTGCACGTAAAGAATCTTCCGGGTTTAAAAAATAGCGACGAATAGGAAGTGGTTTAAGTATTGAAATCTTCAAGGCATGTTCAATAGACTTATAAAATGGTATAGCTTCTGACAATAAGCCTTCAAAAGCCTTGGATTTTGTCATCCATTTGCCAGTAATAGGATTCATGAATCCCCCGGCAACTAATGATGCAGTTGACAGTTTTGGGGCATCAATGAGTTTAAACCCAATACCCATTTCGTGGAGTTTCCACGCTAAAGTTGTGCCCGCTAAGCCGGCACCGATAATTAAGTAATCAATCTGTTTTCGTTTAATGATGACAATAAAACACAATACTTAAGATATCTAATTCTCAATGGTCAAGTTCACTTGGAAAATGAGGGTCTGGGTTTTTTATATTGTTAAAATAGTTAACAGGCTTTTAAAGAGTTATAAAATTCTCCTTATAGGAAGGTTGCTTTATTTTAATTCTATCCCTTAATAGTATAAAAATTATACTTATGGACGAATCAAGACACCCATTTTTAGAGGGACTAAGTAAGCATCGTGGTGTTCCTCCTACGGTTGCCGTAATATTTGGCGCATCAGGAGATTTGACTGCACGCAAATTGCTTCCTGCAATATATAACTTGGGTGTAGATAACTTATTGCCGAATGAATTTCATTTAATTGGGTTTGGCCGGAAGCCTATTACAGATGAGAGCTTTCGGGATAATATGGAGTCAGCGATTCTTGAACATTCTCGCCGGCGTATAAAAGGAGAGATTTGGCAACGAGTTCGTGCAAATATGACCTATAATTCTTCGGAGTATCAGGATATCGATGGCTATAAAGCACTCGCTAGAAAAATTGATTTATTAGAGAATAAATTAGGTCGTAAAGTACAGAGAATCTTTTATATTTCAACACCACCCTCAGTTTTTGAACAAATCATTGAATCCTTAGGCGAAAGTGGCTTAGCTCAAGCAAATTCCAATTCTCCTCTGGCTTCTAAGGTGATTATCGAAAAGCCTTTTGGGCGAGATCTTGAAAGTGCAAATAATTTAAATAACTTAATAAATAAAGTATTTCAAGAGTCTCAGGTTTTTAGGATTGATCATTATTTAGGAAAGGAGACAGTTCAAGATCTATTGGTTCAGAGATTTGCAAATGCTATATTTGAGCCTATTTGGAATAGAGAGTACATTGATTGTGTACAGATTACAGTTGCAGAAAAATTAGGGGTCGGAAATAGAGGTGGCTACTATGATGGAAGTGGCGCTTTAAGAGACATGGTCCAAAATCATACGATGCAATTAGTTGCATTAACTGCTATGGAACCTCCTTTATCTTTAGATCCTGAATCAATAAGAGATGAAAAAGTAAAAGTTATTCGCTCGATCCAACCTTTAAATTTAATAGGGGATAATAGTGATGTCGTTAGAGCACAATATAAAGAAGGCTTGATAGATGGTGAAAAGGCTAGGGCTTATATTGATGAGGATGGTATTCCTAAAGATTCAAATACTGAAACTTATGCTGCCTTACGTCTCATGATTAATAACTGGCGCTGGAAAGGAGTCCCTTTTTATATTCGCTCAGGAAAGCGTATGGCTCTTAGAACTAGTGAGATTGTTATTCGTTTCAAGAAGCCTCCCGGAATTTTATTTTCAGGTGAAAAACACTTCAATGTTTCTGACAATACAATGGTGATCCATATTCAGCCTAACGAAGGAATAACATTAGTTATGAATTCGAAAGTTCCTGGCTTAGAAACTAGAATGCAACCTGTTAAAATGCATTTTAGTTATGCAACTACTTTTGGCTCTAATACACCAGAAGCCTATGAGCGCTTGATTTTAGATGCAATGATAGGTGATAGTACTTTATTTATAAGGGGGGATGAGACTGAGGCATCCTGGAAGCTTCTTTCGCCCTTGCTTTCATTTTGGGAAGAGCGAGGTAAAGAAGAATTGAAATCTTATTCAGCAGGTTCTTGGGGTCCAAGTATAAGCGATAGTCTTCTTGCTCAAAAAATGCATGAGTGGAGAAACTAAATTTGTGACTGAATTAATAGATTTTATGCCTGGGATTAATATGCCGGTTGGGTCAGTTTCTGGTCATATTTCAAAAATGTGGGAGGATAGTGGCGAAAATCCCTTGTCTGAATTTCGTGCCTCTCAAATGAATTTAGTTTTGCATTTCGGGAGAGAGGTAAGACCAAAGGAAGCAAGGGGGCGATTCGAAATAGCAGTTCGATTTGCCCAAAGGTATCCCAGTCGCATAATTGTTTTGTGCCCTTATTCACAACAGATTGAAGGGATGCGCGCTAAGTTATTTAGCCAATGTTACATAGGGGAAACGCATCGGGAAATGTGCTGTTGCGAAGCACTTTTATTAGCCTATAGTAGTGAAGATAATGGGTTTTTATTCAATCAAGTTTCTGTCTGGCTAGAATCTGACTTACCTACTTATCATTGGTTTTCAGAAGTCCGTGCTGAGCGAGTCATTAAATATTTTGACAATTTATTAAAGCGAGTGGATCGAATCGTATATGATAGTAACATAGAGTTACTAGATTTTTCGACACTTGATTGGCCTATGCCCCATAAAGTAGTGGATTTAGCTAAAGCTCGATTGTTGCCGATAAGGCAAGCAATAGGGCAATACCTTAGTAGCTATTCTATAAAGGCACTTACCCATCAATTGTCTTCAATTGATGTTTTTTATGTGGAAAAGAGAAAAGGCGAAGCTCATCATCTCATTGATTGGTTGAATTTGAGTTTGAAACGCAAGCCCGTGGGGAAAATAAAACTTCGTAAAACCGTATTAGATATAAAAGCCAAAGAACAGTTTGGGTTTTTAATACAATATAGCGATGGAAGGTTTATAAAATGGTCACAAAATTTAGGGATTCCTATTACCGAGTTGACACATAGCTTATCTGGACAAGTTGAAAAATTGCCTATGCAAATAAAACCCATGTCTCCAGAGCAAGAGCTCTCAGAAGCATTTTATTTTTGATCTAGAACAAGTTAAGTTCTCTCAGTGCAGAAATTGCTTCTTCGCCTTGTTTGGATGTTGCGCCCTTAGTATCTTTCCAAATAAGCAATCCGTTATTAAATAAGTACGCTTGCCGGCTCCAGCGACTCTTTCCAAAGGCTTTTGCAATTTCAGCCTTACGATCGGAGATAAGGCAATACGGCAATGCATATTTTTTCTTAAAAGAATTTTGGGATTTTGGAGTGTCAGACGATATGCCAAAAACCTGAACTCCTTTAATTTGAAGAATACTAAAAGCATCTCTGACACTACATGCTTGTTGGGTGCAACCAGGAGTATCTGCTTTAGGATAAAAAAAGATCAAACTTAAACCTTTAGATAATTGGTCTTTTAGGTTTATAGTAGAACCATTGTGGTCGAGTGCGGTTATAGCTGGTATTTCAGAACCTATTTTTAGCGATTGTGCTTCTAAGGAGGAGAACATAATTATTGATATTAAAAGAAATGCGTACATGAGTTTCAAAATCATAAATCGCATTAGAATTAGTCTACTTACAAATTATTTATAGTGTTCTTATTTGGGTTGTATCTATTAATTCATCCCCAGCGTACATTTTAGTCACAACTACGATAGGGTCGCCTTTAGTAGACCAACCTTTTTCTATAAGAGTATTAAATGCTTTTTGGATTGTTGCTTCATGGTCGCTCACAAAGTCCATGTAAAATGGTTCAATGCCACGAAGTAGTAATAATTGTCTAAACAAAGTATCTTGATCTGTAAATGCATAGATTGGAATTTGAGGTCTTAGCGAAGACAATTTTAAAGGAAATAATCCTTTCCGGGTGAAGACAACAATCGCTGCATCCAATTCAACGGCAAGTTGAGCCGCAGAGCGAAGCATCTTTGACTTCGGCAGGCGTAATCGAATATCTGTTCTTAGTTTGGCGTGATGAGAGCTCTCTTCGGATTCAATATGAGAAGCAATTCGATTCATCGTGTGAACGCATTCTACTGGATACTTGCCAATTGTTGTTTCCCCTGATAACATAATGCAGTCGGCTTGTTCTCTTACAGCGTTAGCAATGTCACTAATTTCAGCGCGAGTAGGCATCGGAGAATCGATCATAGACTCTAGCATTTGAGTAGCGACGATAACAGGTTTAGTTTCATTGATCGAAATTTTGATTGCCTTTGATTGAATAGAAGGTAGCTCTTCGAAAGAGCACTCTACTCCAAGATCTCCTCGAGCAACCATTAAGCCATCGGCTGCTTTAATAATTCCCCCTAAATTAGTAATTGCCTGCTGGTCTTCGATTTTTGCTATCACTTTTGCTTCCGAGCCTTTACTTTCTAAATAGCTTTGTAGCATATGAATATCCTTGGGCTCGCGTACAAAGGATAAAGCAAAGAAATCTATATTAAGTAAAACTCCAACATCAACATCACCTTGGTCTTTTTTAGTTAATGAAGGAAGTTTAACTCGAACGCCTGGTAAATTAATATGTCTTCTATTTCCAAGTGGACCAGGGATCATAACCTTACATTTAACATTTGTTCCATCAATACTTAGAACTTCTAAGCGTATTAATCCACTATCAACTAGAACAGTATTACCGACAGCAATATCTCTATAAAAATCTGGATAATTAACATCTACTCGACGATACCCGTCCGACGTTGAATTACCGATTCCTTCTCCGTAGGTAAAATAGAAGATTTCATTTTTTTCTAGGTTGTAAGTCTCTGGGACATCACCTGTACGTACTTCAGGCCCCTTAATGTCCATCATTATTGCAATATGTCTGTTGACGGAATTGCATACATTTCGAACTTTTTCGACAATAGATGCAGTCCATTCATGGTTGGCATGCGCCATATTGATTCTGCAAATATCAACGCCCTCATTAATGAGGGCTTTTAAGATTTCATTAGACTCGGTAGCTGGACCAATTGTAAAAATTATTTTGGTCTTTTGTGTCTTTTTATTCATAATTTAAACCTTTTAAGTAATTAAAAATTTTTCGTAGCTAATACGAATTCTTGATGTGGGTCAATCACCACTATTTTTAATCCAGAGTACTTTTTTTTAAGTAGCTCGCTATTTTTTGAAACAAGTTTTACGCAATTACAATCTTTGCTGAGGTGGGCGAGATAAATGGTTTTTATAGATGATTCTCCTAAAATAGAATTAAGAAATAAATAGGTCGCCTCATTCGACAGATGTCCATGTCTACCCTTTATTCTTTGCTTAACAGACCAAGGACGTTTTAGATCTTGGTCGAGAAGATTTGGGTCAAAATTAGATTCTATGACCAGTGTATGAACTTTTTGGATTTGCTCTTTAACGTGTTCTGGAATGTAGCCTAAGTCAGTGACCCATGCAAGGCTATCTGGTCTTGAAAATAAATCTTCAGGATTGCCCCAATAAAAATTAAAACCAACGGGATCATAGGCATCATGAGGAAGGCTGTAAGAACGAATAGTTAAGTCTTTAAATTTAAAATCCGTTCCGGTTTGGAATAATTTCCAGTTCACTGGCTTATTGAGTTTCGATCGGATTGCATCGGCTGTATCCTTATTTGCATATATAGGTATGGAACTTCTTCGGCTAATGCCTCGAATACCAACTGAATGATCATTGTGTTCATGAGTTAGGAATACAGCATCCAAGCTTTCAATAGATTCACCAATTTCATGCAGTCGCTCATTAATTTGTTTCCCAGAAAATCCGGCATCGATTAATATTTTAGTAGTTCCAGTATTAAGAAATGCAGCATTCCCGTTGCTGCTAGAGCCTAATATTACAAAATTTTGTTCCATATCATAATATACTAATTTGATTTTTTGCTTGAGCAAAGCATTTTTCTAATCGTTCTAGTAAATTTTAGTTTTTAATGTGATTTCTTGCTAAAAACAAGATTGTAAGCTAATTTTAATTTTATCAGTTTTCTATTAATGAGTAATTCAAATAAAGATTGTTCGGAAAATTTATCAGGACAGAATAAAAACATGTCGCTTTCGCACAAGTACGACACTAATTTTGTTGTTACGGATGCTTATCGAAAATCTTTGCCTGATATGCAAAATGCTAGCGCAGATCATATTATTGGATCTAATGTCCCTATACTTAAAGTTGGAATTTCTAATTTTAAATTACCCCTAAAATTTATAAAGATAAATTCTGATACGGTTATTTTAGAAACTTCAATCACGGGGACAGTTTCGTTGGAAGCAGATCAAAAAGGGATTAATATGTCTCGAATCATGCGTGTCTTCTATACCTTTAAAGATCGAGTTTTTACTTTGGATTTATTGAAGGAAGTTTTGATGGATTACAAGAAAAAGCTAAATACATACCGTGCTGAGATTCGCTTAGACTTTAATTATCCAATTCCACAAAATAGCTTGAGAAGCGATATATCAGGTTGGCAGTATTATAAAGTTTCTTACGAGGGTATTTTAGATGAGAAAAATATTTTTCATAAGAGAATGCACTTTGATTTTATTTATTCTTCAGCTTGCCCTTGCTCTTCGGACCTTGCTGAGCATGCTAGAGAAGAGCGA
Organism: uncultured Puniceicoccaceae bacterium; assembly: GCA_913044165.1. Taxonomy (GTDB): domain Bacteria; phylum Verrucomicrobiota; class Verrucomicrobiia; order Opitutales; family Coraliomargaritaceae. The sequence continues at coordinate 75,549 of CAJWMY010000002.1, forward strand.
GGTGTTTATTCCATTCCCCATTCCCAAAGAAGTACCGCTCGTATTAGCGTAGAGCTAAATCCTAACAAGCATATTTTCATAGAGGATATTCAATTAATTGCACTTAAAGCCCTTAAGACAGAAACGCAAGTTATGGTAAAGCGAGAAGATGAGCAGGCATTTGCGGAATTAAATGGAGCTTATCCTAAGTTTGTCGAAGATGCGGCTCGATTACTTTTTGCCCAATTAAATGAAGACTCTCGTATTAAGGATTTCCAATTAGTATGCGCGCATCTTGAATCATTGCATTCCCATGATGCTATAGCTGTCATACATAAAGGGATTCCCGGAGGATTTGCAGGGCACATCGATGATTTTGGAGCATTAGTTCGATAATTATATAATTCGTGTTAAGAATTTTCGCAGTACTTGTAAATTCACTTACTCCAATTCATCCCAGGTGAAAAAATATAATAGCTTTTCCGGATTAAAATCACTGAAAGTTGAATTCCTTGATGTAGTTGATGTGTTTGACCATGTTCTAGGAATTGCCCCTAGGCCATTTATACATCGCAATAAATTATTACACCGAGCGGTTCATGTCTTTGTTTTTAATAAAGACGGAGAGTTGTTCTTGCAAAAACGCTCACTAAATAAAGATTCAGCTCCAGGCAAGTGGGTTAGTTCGTGTTCAGGCCATGTCGATTCTGGAGAATATTATTTTGATGCTGCAAAACGAGAATTAGCAGAGGAAATAGGCCTTTATAGCCATGAAGGGCTCAGATTATTAAGCATTGAGCAACCCAGGCCAGAAACTGGATATGAGCATGTTCATTTATTTTCTTGCCAATCTGAAGGACCTTTCAGGTTGAATGTTTTAGAAATTAAGGAGGGGATGTGGATTTCCCGTGAAAAACTTGCTCTTTGGATTGAAAAGAAACAGCAAGACTTTTCTTGGTCTTTTATTTTCCTTTGGGCACAATATCTTGCGATTAATCATCTTTAGTTAGCTTTAGAAACTTGCTTTTACCAAAGAGCTTTGTTTTTTTGCTTGGACTATCATAAACAGTGAGTAACAAATTAAAAATATTAATTGTCGATGACGAGGATGCGTTGCGCTATTCTCTTAAGCGTGCACTTAGGGGTCATGCGCTGATTATTCATGAAGCAGAAAGCGGAGAATCTGCTTTAAAAATAGCTAAGATGGAAATGCCGCATATTATTCTTTTGGATAATCGGATGGGTGGCATGAGTGGAATAGAGGCGTTGCAACATCTCAGGGGTATTTGCCCGGAAGCTAAAGTCATTATTATGACTGCATTTACGACAACACAGACGACGATTGAAGCAATGAAATTTGGAGCTTTTGATTATATCATGAAACCATTTGATTTGTCTAAAATATTGGGCTTGGTCGATGCCGCTATTGATGTTGTTTTAGAGACAAACAAAGACGCGACTAAAAGTGGCGCAAAAGAAGATGGAACGATTATTGAAGAAGATTTGAAAGTTGGCATTATCGGTAATGCTAGCGCAATGCAAGACGTCTACAAAATGATTGGTCAAGTATCATCAAGTAATGTTACAGTTTTAGTTACTGGGGAAAGTGGAACGGGAAAAGAACTTATTGCCCGGGCAATTCATTCAAATAGTTTAAGAACGAATCAAAGTTTTATAGCAGTAAATTGCTCGGCAATTCCAGAGAATCTTATTGAAAGTGAATTATTTGGTCATGAAAAAGGATCTTTTACGGGAGCAAGTCAGCAAAGGATGGGATATTTTGAGCAATGCAATAGAGGAACAATATTCCTTGATGAAATCGGAGATATGCCGTTACCGGCACAAACAAAAATATTGAGAGCTCTACAAGAAGGAGAAATTCAAAGAGTAGGTGGAAGCCAAACTATAAAAATTGATGTACGTATCATAGCAGCTACGAACAAATCAATTGAGTCGATGGTCAAAGAAAATGCTTTTAGGGAAGATTTGTATTATAGGTTGAACGTAGTCCGGATACAAATGCCAGCTTTGAGGCAAAGATCAGAAGATATTCCGTTATTAATAAATTTTATTTTAAATAATCTCTCCAAAAACAATCATTTGGTCGCAAGTTCAATTAGCAAAGAGGCGCTTGGCATTTTATCAGAATACAGTTGGCCAGGGAATGTTAGAGAATTAGAGAATATTATTCATAGAAGTGCAGTTCTTGCCCAAGGGAAGGCAATTCTCTTGAAAGATTTGCCAGAGGAGTTAATCCTATTTGCAGATAGCCTAAAAGAGGCTACATCAGAAAAAAGAAGCTCTCGTGGTCTAAATAGCAATCCCTATGAGGTATTATATCAAATGCTTATAGAATCAGGAGAAAATAAGGATATCTTAAAAAAGATCGAAATAGAAATGATCCAATTAGCCTTAAAAGATAACGATGGAGTCCATTCAAAGGCAGCAAAAGTTTTAGGCTTAACCCCATCTACTCTTAAGAAAAGAATTCTTGAAACTGATACTTAATTCTCAAATAATCAGTAAGTATAAAATAAGGCTAAGTAAATCAACTAATTTAGAATAGAGCTATTAAATAGGTAAATATACTCGGCTGCTGTGTTTATTTGTGATCCCCTCGCGCTTACTTTGATCAGAGAACTAAAAGGCCGATTCTGCTTAATAGGTTCTATAGTTAACAAATATTCGCCGGTGGCTTCGTTTTGAGTCTTTAAAGTTAAGTCATAAAGTGAGGAATTGTATTCTAGTCCTGTAAGGGAATCGAGGAAAAGCGGATTCAAATTTATATTTACGGTAAATTTTTCATTAATATTTTCTTGTCCCCAAGTTATTGAGTTCGGAACTAAGTTAATGAGTTTTGGAATTGTAACTATAAAGTGAAGAGTCGCGATAGAGGAATCATTGCCTTTTATAAAGACTTTAATTTTATTGTGGTGGATCCCTGGCGATTTTTTTTCAGCTAAAAAGAGTACTTCAATTATTCCAGTTTCTCCAGGTGCAACAATTCGATTCTTTATTGTAGTTTTTATGGCATTAGATGCAGAATAGGCTTCATTGATTCTTAATGGGATTCTTCCAGTATTAGTAAATACATAGACCCCCTTAGAAGAATCCTCGTTTGGATGGAGTAACTTATTAATTTCTGTCTCATTCCATAAGATGTATTGCCCTTGTTCACTCTTTAGGGTAGACCCTATGGTAATTATTATAAATAAATAAGGCGTAATTTTTTTTAATATTTTAAAACTATGCATTATGAAAATTTTCAAAAAAGCTATATTTGTTAAATCTAAGCCATATTTATTAAACGAAATTACAGATCTGGTAAAATCAATTTTAAATCAAAGCCAAATTAAGGATGGTTTATTGAACATTTTTTGTCAGCACACAAGTTGTAGCTTGGTTATGATGGAGAATGCAGATCCTTCAGCATCTAGAGATTTAGAGGCTTTTATTAAAAGGCTTGTACCAGAAAATGATCCTGATTTTACTCATATTTATGAAGGTCCGGATGATATGCCAAGTCATATTAAGATGGCATTAACTAGATCGGCAGAGACTATACCAATTCATAATGGGTTGCTTGCACTTGGGACATGGCAAGGCATTTTCCTTTGGGAGCATCGGGCGATTTCGCATCAGCGCAAGATAATGATTTCTGTATTAGGCACTTCCGACGAGTGAAATTTTACTTAGCCAATTAAATCCTCAAGAAATAATTTTAATTAAGGCTTCGGTGTTAGGCGCATCTTTAATAATCTGTTTTGGATCAGGCCCAACACCAATATATCTTAACCGAGGGTAGCGACTCACATTTGCATCTCCATAATTAGCAACATCAACTAAGGCTTTAATCATCCAAGCAATATAGTTCTTTGCATTTTGAGGCAAATTATCGAAATTTCTTACTGAAGAAATATCCTCAAACCATCCGGGCACCTTTTTATAAACCGGAGTAAGCTTCTTTCTTAAAGAGTCATCTCTAGGAACGTGGTAGTAAAGCCTAGCATTTTCATCTTTATATGCCGTGCAAATCAGCAAGTCACCATTCCAGTCGCTTGTGTAAGACAATGCATCAAGTTTATTTAGCGCGAGATCTTCAAATCCACCATATCGTAGAGAATCCCCTTTCTCAACAGCGTCATACCAGCCTACCATTCGTTGGCGACCAGTTGTAGCGCCAAATTCTAATTTCTTTAACTTAGTGCTCAAGGGGTGGCTATCCTCGATTTCCGTAATAAAAACATGAGTCCCAACCTTCGTATCATATGCTTTGCAACAACCTATATTATGTATGGGTTGTACGGGAATGCCGGCAGATTGAAAAAATTCAGGAGTGAAGGTATGAGAGGCAGTCACGTTGGGAGAGAAGCCATGGCGTTTGTCTAGCCAATAGGCTTGGCCGAATTCTCCGATTATAAATTTTCCCTCATCTTTGGCTTTTAAAATGAGTTCTCGTATGTCAACGATGTTTGAAGCTAGTTTTTGTCCGGCATCCCAATAAGTAGAAGCAAGAGCCTCCGAATTTATTGAGAAAGGCTTTTGGTCTTTTGCTAAGTATTTATTAAAGTCAAAGGTTTTTGATTGAAGAACACCTGAATCAATCAAATCTTTATGGGCACTTGTTTCTGCAATACTTAAGCGTTCAAAGAATTGAAACCATGTATATTCTTTAACTTGGCAGACATGCTGGATTGTTCGAAGGGTACGTTCTATACGCCACGCCATTTTTTCCATAAAGACTTCTTTGGGGCCTAAGAAATCTGCAAAGTAAATTTGAAATTGCCCGACTTCATCGAGATAAGCTGGAGTGATACCGCGCCCCGTAGATCCTCGAGGGGCTTCTTTCATTTGCTCTTTTCTAAAATCTTCCCAAGCTAGATCAAGTAAACGATGGCTTAAATCTGACATTAGGCACCTTTGGTCTATCTTTAAACGAGCATCTACAGAATGTCCGTGAGCTTCTGCGTAAAGACCCTCCCAAATAAATTTTCTTGGATCAGCAACGACCCCAGATCCAATTATTAAATGACTAACGATAGGGTCTGCAACACCACCAGGCAATAGATTTAGCTTTAAACCAGCTACTGTGTGACCGGAATTAGATCCACCGTTAACTTTCATAACACCAGATACAATCGAGTCATCATTATAAAAATCTCTAAGTTCGTTGATTATCTCAATAATCACTCGACCTTTACCTTCATCTCCGGTTGAGATACCGGTATCAGTTATGAATTGAGAAGAAAAAGGAGGGTGCATATGCTTTATTTTTGATTATCGGAATTACTGGTTTTAACAGTAATTACGTCGTGGGGAGAAGCTTCTTTCTGTCCAGCTTGGGTGACGCGTATGTAGCAAGCATTTTTTCTTAGAGTTTCTAAATCAGGAGCACCAAGGTACCCCATTCCTGATTGAATACCTCCAATTAGTTCATTTAAAACTCGAGCAAGAGATCCAGATGCTTCTTTTAGGGCCTCTATCCCTTCTGCGGCAGCTTTTAGCTGAACATCTTTTTTAACATGTCCATAGCGCGATGCGGAACCATCCTTCATTGCTTGATGGCTTCCCATACCTCTATATTGCTTGTAGAGTTTACCATTAATTTCCATAATTTGGCCAGGAGCTTCATTGCATCCAGCTAATAGGCTCCCGCAGATAACCGCATTTGATAAAGTTAAAGCTTTGACTATATCTCCTGACTTACTCATTCCTCCATCAGCAATAATTCTGACATTTTTTTGTGAAGCTATTTTAGATGCTGCATATAGCGCCGTCATTTGCGGAATACCGACACCAGCAACTATCCGCGTTGTACATATTGATCCAGGGCCTTGTCCTACCTTAATTGCGTTAGCGCCGGCATCAGAGAGAAATTCTACTCCTTCGGCAGAAGTAACATTCCCTGCAATAATTGTTAAGTCTGAAAATTCTCCCCTAACCAGACGAATAATATCGCCTATAGATTTAGAAAATCCGTGCGCAGTTGAAATTGCAACTGCATCTATCTTTTCATTAACTAAGTTAGCCACGTGCTCGAGAATTCGATCTTTATCTATTTCACCAGCTGCTGTTCTTTGTGGAGCTATAGAAGCTCCACAAATTAGTTGAAAATAGTCATCGCGAGCAGGCTTGACCTCTAGGTTTGATTCACATTCGATCCTTTCAATATCGGAAAGAGTAAATAAGCCACAGAGTGTATCGTTATCATCTACGACTAGTAATTTATGGATACCGAGATGTTGGGTAAAAAATTCATCAGCCGTTTTTATTGGGTCATTCTTTATATCTTTTTCGCTTAGTGTATAAATTGATTCTCTGGACGACATAGCTTCAGAAACTAATTTGTCTGCATAGCGTCCCTTAACCGCTCTTCCTGGCAACAATCCAATTAGTCTATTTGTTTCGTCAACAACTGGGAAAGTACTGAATCCATAATTGTGCTTCTTTATTAGATCTAAAACAGAGCCGATTGTTTGATCTGGCGTAACTTTAATAGGATCCTGAATGTAGCCATGGATGTGGTTTTTAACGCGAGCAACTTCTTTAACTTGTTTTTCTTCAGACATATTATAATGCAAAATCCCCATGCCACCATTGAGTGCCATTTGAATAGCCATTTTGGATTCAGTAACTGTATCCATATCGGATGAAATGATCGGAATCTTTAATTCTAAGCTATCGGAAATCTTAGTCGTTAAATTTGCATCTCGAGGTAAAATTTCTGAGTACAAAGTTGCCAAAGAAAGGTCATCAAATGTTAAGCCAAAAGGAACGGCCTTAGGAAAAAATGTGTCAGCAGGTTGAAAAAAACTATAAAAGTCTGAATTGTTTTTCACTTTCATGCATCAAATTCAACAAAAGATTGTGTTTTCTCAAGTAGAATCGACACTAAGTCTATGAAAATTTTTATTTCATGGTATCCGTACAGGCGAAATTTTCGTAATCCATTGCGTACTGCAAGCGGTCTATGGCACTTGCGGGAAGGATTTTTGATAGAATCCACTTATGGCACAAGGAAGACATGGACGGAAATAGCTCCCATGCCTAATTTTGGAACAGAGACTATAGAGGAGGCACATGATTTTCTTGTCAGCATAAATGGAAAGGTAGATTTTGGAGAATTGAAAATTCCTGATAGATTGCCTTGTTGCGCATATGCATTAACAGGGGCAAAACATAATTTGTTCAATAATATTTCAGATGATTATTTTAAAATAGGATCGTTTCCAGTGGCAGGATTCCTTGGTAGTGGTTCGAAAGTTTTTGAACATTTCCGTAACAAAAAATTAAATGGTTTTAAGACCTTTAAATGGAAGATTGGCGTTGATTCATTTGAAAAAGAGTGGGAAACTTTTACACAGATTGCATCAGAAACTCAGAAAGATCTAAAGTTTAGATTAGATGCCAATGCGAGTTTAGATTTAGATACTGCGGAAAGGTGGTTGCAAGCTGTGGCGGATTTTAATTCAGGCATTAGCAATAAACCAATGAATATAGAATTCTTCGAACAACCAATGGCAGTTGGTTATGAGTTAGAAATGGAACGACTTTCAAAAAAATATGGCATACCCATAGCCTTAGATGAATCTTTAAATGGTTCAAAAGGATCTCAATGGCTTCGAAATACGGATTGGAGAGGGCCATTAGTCTTAAAGCCTAGTTTGCAAGGTCCATTTGATTCCCAAATAGCAATAGTTTCGGCACATTCCTCACAATGCGTATTGTCTTCTTCATTTGAGACAATTGTAGGGCTCAATCAGTCTTTAAGATTAGCAGCAATACAAAAGTCACAAATTGGTAATAAGGATTCCCTATACGCCATGGGATTCGACACGCAGAACCTTTTCGAAGATCCTTTTGGAATAGGTATTTCAAATAATAAACCAGGTTTAGGTGAAATAAAATTAGCGGTTCAAAGAGTAATGCCTCATGTCTTTTAGCCATAAAAAATTTTCTATTTCAGAGCTTAGCATGGACTTTCTTGTAGGAGTCGAAGCAAGTTCATTTCAGAAAATGATCCGAAATTATGAAGAGAAAATTGATGCTTTATGTGAAGAAGAGAAGAGTTTTGGAGTTTTAGTTTCGGAGAAAAATCCAAAAAATTTTACGGCAGCATTCTTAGCAACTTTAGGTCGCTCAGTCCCAGTTATTTTGGCAAATCCACAATGGGGAGATATAGAGTGGGAAGATTTTTGCAAACAATTTAGTCCAGCCTTAGTTTTTGGCGATGTTGAGCTTCGAGTTAATTTTAAAATAAAACTTATAAATAAAAAAATAGCAGACCAATTAATTTTTATTCCTTCTGGCGGAAGCTCAAAAAAGGGGCATCGTTTTGTGATTCATTCCTGGGAAACGGTATACGCCCAATCGATGAGTTTTCAAACACTTATTGGCGGGGGCGCACTTTATTCAATATGTTGTCTTCCTCTTTACCATGTCAGTGGATTAATGCAAATCATTCGTGCCGCTATATCAGGGGGACAAATATTACTCAGTCAAATGGCTACACTTGATTATGATATAAGATTTATAACGAAATCTGAAGCATTTAATATAAAACTATTTTGTTTATCCCTAGTTCCAACTCAACTAGAGAGACTTTTGAGAAAGAAATTATTACTGGGACATGTTGCTCATTTGAAGGCAATTTTTTTAGGCGGAGCAGCTGCACAAAAAGAGCTACTAATAAAAGCGTCTGAAGAACAACTACCGATAGTAATAACTTATGGGATGACAGAGACGGCAGGCATGGTATTTGCCCAAAATAAAGAAGCTTTTTTATTAGGCGAATTTTCAGTAGGGGAACCACTTAAAGGAGTAAATGTTGAGCTAATAGAGGAGGAGGGATTTAAGCGAATAAAATTATTTTCAAAGAGCCTTTTTAAAGGTTATTGGGGGGGACCTATAAACAGAGAATTAGGTGGATTCCTTACTAATGATTATGGAAGATTTGATGACAATATGAGATTGCAAATTGAAGGGCGATTGGATAACTGGATTATTAGTGGTGGAGAAAAAATTAATCCTCAAGAACTAGAGTCTTGTATCCGGGAAT
>CAJWMY010000003.1 GCA_913044165.1 uncultured Puniceicoccaceae bacterium
AGGTAAGACCCTTTCCTAAAGATGAGACAACACCGCCAGTAACAAAGATATATTTAGTATTATTTTTTGACATAGTTGATTCTCTTAATTTCTTTAACTTGCATTAATTAACACAGTGATTCAAGACAGTTATTGTAAAATTTTTCTTCTAGTTTTATTAAAAAATTATTTGAAACCTAAAAATTTTATGATTTATTTGTAATGCGTCGGAGGTATTTATTTTGGTAAATTTCTTATTGACTCGTATATTCAAAAATTTTGCTTCCACTTAGTTTTTATCCTCACGCTATCTTTTATCATTAATCTCCCCGCCTGTTCCCATTTTAAAAATTTGTCCTAGCTAGAATAAAAGTGATAAGTATTAAGCAGTATCTCAATTCATCTTTAGGTCGTAAATGGTTAATGGCATTTACCGGGGTAGTTCTAGTTCTTTTTGTTATGGGGCATATGCTAGGTAATTTACTAATTTTTGTAGGGCCTAATACTTTAAATGCTTATGCTTACAAGCTACATTCTATACCGGACTCAATAATGACTTTGATAAGACTTTCATTATTACTGGCTGTAGTAGTTCATATATGGATGGCAGTACTACTTACCATAGCTAACAAAAAAGCAAAACCTAGATTTTATAAAACCAAGGTTAGATCAACTTATGCTTCTAGAACAATGAGGATGAGTGGATTTATTTTGCTTTCATTCATCATCTTTCATATCCTCCATTACACTGTCAGAATTGTACCTACTATGGAGTATAACAACAAAATAGTTTTCTCTAAAATTTCAGGTATTTCAAATTATGTTCCACTATATAAAGGGGACCGGCCTGTCATTGAGTACGACGAATTAGTTCATACATTTAATGTCTATGATATGCTTATTCATGGATTTAAAAACTCGTATGTATCATTTTTCTACGTTTTATCTGTAGGTTTGTTGTGTTTACACCTTGCTCATGGCATTAGTAGTATTTTCCAAACCTTTGGTTTGCGTAATTCTATTTGGAAAGTATGGTTAAGTAGGTTTGCATGGACTTACGGATTAATCATATTTATTGGTTTTGCTTCCATCCCATTGGCGATTCAGTTGAACGTGCTTAAATATTCATGGCAAAATACTGATGAAGGTAGTAAAATATCAAAATTAATAGATTTAGAAAGATAAGAATTACCTTAATTAGTTAACTAATGAATTTAGACCCTAAAATACCAGAAGGACCTCTTAGCCAGAAATGGTCTAATCATAAGTTTAATATGAGACTTGTTAATCCTGCTAATCGTAGAAAATATAATATTATTGTAGTTGGATCTGGTTTGGCAGGAAGTTCCGCCGCTGCAAGTTTAGCGGAACAAGGCTACAATGTTTCATGTTTTTGCTACCAGGATAGCCCAAGGCGAGCTCATAGTATTGCTGCTCAAGGAGGCATTAATGCTGCTAAAAATTATCAAAATGATGGAGATAGCATTCAGCGTCTTTTTTATGATACAATTAAAGGTGGAGACTATCGTTCTAGGGAAGCTAATGTTTATCGCTTAGCTGAGGTAAGTTCAAATATTATAGACCAATGCGTTGCACAAGGAGTTCCATTTGCTCGAGAGTATGGAGGACTTTTGGCTAATCGTTCATTTGGGGGTGCTCAAGTTTCAAGAACTTTTTATGCAAGGGGCCAGACAGGTCAACAATTGTTGCTTGGAGCTTATTCAAGTCTTAATCGCCAAATCGGTGCCGGTAAAGTCAAGATGTATACTCGACATGAGATGTTAGATTTAGTTTTAATCCATGGTCATGCAAAAGGAATAATTGTTCGTAACCTAATTACAGGAAAAATTTCGCGGCATGCGGCAGATTGTGTAGTTCTGGCCAGTGGGGGTTACGGTAATGTATTTTATTTATCAACAAATGCTCAAGGGTGTAATGTTACCGCTACTTTTCGTGCCTTCAAACGAGGTGCAGGCTTTGCAAATCCATGTTTTACTCAAATACACCCTACCTGTATTCCTGTTCATGGCGAAGATCAAGCAAAGCTTACCCTTATGTCTGAATCATTAAGAAATGATGGGCGTGTTTGGGTTCCAAAATCAAAAGCAGTTGCAGAAAAGATTCGTTCAGGCATTCTTGACCCAAATTCTTTAGCTGAATGTGATAGAGATTATTATTTAGAGAGGAAATACCCTAGTTTTGGTAATCTAGCTCCTCGAGATATTTCTTCACGATCAGCAAATGAAGTTTGTTTAGAAGGTAGGGGTGTTGCTAGTACGGGTTTGGGAGTTTATCTGGATTTCCGGGATGCAATCTCAAGAGATGGCGAGCAAGTAATACGTGAACGTTATGGGAATCTTTTCGAAATGTATAATCGCATTACCGGGGAGGATCCATATTGCAAACCTATGATGATTTTCCCTGCTGTTCATTATACAATGGGTGGACTTTGGGTAGATTACAATTTACAGAGTACGATTCCTGGATTATTTGTAGCAGGTGAGGCTAATTTCTCTGACCATGGGGCTAATCGCTTAGGTGCTTCAGCTTTGATGCAAGGATTAGCCGATGGTTATTTTGTTATTCCTTATACGGTTGGTAATTATCTTGGAGAATTAGGGATTTCTCAAGCAGGATTTAATGACATTAAATCAGAAGCTTTCTCCTCTACTGAATCAGAGGTCATTAAACGTTTAGAAGATTTAATTTCCATTAAAGGAACACGATCCCCTAGATCATTCCATAAGGAATTAGGGAAAATAATATGGGATCACTGTGGAATGGAGCGTTCTCGAAAAAGCCTTGAGGAGGCTATTCAAAAATTAGACAAATTAAAGATCGATTTTGAAAAAGATCTGCGAGTTGTTGGTCATTCTAAAACTTTAAATGCTGAATTAGAGAGAGCTGGTCGAGTATCTGACTTTATAGGATTTGGGCAATTAATGTGTCGTGATGCTTTAATGCGTGAAGAATCTTGCGGAGGTCATTTCCGAAAAGAATACCAGACTAACGAAGGAGAAGCCCTTAGAGATGATTCGAAATATGCTTTTGTTGGAGTTTGGGAGTTTCTAGGTGATGGGGAAGAGCCTAAGATGCATAAAGAGCCTTTGTGTTTTGAAAATGTTCAATTAGGGACCCGAAGTTATAAGTAGAGATTAATTCGCATGAGATTAAATTTAAAAATATGGCGTCAAGAAAGTGGGCAAGCAAGTGGAAGATTTGTAGACTATATGGTAGAAAACATTTCCCATGATTCATCTTTTTTAGAAATGTTAGATACTTTGAACGAAGAACTTATTAAAAAAAATGATCTTCCCGTATCCTTCGATCATGACTGTAGGGAAGGAATTTGTGGGATGTGTTCACTTGTGATAAATGGTGAGCCACATGGGCCAGAAAAAGCTACAACTACTTGCCAATTACATATGAGGCATTTTCGGGATGGTGATACAATTACTATAGAACCTTGGAGGGCAAATGCTTTCCCCGTAGTGAAAGATTTAGTCACAGACCGCTCCGCTTTTGATTCTATTATGCAAGCTGGAGGATTTATCACGGCTCGTACTGGAAGCGCAGTAGATGCTAATGAGATACCAATTGCAAAAGGAATAGCAGACAAAGCAATGGATGCCGCTGCATGTATTGGATGCGGTGCTTGTGTTGCTGCATGTCCGAATGCATCTGCCATGCTCTTTACTGGAGCAAAGGTAAGTCACTTGAATCGATTACCTCAAGGGAAACCAGAAAAAGAAAGGCGTTCAATTTTAATGGTAAGTGCAATGGATAAAGCCGGATTTGGAGGATGTACTAATATTGGTGCTTGTGAAAGCGTTTGCCCTAAATCAATCAATTTAGATGTTATTTCTCATTTAAATCGTGATTATCAAGGTGCGAGCATGAAAAGAATTTTTCACTTTTAGTTAGCATATCACGATGCATTATTTTGAGATAATTATTAGTAAATCAAAATAATAAATTATTCTAATTTTTCATTCCTATGGTTTTTAGCATTGATGAAATGAAAGGCATAAGTTGCTTTTTTCGACTTACGACACCTTTTAGTAAGTAGGCGCTAAATCGGCTATGAATTGGAAACTTAATAGCTTCCTCTACATCAGCATCACAAGCGACAAAGAGTAGTGAGTCGTGAGAATTAATATCGGTTACAAGTAACATGCTGAAGAAGTGTTGATGCTTTTTTCTAAATTCGGCTAAAGCATTTTTGAGTTCATTTATTTTACCTTTTAAATTATTGAATCCTAATTCTTCAATTTGAGAAACAGAATAAGTAATATCATTTTCTTTATAGACCTTACAATCACTTTCAATAATTAATTCTGGCATTTGTTGGGAAATAATAGAGCCAGAAGAAAAAATAATATCCGCAAGTTTTTCTGATTTTATTTTAGCTATTGGCTCAAGCCAATCTAAGAGCTCTTTTTCTAAAGGAGTGCTAGTAGGACTACTTAAAAGTAGTGTGTCAGATATAATTCCAGACATTAAGATTCCGGCAATAGGGGGACTCAATGGAATATTATGACTTCTAAATAAATCTGCAATAATAGAGCAAGTAGAACCGACTGGGCGATTGATGAATAGAATTGGTTCTTCACTAGGAATATTTCCTAGCTTATGATGATCAATTACTTCAAGGATTTCAACTTCACTCGCACCATCAACAGCTTGACTTATTTCATTATGATCAACTAACACAATTTTCTTTTTGGTTGGTCTTAAAATATCACTTTTAGAAAAGACGCCAATGAGCTTTCTATCTCCTTCAACAACCATGTAAAGGGGATCATCTAAGCTAGCTATTCGTTTTTTAATAGAGCTAACACGATCATCTTTTCGGAAGCAGTGGATTTTTCTTTCAATTAAGCCTTCTAGTTGGCTTGCAGTTCCTACAATCCATGAAGTTATAGCAGAATCATAAGGACTAATTATCAAACTGACATTATTATTTTTAGCTAGATCAATAATAGAATTATCAACAGAAAGGCCACCAGATATTATCAATAATCGTATACCTAGATTTATTGACTTTTCTTGGATATCATGACGATCGCCAACTACAACTATAGAGCAGTCAATTGGAGTATTAAGTTTCTTGTGGTGCTCGCCAAAAGAAGCAATATCCATAGCTCCTATGTGAACAGAAAGATCTTCAATGAAATCTTTTTCAACAACATGGATAGGAATAGCATCCAGCGATCGGATAATTGAATCAATATTTGTATGGACCCGCCTTAAATCTCTAGATTGTTTGGGGCTGGGAATAAAGAATTCTCCTAATTGGAAGAATGAAATTAAGCCATCAACTTTATTTTCAGAATCTATAACAGGTAGAACCCGGATATCATGGCGATCAATTTTCTCTAAAGCTTCAAAGCATGTGCTATTTTTGCTAACAGATTGAACATTTTTACTCATGATATCGTTAATCCTTGGAGTAACATCTCCTATGAATGGTGGTAGAGGTATATTAAAATAATCTAGGATAGAATCAATGCGAGCATTGCTATTTCCGCAGCGCGCAGCTATAAATTCATTGTTGCCTGTAGCATGCTTATATGCCTCGTAAGCTATTGCTGAGCAAATTGCATCTGCATCAGGATTCTTGTGCCCAAAAATATAAATGAATTCGTTTTTCATGATTTCTCTTAGTGGATTAATGATGTGAAATAATATGCAATTGGCGGAATAAAAAAGCTCAATTAGCATTTAAGCGAATTGAGCTTTAGTAATGCTATAAAAATAATCTTACAATGAAAATTCAGGAGCTTTTCGGACGTTTGTTTCGTTGATTATATCAAAAATATTACTCGTTGGTTGGCCTGTTTTTGGATTTACTAAGAAGCCATCATCTTCTCCAATTTCATTAAAAAATTCAACATGACCATCATAAAAGAGAATATGACCGCCTCCTTCCCATGGACTAGATTTTGGCCAAGTGCCTGCTTCATTCAATCCGCGGGTCCATGCTAGTGGGGTTTTAGTTGCGTTAGCTGCTGATGGGTTTAGCCCAACTGCAAAATCATAACCTATAGGTAAATCAGTCGACCATTGATTTGAGAGCTCAAAAATATTATCTTCATTTTTAAACCCTACTATACTTGGAATTTCCCCACCATACGATGTGACTGCTGGGTCTGCGTCGATAAACCAGATGCTGGCGTCACTTAAGCCGGCATTTTTAGCAAAAAACTCAACCACACCGTAGATACTATCACCGCTTTGAGTATTTTCTAATTTAGACTGGTTGATCGTTTTGACGCGAGATCCACCTTGTGAATAATTAATGTATGCTTGTCCAATCGCTCGGAGATTAGACGCAGATTTAAGTTTTTGGGCATTTTCTCTAACGCCACCAACTGTGGGTATTAATATACCAGCAAGTAAGCCTATAATAGCAATAACAGTGAGTAGCTCAATTAAAGTAAATCCAAATTGTTTTCGCTTAATTTTTTTCATAATTTAGTAAATTTAATGCAATATAATGTATCAAAGTAATCAATTGCAAAGATATAATTAATATGGCAACGGATATTTTTCACATAAGGCTAAAGCAATGGACTTTGCCTCATTATAATCGGCATCTTCGGTTGCATTATCTAAAATTAAGTTAATTGCTTTAGCTATTAATAGCATATCATCTTCCATAAACCCCCTGCTTGTTACCGCAGGAGTTCCTATTCTGATTCCGCTTGTTTGAAACGGACTTCGTGTATCACCTGGAACAGTATTTTTATTTGTAGTTATATGAGCTTTATCTAATGCTATTTGCGCTATTTTGCCAGTTAGTTCAGGATATTTCTTTCTTAAATCGATCATAAATAAATGGTTTTCTGTTTTGCCACTGACAATATGATGTCCTTCTTTGATTAAGGCATTGGCAAGTACATTTGCATTTTTAACTACTTGTTTTTGATATTTTTTAAATGATTCTGTAGTTGCTTCTTTAAAGCAGGTTGCTTTTGCAGCAATAACATGCATGAGAGGGCCTCCTTGGGTTCCAGGAAATACTGCAGAATCAATCTTTTTGGCATGTTCTGCTTTACATAGAATCAAGCCACCTCTTGGTCCTCTTAAAGTTTTATGGGTTGTTGTTGTTACAAAATCTGCGTATGGAACAGGCGAAGGATGAACACCAGCAGCCACTAATCCAGCAATATGAGCAATGTCTGCTAATAAGTAGGCCCCAACAGATTTAGCTATACTGGACATTCGCTCAAAATCAATAACTCTTGAATAAGCAGATGCTCCTACAGTAATCATTTTTGGTTGTTCTTGTTTTGCAGATTTAGCAATAGAATCGTAGTCAATTAATCCATTTTCAATTGAAACACCGTAATGAACTACATCGTGATAGATACCGCTAAAGTTCATTGGATGTCCGTGGGTAAGATGTCCGCCGTCAGAAAGGTTCATGGTTAAGATTTTATCACCTGGTTTTAGTACAGATAGGTAAACAGCCGCATTTGCCTGGCTACCAGCATGAGGTTGAACATTAGCATGATCGGCTCCAAATAGAATTTTAGCTCGATTAATGGCAATCTCTTCTATTGAATCTACAAATTCGCATCCGCCATAGTAACGTTTCCCAGGATAGCCTTCTGCATACTTATTGGTTAGGATACTTCCTTGTGCTTCCATGATTGCAGGGTAAGTAAAATTCTCTGAAGCAATTAGTTCAATATGTGATTGTTGCCTTTTTTTCTCCCTAATTATTAATTTTGCAATATCGGGGTCTAACTGATCCAAGGATGTTTCTCTGAGTGGATTCATGATGATTAATTA
This sequence comes from uncultured Puniceicoccaceae bacterium, assembly GCA_913044165.1. GTDB lineage: Bacteria > Verrucomicrobiota > Verrucomicrobiia > Opitutales > Coraliomargaritaceae. The sequence continues at coordinate 7,780 of CAJWMY010000003.1, forward strand.
TGATATAAGACGTCGTTTGTTGTATGTAATTAAATACTTTAATTATGCTTTTATTAAGATGGATAATAGGTAAGACTAAAAAGGCCAGCTCCAAGGATTTTTTATAGGTTTAATAAATTGAGAATTTAGATTAAGGATAGTGGAATCATTAATGCTTTTCTTTTTTTCAGTACTATCTCTAGAAGCGATTGAAAGAGGATCCTTTGTCAATTGATTTAGGTTAATTTTTGCTAGAAATTCGGCATCTTTTCTTTTTGATTTGATCGATTCATTTAAAGGGTTGTCGCTCCAAATAGGCCACCACCAAGGGTTGGGGTTTTCTGCCAAAATTGGGTGTAATTCTGATTGAGAAGAAAATAAAGAGGCTGTTTGCTTTAAACCAGATAAAGGAACTTGTTCCAATAATTTTTCAGCATATATTGCATTAAAGTTAAGGTTATGGAGCTTACTTCTATTTAGTGGGGCTGTTCTTAGAACTTTTGACGGATAAGCATCAAGTGGGCGCGTTGCTTCATAAACAAGAAAAATAAAGCCACTACCAACAGATCTGAATTGCATTCGAATTCCTGCTCCTAAATTGAGCAAGGTATTTTTGGCTGAAGGATACCAAGTCCCTCTTGTCCTTTTGTTTGAATTTAACTGAACCCCTCCAAACCTACCAAATTGAATAATATCAAATGTCTTGGAGTCTCTATCCCCCATTAAAATCCAATCTCCACGATAAAATTTTAGTAGCTCTTTTTGGGAAAAATGGTTTAGTTTTATTATTGATTTTGAATCAACTAAATCCTTATGTTTTTCCCAGTAAATTTTATCTTTGGATTTTAAATTAGAAGAAATTAATCTAAATCCTTGTTTTTTATCTGTGATAATTTCTCCTGACTTAAAATCATATAATTTAACAAAATTAGGCGTTGTATTATCTAAAATACTATAACTACCATCTTCCCATGTAATGTGAAGCTGTTTTCCGTGTTTAGACCATTCTCCATATAAAATTATTGTATCACTAGTGTTTGTTGACTGGGATTTTAGGCTGAACACTTTGCGATTATTCTGGATTTCGATAAGTTCATTTTTTTCCTGATTAGTGATTTTCCATAAACCGAAATAGGTAGAAGGCATATTGAATGTTCTCGGTGGTTCATAGTTAGGAGGAAGAGACCAGGTACCTAGCATTGAAGCATCTATTTTTTTAATCATTGAAGTAGCTTCATTGGTTAAATCACCTATATCGTTATTTGTTGGCAAAAGGTGAATCTGTTTATTACTAAGATCAAAAGTCAAATCATAAGATAATAGATTCAAAATATACATCACGCCGTTTTGATCAATATTCCAAAAGCTTGAATAAACATTTGCGTTATTTCCATCTTTATAAAAGTAATGTGCAATTTGATTTCGCTTAATTACTAGGTAAAAAGGTTTATTTTGTATTTGAATTAGCCAAGTTCCCTTATAGTCATCGAAATCAAATTTTGGGTTACTCGATTTAGTATTTAAATTCTCTTCTAGTTCGTTAATTTCTGCATTAATGAAATTAAAATTGGGCCATAAACAAAAAGAAAATAAACCCAAAATTAAAAACGAAATAATACGCATTCTTATATTTTGTAGAAATATCATTTTATTATTTTAGGCGATAAAGTTATTCTCTTAGAAAGCTTTTTTACAAGGATTATTATTTCTTATATTGGTAGCTAATGATCCTGAGATGTTAGTGTAAAGTAATTAGTTATAAATTAAATATTTTTGAACCATATTTTTAAAATTATTTTGCTTAATTTCCCATTCTTTTAAGAATTTATTAATTCTAGGAGGTTCAAGATTTTGAGTTAACTCTCTCCACCAATCAGAGCTTCCAACATGTTTATTAAATAGAGCAGAACGCTTACTCTTGATGAATGGATTTTCTTGTTGAATTCTCCAATCAAAATGCATCATACAAAAACTCAGTTCTGTTGGTCTTAATTTTTTCCAATTTTCAATAATCACATATACTCCATTAACGTACGACCCTTTATGATTTTTGCTTCTAGCGATTTTAAAATTAAGTCCATTAATATTATACTGCTTTAGTTGCCCTAATAGTTGCTCTGGGCTAAGTAATTTATGGCTAAGAAATCGGAAAGGGTATTCTGTTCCAATTCCATGCCTAAAACCTCCTTCTTGAGCGCCTAAGCCTGTCATAGCATAGCCTAATACGGCGGCAAAGCTAGGTATATTGGGGGAAGTTGGTATCCAATTAAGCTTTGTGTCTTTCCATAGCATCCAACGTTTCCAACCTTTCATGGGTATTACAGTAAGCTTCCCGTCTCTTCTAGTATTTGGTTCTATTGACATCCAATCGGGCATTTTTTTTGCTAGAATAGCAAGCTCCCCAATAGTTAATCCATGAACGTAAGGAATGGGGAAGGCGCCGACGTAACTTTTCCATTTTTTTTCAAGAATAGGACCATCAATCTTTAGCCCACCTAATGGGTTTGGACGGTCTAATACGATCACTTCTACCTCATTCTGAAAGCAAGCCTCCATTGCGTATAGCATACAACTAATATAGGTATAGGATCTAACCCCTATATCTTGTAAATCAATTACCAATACATCTATATTTGAAAGCATGTTTAATTGCGGCTTTCTATAAGAACCATATAATGAGTAAATTGGCAGTCCGGTTTTTAGATCCAAACGATTTTCTACAGGTTGATTAGCTTTTTCATTGCCGTAAATCCCGTGCTCTGGACCAAATAATGCGACACATTCAATAGAGGGGTTTTGAGTTAAAATAGAAATAGTAGGAATACCTTTTTGATTGACTCCCGCAGGGTGTGTTAAGAGGCCGACTTTCTTGCCTTTAAGCATAGAAAAATCTTTCGCTTCTAAGACATCAATTCCCAAAAGAACAGGTTCATTTTTAGAATTTGCAAAGGTCTGGGAGGAGTTATTAAAAATACTTAAAAAAACTAATAAGAGTAAGTTGGTTTTTAATAAGTTTTTAATAACTATAATAGGGCTTAAATTATAATTTTTTATGCTAGAATTTATTTGGTGTTAATTTTTTAATTGGTTAATTTCAAAGTACTCAATATGAAATTCTTGATTTGCAAAAAAGGATAGACGGGCACCATAGTTCCTTTCAATATCTAGTAATATCTGAGCATCTTCCTTTAATCGTTTTAAGCAATCCGGATGTAAGCTCACTTTGAGATGGATTTCGTCTTCTATCCCCTCCCTATTCCGTATTTCTTTTAGTTCGATTAATAAGCGTCTTTGCACATCGATGGTCACCGTCCGTATTGACTTAATTTTCCCACATCCATCGCAATATGGACAACACATAAAGAGATTACTTGCGTGACTTTCGGAATGGCGTTGACGAGTCATTTGCATAATCCCAAAATTTGATATTTGTAGAAGGTGAGTTTTGGCTCTATCATTTAATACTTCTCGCTTCATTTTTTGGTACACTGTATTTCTGTCTCGTTTCGCTTTCATATCAATGAAGTCAACGATAATTAATCCCCCAATATTCCGTAGACGAATTTGTCGAGCTATTTCTGTAGCGGCTTCAATATTTACTGCTAAAATGAAATTCTTTCCATCTTTTTCATTATTTCTATGTGATCCAGTATTTACATCAATAGAGATTAAGGCCTCGGTTTCCTCAATTACAATTTCACCACCTGAAGGTAAAGGTACATTTCTTCTGTAGGTTTGCTCTATTTGCTCTTCAACCTTGTATTGGTCAAAAATAGATTTTTCGTCTTTGTAGTGAAAGACTTTGGACTTGGATCGTGGTGATATTTTATTAACTTCATTGATCACAGTATCGTATGACTCTATATTATCGACTATGATCCGATCAACATTTTCAGTTAAGAAATCTCTGACTGTTCGACCTATAAGATTAGGTTCTACATAAACACAAGATGGTAATTTCGATTTTTTTATACGGTCGCTAATTCCTTGCCATTGTTTTTTTAGTATTTCAAGATCCCTTACAAAGTATCGAAGTTTTTTACCCTCTCCAGCTGTTCGTATTATCACTCCCATTCCCTCTGGAAGAGAGATGTTTTTTAAGATTTTTCTTAATCTATTACGTTCGATCTTATCTTCAATTTTTCTTGAAATCCCAAGCGTTCCTCCATGCGGATTTAAGACTAAAAAGCGTCCAGGCAGGGAAATGTTTGTTGTAACCCTTGGACCTTTGTTTCCAATTTGTCCTTTAGTGATTTGCACTAAAATCTCACTATCAATTGGATAAATATCCGGAATATTTTTTAATGATAGTTTCTCCCTATTTAATTGTTTTTTAGATTTATTGTTCTTAACAATTTCAATCGACGTGTCATTAGCAGAAGGTAAGATATCCCAGTAATGAAGAAAAGCATTTTTCTCTTGGCCAATATCAACAAAAGCGGCTTTCAATCCAGGTTCTAGGTTTTGGATTTTACCTCTAAAAATAGCGCCGACTTCATGTCGATCTCCTTTTCTTTCTATATTAAATTTTTCAAGAATGCCATTTTTAAGCAAAGCCATTCTTTTTTCAACCGAGCCCGAGTTAAATATGAGCTCAGAAAAAGGCTCTCCATTATTACTAAAAGTTTTTTTCAGTTTTTGAATTAAGGGCAATTTTCGAGAGCGATTCCCGGCTTCCTTCTTTATTGATTTTGCATCAATTTGGATTGGCGGATAGGAATCTTGATTCGATTGAATAGTAGATTCAATTTTAGATAATTGAGGATGAGATTTTTTATCTTTGTTTGTATAAAGTGTATTGTTTTTGTTTTGCATTTGAGGATCTTTATTTTGTGAGACCCTTTTGTTTGATTTTGCTATTTATTCTATATACTGCTCATGAAAAATCTTTACGAAATCGATAGATGCTTTGGACTAATCCTTGAAGAATAAAACAACTTAAGACAAAAGAGCCTCCGTAACTTAAAAAAGGAAGCGGTAATCCTGTAATGGGGGTTATTCCAATAGCCATTCCAATATTTATGAAAAAGTGAACTATAAATAGGACACTAATTCCAATTGCTAATTGCGCACCAAAGCTGTCTCTAGCCATGCTAGAAATTCGAATACCATTAGCAATTATTAGACTGAATAAACCTATTACAAAGGCGCTTCCTATAAAACCAGTTTCCTCTGCTAGAACAGAGAAAATGAAATCGTTGTGAGCTACTGCTTTGGGCAGATAGCCTAATTGGGCCTGAGTTCCTTTAAGAAACCCTTTCCCGGTTAATCCGCCAGTCGCAGTGGAAATCTTTGCTTGATTAGCATTCCAACTTGCGCCAGTTCCCGAAGGATCTACGACTTTTGGAGCAATAAAAGTCAAAATTCTATTCCTTTGATAATTGTGTAAGGGTAACAAAGAATTATAATCAGAATTTTTAAAAACTATTTCACTTGAATTTTTAACTAAGGCCAAGTGGCGACTATAGTGAAAGATATCTATACTGAGTACGCTCAAGGCAACAACAAACATAATGAATGCCGAAACAAAGAATTTCTTAGATAAATTTGAAACGTATAGTAATGAAAAAATCATTGGAGGGAAGACTAGGGTGGATCCCAAATCAGGTTGAATAAAAATCAATAATGTGGGAAATGCTACAATCAATAGTATTTTAAATAAAACTACAAGTGATTCCTTTATGTTTTCTAAATTAGATCTTGCAAGCAAACTTGCTGACATAATTAAAGTTCCTATTTTAGCTAATTCCGTAGGTTGTACGCTTGTAATTCCTAGATTAACCCAACGTCTAGCACCCATCATCTCAACACTCAATGGACTTAATGGTGTTGCTAGTAGCAGGCCTAATAAACCTAAAAAGTAAACAAAGTGGGCATAGCGAAGAACAATTTTATAATTTATTCGAGAAATAAAAACATATACGATTATTCCCATAAAAACCCAAATTATTTGTTTTTTCCAATCGGAATCACTGATGGTAGACTGGGCGGAAAAAATAAATAATATCCCAATAAGGGATAATAAAAGAATGGATATCGGAGATATCCAATCTAAATTTAGGCTTAGATTTTCATTTATAAAGCGTAAACTTTTCTTTCTACGTATATTCCTTTTAAAGTTCATTTAAAAAATCCTTACATCTCAAGGTATCTTTAATTTACATCGCCTAGATAGCAATCTTCTAATTTATTGGAATCCTTTTTTAGCATTTTTTTTAGAAGTCTTGGTAGAATAAAATAAGATTCTAAATCACTTAAATTGATCCACCTAACCCCCACTTGGTTCTTGTCAGTAGATGACCCTTTTCCTAATTCGGATAAGTCGCTAGTAATTGAACAATGAAAAACATGTTCAATTTGGTGAAAATTCCTATGGGATTCATTAAATGTATGATTTTTCCCAATATATTCGCGTGAGTAGCAAAGCTTTCCTACAGAAATTTTAGCGCCCAATTCTTCTTCGCATTCTCGTTTTGCAGTTTCTATTAGTGTTTCCCCGTGTAATTGTCCTCCACCTGGCAAAATATAAAAAGCCCCTTTATTGTTTTTCATTTCAATAAACAAGACGCAATTATTTTGAATAATTAAGGCGCGAGCTGCAGATCTGATATGGTGCATGGTTATTCAAGGAAAACCTATAGGTAAAATTAGTTTTCCTTTCAACTATTGAATTTAATTATTTAATAGCTATATTAATTAAATATAAATTTTAATATGACCTTCGATCAAAGAATAGAATATATCACTAGGGGAAGCGTACCCCTCCAGATTAGACTTAAGAAATATTTCAGAGTGCATCCCGAAGCTTTAGAGAAAGTAGTCGATCTGATCGATAATTCAGATATTTCATTAGGTGAGTACCTTCAGGGCTTAGAGTATTTAAGTCATTGGCTTAATGAAAAAGAGCGTTATTTAAAATTAATTGATAAACTAGAGTACCTTAGTTGTACTATTGAAGCCTTAGATCGAAAAGTATCAGATAATCATTGTTTTGTTGAAGGTCTAAAATTAATGCTGGATCAATATGGATGTGAGCAAGCAACTACCATTCCGAAGTCTTAATCGTAATAAAAATAAATAGGCATGGGAAGGTTTTTATTTTGCGTTAATTACTTCTATCTATATCTCTTATATAAATTAGGTGTTTTTATATACCGCTTAGTACAATTCTGAATACTTTTTCACATTAGCAAGACAATCATCTAGTATGAGCGAATCAATTACAGCTACAAAATCCGCAGAGGAAATTTTAAAACTCATAGGAGCTAAAGAGTTAAAGTTAGCCTTAGAAAACATATTGGTATGGGTTGATCCAGAAATTGCTGACTTGCTCGTACGCCTAAAGAAGGACGAACGAATACTAGTTTTTAGGGCCCTCCCACGAGAACGTGCAGCAGATGTTTTTTCTTATCTCGATTCACAAGATCAAGATAGCCTATTAACTGAGCTAACAGATACGGATACTAGAACATTATTAGCTAATCTAAACCCCGATGATCGTACAACTCTCTTACAAGAACTTCCTGCAACAGTTACTAGGAGGTTACTTCAACTTCTAAGTCCAGAGGATTTGATTGAAGTACGACAATTGCTTGGATACCCTGAGGAAAGTGTAGGACGCTTGATGACTCCGGATTATATTCGTATCCGGGCAGAATGGACAGTAGAGCAATCACTCTCTCATGTAAGAAAGTTTGGCAGAGATTCCGAAATCTTTAATATTCTTTATGTCACTGATAAAAGTGGAAAATTAATTGATAAAGTACGTATGCGTAGACTCATTTTGTCTAGCCCCACTCAAACGATACGAGAACTATTGAATTATAACTGTATTTCAATTTCTGCATTTGATGACCGAGAAAATGCAGTGGAAATGATTAAAAAATATGATTTAAATGCTCTTCCGGTTGTTGATTCGGAAGGTGTGCTACTTGGAATCGTCACAGTTGACGATATTTTAGATGTTGCTGAAGAAGAGGCTACAGAAGATATCCAGTTAGGAGTCGCAGTTAATCCTTTGGAATCGAGTTATAGTTCTACCTTGCCATTTGAACTCTTCCAAAAACGAATTGGTTGGTTGTTGATTCTAATTTTAGTAAACCTTATATCTGCAGCTGTTATTTCAAGCTACGAAGAACAATTACTTGAATACATCACATTAGCATTGTTCATGCCTTTGGTAATTGCGAGTGGAGGTAATAGTGGTGCACAATCAGCTACACTAATGGTTCGTGCAATTGCTACCGGAGACCTTAAAAGCTCGGATTGGATCCGTGCATTGACCAAGGAAGTTTTAGTTGGTGTCTTAATGGGTTTAGCAATGGGAGGATTAGCATTTCTTGTTGGCTGGCTTTATGGTGGAGATACTAGCATCGCTCAGATTATAGGGCTAAGTATGCTTTTAATAGTTCTTGTGGCTAATTTTTTTGGGGCACTACTGCCTTTTGTTTTGGAGCGAATTAATATTGACCCCGCAGTTTCAAGTAGTCCTTTGATAACATCTATAATGGATGTATTAGGATTAATTATATATTTTTCTATAGCAGTGGTGTTGCTTTGATTGAGAATTTATGAATGATTCAGATACACAGCTAAAAAAGCTTAAAGATCGTATATTGGATTTCGCTAAAGCACGGGAATGGGAGCAATTTCATAGTCCAAAAAATCTGTCTATGGCTATTTCTGCCGAATCAGCAGAGCTCATGGAGCATTTTTTATGGCAAACTGCGGAATCTTCATTTAAGGAAGTCATGAATCAACCATTAAGGCAAAAGGTTACTGAGGAAATTGCTGATATTTTGATCTTTGCTATAGAATTTGCTAATGTGGCAGAGATTGATATTACAAATGCAATATTAGACAAAATGAATAAAAATGGACTTAAGTATCCAATAGAAAAGGCTAAAGGATCAAGTCGGAAGTATACAGAATTGTAAAAAGTAAAAAAAATATTTTTTTTTGAACGTATTCAATGTAAGTGTGTCTAGCCTTATAACTAGACTTTTATAGTTCTTCCAAAATTTTTACATTAGTTGTTTGTTTTTAATTCCGCCTTTTTGGGGGAGATTAGCAGTCAGAAACCTTCATTCAGACTTTTAGCCTAATCTTTCAAATAGAGGCGGTTTTTTTGTGCTGATTATAAAACATATTAATTAACATTAGAAATTTGAATATTACAGCTGTGAACTCTTTAAGTCGGTTGTTTTTTGAATCCATTGCGCAATTAATTTTCTCAATCTTATTGCTAAGGTTATTTCAGATTTTAGTGTTTTCAAAGATAGGGGATTTTTAAGTATCATCCTTGAGGTTTCTTTTTCTGCCTCGGGTATTGATTTCCACCATTCTCGGTCTACGGGGAAGCCTTCAATTCTTAAAAACGTATAGATGGCTTTAATGAGAATAATTTCAGGGGAGTAGTTACTATTGAATGCATTCAAGGTTTTCTTTGTGAGTTGGTAAAGTTCATTTGGGTCAGGAACATGACTTACATTATCTAGAATAAAATGTGAAAAACAGCATGCATAATCAAGGCGTTTATACTCTCTGCCAATAGTGGTTCGTTTTTCAGTTGAGGTATAATTATTTAGGAATTTTTTTGCTTTATTTTTTGTTTCAAATAAGATTTCTGCAGTATCAAATATGTCGGGTTTATTCGTGTATCTATTTTTTGGGCTATAGCGAAGTAGACCGTAAGTTAATCCTTCATTAGGAGAAATATAATCTAATTTTAAAAAATGTTCGCTAGTTTGAGCGATTCTTAAGATAGTAACTTCACCAGACTCATTTGCTAAATTCATTTTGAGTTAGTACTCGAGGAATTTACCATTAATCATCAAGAGGATCATTCGAAGCTTTATTCTGTTCAAAGCTTGGGACAACCGCTCCACCTGATATAATCAGCTTCATCCCATCAGATATACTCATTTGCATCGGAGTGACAGATTCCTTCGACAACATTAATAAGAAGCCACTAGTTGGGTTTGGTGTTGTCGGAACAAAGACATTAACAAGTTCTTCTCCAGTAATTGCCTGTATTTCTCCTTTAGCTTTATTGGTGAGAAAGCCTATGGCATAAATGCCTTTGCGTGGATATTCCAGCATTACGACTTCTTGAAAGACCGCTTTTTCTTGATGGGAGAATGTATCAACGATTTGTTTTACAGTATTGTAGATTGAGTTTATAAGGGGTACGCGGCTTAAGATTCCCTCGAAAGACTTAAAGAGAATCTGTCCAATAAATATACGCGATAAATAACCTAAAAGTGTAATTATAGTAACTACAATCAAAAGGGATAGAATCTGAAGTGGAATTTCTACGATAGGGAATCCCCTTATATTTTCTTTGATAAAGCTAAAAAAAAGCTCGCTAGCGGGATTGCCGATTCGATCGAGCACAAATCCTACAGTAAAGACTGTAACTCCAATAGGTAGTAAAAACAGTAAGCCAGTAATGAAAGCAGTGCGTATAGAGCGAAACATAATTAGTGTCAAAGTATCTATTTATCTTTTAGTAATTTTGAAGTATTCTACAACTGAAAACCGCCTGCTATTAGAATTTTGTTTATCTGTGATTAATTTAATCTATTTTCGAAAAGGCGATTGTAAGCAAATTTGGCTGAAATCTAGTAAGCTAATGCTTATGTTTCCACGTCTGAGAGCTGAACGATCTGTATCAGGATGCTTGCAAAGTTTTTCCCCATCAGAGTATTCAAAGCAATAATTTCCATTAGGATTTTTTTTAAAAAGGCTACCTAGGTGGATTTTCTCAGGGCGCGTCCATTCGATTTTCGTTTTTGCTTCCATATTTTTAGGAAAATTTACATTTAGTATCGAATTTTTCGTCAGATTTGATTTAATCTGAAGTTGCTGATAAGCTATTTCAGCTGCTTTTTGTGCTGAAGATTGGATTGTAGCATGGAAATCGCCCGTGGTCAGACCTTTATTTCTATGGATTCCCTCATATAAATGTTTGGGTATTTCCTGGCTAAAGGCTATTGACGGGAATCCCCAAAGTGAGCCTTCGATTGCCCCAGCAATTGTTCCTGAGCTAAGAATTAGTATTTCTGTGGTATTGTAGCCAAGGTTTATTCCTGAAAGTATGATGTCTGGCGGACTTTCTAACAGATGTCCAAGCGCAATATTGACGCAATCAGTGGGCGTTCCTGAAATACTCCATGCAGTAATATTATCGGGAAATAATGTCTCATTTTTATGTACTTTTATTGATTTATGCCTGCTAATAGCTCGGCCAATCCAACTTTGTTCTTTGCTTGGCGCGGCAACTTTAATTTCAAAGTTTGGAATAAGAGCTTCTACTAGTAGGTGTAAAAAAATAGAATCTATACCATCATCGTTTGTTACTAGCGCTTTGAATTTTTTCATAAAATGTTAATTTACGATATGTTTATGCCTCTAAATTGCTTTTTACTCTATATATTCTGGCCGTAGTACTGATTTTGGAGCTTCTTCTATCTTTTCAAGGACATTTTTAGGTAGAGGTTTTGATTCTAATGAGCCATCATCGGTTAATTCAGCGTAAATTGTGGTCAGATGTCCCTTTGCCACTGGTATTGAGGCTATTTCTGCGTCGTTTCCTAAAGTATCACTTTCTACTTTATAAAGTCTAAATTGGTAGTCTATAGCACGATCTTTGATTGTTTTGATGGCGAGATGAATTTTGACTGTATCGCCAAAGCGTAAAGGGGCAGAAAATTTGCATTCAGCACGACTTCTAGGGTAGCCCATTAAATCATAAGGTATTGATTGTATGAGCTTTACATCAATAGATTCAAAAAAATCTCGCTCTGCAATCTCCATGTAGCGAAAATAATTTGAAAAATGGACTAATCCAGCCATATCAGTTTCAGAAAATTCTACTTTTCTATATGAAATGTATTCGTATGCCATTATTAATTATGTGCCTTAATTTTAAGAAAATGCAAGAATAGCTAGTCGCAAATTTTTATTGGCAATATAATAGATTGGATTTTTTACTTGCAATATTAATAAAAATCAGCCTTATCTAGTTTAGATTATGTTTACCAGTACATTCGCTAGCGCTTATTTCGGCGTGCTCACTTTATTCTTGGGCCCTGCACTCGTATTTTTTTCCACAAACTTTGTAAATCTTTCTAACACAAACCAATAGCAGTTGAAAGCTATTACAAATCTCACAAGATATTTCCAACCCTTTAAATTTAGTCTTTTAAGAATTTATTTCGCTATAGCGATTTATTAAATAAAACAAACAAACACTATGAATAAATTATTCAAATTACTAGCTGCTTTATTCGCAGCTTCTTCAATCACTTTTGCCGCTGTTGGTATTAGTGGTTTCGCTGACTTGTCATATGACGACGGTGATCAAAACATCGAATTAGACGAAATAGAGCTTCGTCTTTCCCTTGATGCTGAAGGACCAGTAACTGGTAACGCAAATCTATCTATGGGTGAAGCAGGTGATGTAACGCTTGAGCAAGCATATGTAGATTACGCTTTAACTAGCGGTGCTACTGTAACAGTTGGTCAATTCGAGTCAACTCTTGGATTTGATGCATATGATGCAGATGGTCTAATTGCAAATGGCGCTGGTTTATCTGTAACTGGTGATGTGTATGATCAAGGTGTACGTTATACAACTGGAAATCTAGCAGTAACAGTTGGTGAGTCTGTCAACTTAGCAGGCGATGATAACCTTGATGGTGACAATCACGTTGTTGAAGTATCTTACAGCAAAGCTGTAAATGATCAACTTAATGCTTTCGTAGGGTTCCGCTCTAATGAAGCAACTGGTAATGACATCTTCAATGCATATGTAACATATGATGTTGGTGCACTTACTCTTATTGGTGAAGTTTTCCAAGATGACAACGATGACACAGACGGTAACCAAATCGCTGCTGTTTACGGTTATTCTGACAATTCTTCTATTACAGTTCGTTCTGCTTCTACTGAAGATGTCAATGGAACAATTGATACAAACACAATAGCTCACGCTACTGCTCTTACAGATGACCTTGCATTCATTATTGATGTAACAGAAACTGATGGAGATACAGTTCAAGGCCAAGGTGGTACTAACACTACTCTTGAGCTTCTTTACACTTTCTAATTCAGTAATCTGAATTATTAAATTTTAAATCCTCTGGCCTTTGCCAGGGGATTTTTTTTGTTTTGATATAATCTGCCTTGCAAGATATCAACAAATTGACATTCATTTTACAAATTAAGAAAATTAGATTAATGAAAATAGTTTTAGCATATTCAGGAGGTCTTGACACCTCGGTACTAGTCAGTTGGTTGAAAGAGCATTATTCCGCTGAGATAATAACATTTGCAGCTGATGTTGGTCAGGAAGAAGAGTTAGATGGACTGGAGGCTAAAGCTATAGCAACGGGTGCTTCTAAACATTACACATTAGACTTAGTGGATGAGTTTGCTTCAGATTTTATTTTTCCCATGATGCGAGCAAACGCACTTTACGAGGGTCAATATCTTTTAGGCACATCTATTGCACGCCCTTTGATAGCTAAGTCACATGTTGAAATTGCTGAGAAAGAAGGTGCTGACGCAGTGGCCCATGGTGCTACAGGTAAGGGTAATGATCAAGTGCGTTTTGAGTTAGGCTATGCTGCTTTAGCGCCTGATTTAAAGATAATTTCACCTTGGAGGATGGGAATTTTTCGGGAAACCTTTCCGGGACGCACCGAAATGATTGACTATTGTAAAGCGCACAAAATTGACGTTGAAGCTAGTGCGTCAAAGCCTTATTCTATGGACAGAAATTTACTTCATATCTCATATGAGGCAGGTATCCTTGAGGATCCTTGGTTTGATCCTACAGTAGCTTCTAATAAAGCTATGTATAAACTGACAGTTGATCCAGAAGATGCCCCTGATATTTCTGAGTATATTGAATTAGATTTTGTTGAGGGGGATTGCGTTAAAGTTAATGGCACTTCAATGGACCCTTCCGGGGTTATTAAAACTTTAAATGTGATAGCTGGAAAGCATGGGGTAGGCCGAGTTGATATTGTAGAAAATCGTTTTGTTGGCATGAAAAGTCGTGGTGTTTATGAGACGCCAGGGGGCACTATTTTATTACAAGCTCACCGAAATATGGAATCCATAACTATGGACAGAGATTTAATGCATTTAAGGGATAGTTTGATTCCTAAATATGCACAATTAATCTACAATGGATTTTGGTATACTCCTGAGAGAGAGGCCCTACAGGCTTTAATTGATGAGTCACAAAGATCTGTTACGGGAACGGTCAGATTGAAGCTCTATAAGGGCACAGTAACTACAGTAGGGCGAAAATCTCCTTTTTCATTGTACGACGAGGCAATTGCATCGATGGAAGGAGTTGTTAGTGACTATGATCCTGATGATGCAAGTGGATTTATACGCCTCAATGCTTTGCGATTGCGAAAAAGGTCACAAATACTCGGCAAGTCAAAAGATGATTAGGAAAAATCTTCAATCTTTTTAATCGATCGGAAGTCTTTCTCATAAGGAATATCCAAAGTCTCGCATTTGCTTATTATTTTAGATAGAAAGGGTTTTGCTTACTTCAAAAACACTAGTTACGATACCGATAGCAATCAACGTTACTAGGCCAAAAGCAAAGCCTAGAGCGCATGAAGAAACAATTGTAGTGAGGCGATTTAACCGCTTACTAAGTTCTTCTTTAAATCCTTCGGTTACATCATGCATACTTTTAGTAAGTTCTCCAGTATCTTCACCAACACTTAATATATCAAGTGCTATATCAGGCATTAAGTTCTGTCTTCGAAAAGCTTGGGTAATTGATGCACCTTCATTGATTTGAATCTTTGCGGTAACAAATTTATGCCTTAATGCTGCATTTTCTATTGTTTTCTCCGTAAGCTTAAGAGTTTCGGTTGTATTAATTCCACTTTGTAATAATGTAGAAATTAAATTCCCAGTTTGGTAGAGATTAGAATAATAGAGTATTTTACCAATTAAAGGTATTTTTAAGCTCCAATTGTCGATAATTTTTTTTCCTAGTTGGGTTTTCTTCCAATTAGCCAAGCTTACAATAGTCACTATTGCGCTGATTATTAAAAAAGGGCCTATTTGCAAAAGGATACTGGATCCATCAATTAATAAACGTGCACTCCAAGTCATTTCACCGCCGAGCCTTTCTAGCATATCTTCAATTTGTGGAAGGAGTACCGTTAAAAACAAGACTACAACTAAAATTGCTACCAGACTTACAAAGGCAGGGTAGGTCATGCTGGTGACCATTTTATTTCTAATCATTCGCTTCTCTTCTAAGTATTGTATGACTTTAGTGAGTACTGGGGTTAGATTTCCGGTTGCCTCACCAGCTTGAATTACATGGCTAACAGATGGATTGAAATAATTTCTTCTTTTTTCTAATGCTTTTGCCAAAGTAATTCCTTCGCTCAAATCACGCCATATTCCAATAGCCAATCCTTTTTGGTCCCTGTCGCTGAGGCGGTTTTGTAAAATACGTATGGCATCACCAATGGGCATACCAGATTTGTGAAGTTCATAAAGCCTTTTAAGCAAATTTAAACCAATGCCTTCTCCTTTATTAGTAGTTCGATTTTTTAGAAAATAAGCATTATTGGAATTAGTGTCAAAATTTGAGATGGTCGAATTGTCTAATTTTTTATTATTCCTATTTAATTTAAGGAAAGCTATTTTATCCCATATCCTAGACTTCGCATTCGAAGCCTCTTCATTTTTAAGACTACTTTGGAGTTGGACTGGAATGATTCCATTTCTTTTAAGTTGTGATAGAGCTTGCTTTCGGTCGGAGCTATTAATTTGACCCGTGCATAAACGACCTTCATTATTTCTGAATCTATAGCTAAAGGATTGCATGATATATAATATTTTATTGAGAATAAAATGTGTTTTACAACAGTATTTTATAATTTAAGGTAAAGGTTGTTTAATATTTTCATTTACACTTACACAAGAGCTTAAAACAAGACTTATACTATACTACTAAAATGGATTATTAATAGACTAAAAGCATTTTAGTATTAAGCTTTCGGCTTATAACTATTAAAAAGTTTATAGTATGCACGCAGCTAAATCATCCATTAACCGATCTATTAATCTAATTCTAATTTATCGAATTTGGTTTGTTTCAGTATTTTTTGGACTGCATACACTAGTTTTAGCAGGAGAAAAAAGCTTGAATGCGGAACTTTGCAGGGAGGTTAGGTTAGATTTAGAAAAGCAATCTATTTATACTTTGCTACCTGATGGTTCTGAATTAACTAATAAACTTAGAAATGAGCCAATGCCCGAATTAAAAGGTTCAATTTTAGGGCAAATCTTATCCCGTTTTTATAAAGAGAGTACCGGAGGCTTAGAGAATTGGAAAGATGTTAATAGCGTAGCAATGAGCTCAAAATATAAAAATGCAGAAGGGGAGTTTAAACACCGTATAATTGCAAAGAAGCCAGATTTCATAAAAGTTTCTATATATATGAGTAATGGCGTTTACTTAAAGTCTTTTGACGGCAACCATGGTTGGGAAAAATTTCCTACTGAGCAGAAAGCTAAATTAATTAGAGATGAACAAAGTTTGCGCAGATTAGCTAATGATTCTAGATTTATGAATCATTTACTTTATCCATTTAAAAAGGGTAAAGCTTATGAATATATGGGGATAGTCCGAGAATCTGATTCTGTCTGCCACAAAATTCGAGTACATACTGAGAAGCACTTTATAATGGACTATTTTATAGATGTGGAAACCTATTTAGAGGTTAAAGTAGTTCAAACCGACAGCATGGGCTACTTTGATAGAGTTGAGCTTAATATTTCAGGCCATAAAATTATCGAGGGAATGCCGTTTCCTATTAAAGTTGAAACTTATATCAATGGATCTTGGAATTCAGAGTTGATTATGGAAAAAATAGAAACAAATGTGGGTCTTGTAAATTGGATGTTCCAGCTTAATTAATGCCTATTAAATAGTAAAAAGCATAAGGCATCATCCTATAGTTTTTTATAAATTAAGTAATATTTTATTCCTTGGTAAATTCTATTAAAAATGAGGCATCAAGCTGTCTTTTTCTTTGACTTACCCCCCTTATCTAAGGAATATTATATCTATAAATAGTAATAGTTTTTATTAAGAATTAAATATTTGACAATATGGCTATTTACCATGACAATTCAATATTACCCTCAAATCATTATATCTAAATATGAAAATCAATATGTTAAAACTTTTAGGATGCGCAGCATTTGTTTGCTGTTTTGCATTAGTTACTCAAGCACAGTCAGTGAGCTCTACCCCAGTTGGATATGTCACTCTTACCATTAATGGTAGCGGATATACTGCGCTTTCGAATCCATTAGAGAATGCAGTTGTTTATTCCGGAACTGCTTCTTCGGTAAGCGGTTCAGACATCACAACATCTTTTTCTATGACTGACAGTGAGCTTTCAGCTACTGACGCTGAAGGTAATAGCTCTCATTACATTCAAACATCATCTGGTTTGATAGTAGAAGTTACTGCAAATAGTACTTCTGCGATTACTTTAGCATCAGATGTTTCTTCTTTGATTTCTGATGGCGACACAATACTTGTTAAGAAATTTTCAACTATAGCCGACCTATTATCTAGCGATAATAGTATTGGATTAACTTCAGGTGCGGATTTAACAACTTCAGATGTTGTATACATTATGTCAGCTGATGGTGCTGGTGCATACGCTACTTACTATTATCAAACAGACCCATTTGGCGGTTTCTTTGGAGGTAATGGATGGCGTGGAGCTGGTAGTAACTCTACAGATGTATCAAACGTAATTTTGCATCCTGACGATGGTATTATTGTTAAAAGAATAAGTGCTGGAGATATTAGTTTTGTTACAACAGGTACTGTAAACACCGTTAATCATAGCAGAAGCCTTCCAGCTGGATTTTCATTGGTTGCATACCCATTCCCTACAGATACTACTTTGGCAGACAGCGGAATTTACTCAGCTAGTAACGGATATGTTTCGGGTGCTGATGTAACTACTTCAGATGTTGTTTATGTCATTTCTCCTGCAGGAGCATTTGATCTTTACTATTACCAAACAGATCCATTTGGTGGATTCTTCGGAGGTAACGGATGGCGTTCAACTACTAGTAATTCAGTGGATGTTGGCACTAATGTTATACCAGCAGGTAGTTCCATCATCATTAAACATATTGGTACTGGCTTAGCTTGGTCAGATGATATCCCTTACTCACTTTAATTTATATCTAATATATTAATATAAAAAACTAACTATGAAAAAATCACTCTTAACACTAGCTGCACTTGCACTTGCTCCAGTACTAGCATCTGCTCAGTCAGCGTCAGGTTCATGGGGTACAGCAGTAGGTTTTGGCGGAGGTCTCTTCGACAATGCTGCTTCTGTAGAACTCTATGATTCTACTCAGTCTGTTGTGTTATCAGCATCAGTTGCAACCTCAGTATTTGGCCCTACAGGTCAAGCTGGAGCAGCTTTTGGTTCGATATCTACATCAGGGATTGCTTCAGATGTTGCTGCACCATGGATTAAGCTTACTTCCGGTACTGGTACCGTAGGATGGGCGCAATCATCATCATGGCTTTCATTCGCATCTGCATCAGCTCCGACCCCTACCCCAATAAACAGTTTTACGTTCACTGCCACTGATAGTGACTCTACTGTTTCTGGTTCTAACATTATTGTTTCTAATAATGCTGGTATTGGCGGAACAGGTGTTGCAATCTCAATTGTGCCTGAGCCATCAACTTATGCTTTGATAGCTGGATTTGCTGCATTCTTATTTGTAGCTATCCGCCGTCGTAAATAAGTTATAACAATTAAGTTCACTTAATTTTTTTCAAAAGCTCCAGTTTTACTGGAGCTTTTTTTGCTCTATAAATTAGCTCTTGCATTAGCAAAATATAATTAAATCATTCTAGGATTAGATTTTAAAAATATCAATTTTAATTACATTACACAATTATGAATTCAATTTATAAATTACTATTATCTACAATTTTTATCTTTTTAGTAATGAACTACACATATGCCAATGAGAAGTACATAGAAGGTAATAATGAGTTACAAGGAGTTGAGATTTCAGATGAAATTGAAATGTTAGAAATGCTTGGCTACATGACGGTATATCGGGACGGCTTAAAAGAACTAGGTTTTGATGCAGATGATGCAAATCACATTGCTAGAGGTTTAAAAAAAGCCTTAACAGATGATGTAATTGATAGTTCTTTTGAGGCAAAAATGCCAAAATTTCAAGAATTCATAGAAAATCGCATTAATATCTCACAGAAAAAAAGAGAAAAAGCACAAGCATCTAGCGCCGTTGTAAACATTGCTGCTGGAGAGGAATTTCTAGATAGTTTAAAAACTGATGAACGTGTTCAGATTTCCTCTACAGGTTTACGCTATAAGATCATAGAGCCTGGAAAATTAATTCCACCAACTATTAGTGATACGGTTCGAGTACATTATAAAGGAACACGTATTGATGGCACTGAATTCGATAGTTCTTACAAGCGAGGAGAGCCAGCGAACTTTCCCCTATCTGGTGTAGTTCCTGGCTTCTCTGAAGGTCTTATGTATGTAGGCGAGGGAGGGAAAATTATTTTATATATACCAAGCGAACTAGCATATGGAAATAATCCTAGGCCTGGAGGGGTTATACAGCCAGGAGATACTTTAATCTTTGAGTGTGAGTTGGTTAAGATCAATCCGTAGGGCTCAATTTATATTAATGGCATTTTATGGATGAATCACCAAAGTTAATAAATATTGGATTATTTGGTTTTGGCGTTGTAGGGCAAGGTGTCTGGAAAAATATTGAGAAAAACCGAACTACTTTAGAGGGTCGCTTGGGGGTAAGAATATCTATTAGCCGAATAGTTGTCAGAGACTTAACGCAAAAGCGATCAGTTGTGGTTCCAAATGATATTTTAACCACAGATCCTGATTTAATTTTAAATGATCCTGAGATTGATATTGTATGTGAATTAATTGGCGGAACTGATCTAGCATTAAAGGTCACAGAGTCCGCTTTAAAGAAAGGTAAAATTGTAGTAACAGCCAATAAGGCACTAATATGTGAGCATGGAGAATACTTATTTGATCTAGCTAAAAGTAATGGGGCCCAATATTTTTATGAGGCATCAGTTGCGGGAGGAATTCCTATTATAAAAACAATTCGTGAAAGCTTGGTTGGAAACCATTTTAGCTTAATATTTGGAATTTTAAATGGTACCTCAAACTATATTTTAACAAGAATGGAGCGTGAAGGCTCGAGCTTCGATTCGATTCTTGTTGATGCAAGAAAGCTTGGATATGTCGAGGCAGATGAGGCTTTAGATATAGATGGTATTGATGCAGCTCACAAAGTTATTATATTAACTTATTTAGCGTATGGGTTTTGGGTTAAACTCAAAGATATAACCTGTGAAGGCATTCGTTTAATTTCACAATATGATATCGAAATGGCTTGCCAACTAGGATATAGAATTAAGTTACTAGGAATTATTTCTAAGGATTTATCAGATGAATCTCTAACAGTCCGCCTACATCCAGCATTGATTCCTAGTACGGAATTAATTGCTGATGTTAATGAGGTATATAATGGTATTAGTGTGACAGGTGATGTAGTTGGGACGACCCTATTTGTTGGGAGAGGTGCTGGGCAAGATGCTACTTCTAGTTCTGTAATAAGCGATATTTCTGATGCGGTTTCTTTGCTAGGAAATAGCAATTCAACAATTCAGCATGCATCTCCTATCAGTTATTTTGAGAATCAAAAAGGCTTAAAATTAAGAACCCAAGGCGAGCTTGAATCCCGCTACTATGTCCGCTTTGATGTTAGAGATGAAGAGGGTGTTTTAGCTGAGATTTCAAATGTTTTCGCTGGGCATCACATTAGTTTTTCCACAGTTAATCAGAAAGAATTAGAGGATAATTTAGCCTTAATTATGGTTACTACGCATTTAATAAATGAGGCTTCAATTATTAAAGCGTGTAACGAAGTTGAAGGGTTAAATGTAATAAATAAAAAGCCTTCCTTTATTCGTATTTTCAATCCTTTTGAATTTCTATCTTAGTTAAATATCAATTTTAACACTAATAATTTTTTAATTTAGATGGTAGGGGCATTTACTTTTCTTAAAACCATTTTTAGTTGTTTCGCCTGAGTGGATGGATTTATGTAAATCGTTTTGGTAAAAGAAATTTGTATGCTTAACAACATTCGGATCAAATTCTTGATAAAATGTAGGGGTTTGTGATGCACTTATCGGCGGAACGAGCCAACTCCAGTCGCCCGTAATAGGACATTTAGCCTTACCCTCGTTCTCGCAAAATTTTTCGAATTGCCGAGTTATATTATGATGGTCTCCAATTCGAACTTTGTCTCGGTCAAAACTATATAAAACAGCTCTATTTAATTCTACTATTGCTCGATCTCTCCAAAGTGTACGATTATTTTTGTTATCTAATCTGAATACTTCTGCAATTTTGGGTAAACAATTGTATCTCTCTTCATCAGCTAGGTTTCTAGCTCCAATTTCTGTTCCCATATACCAGCCATTAAATGGAGCGCAGGGATAGACTATACCTCCAATCACTAGTGCCATATCAGAAAGGATGGGCATGCTGTACCATTTTAAACCAAGTTGGTTGAAATTTTTATTATCAGGATGCTCAAGTTTAATTTCATTGAGTAAATGCGCTTTAGATTCAAAGATTGCATAAGGTTCTATTTTTTTACCATTAATTTCAATCCACCAAGGCATAGGAGTAAAAGCTGTTTTGGATCTAGGGATCCAACCATTAGAAAGTAATGATTCGGTTAATGATTTACTGTGAGGGTCACCAAGGATTGTTTTATCTGAATTTTCAAATCCTGCATATCTAATGAGTTGGTGATTTAGGATGCGTACAACATCTGCAGTTTCTGCTGAGGCATTCCTAGGAGCAAATATAGTGATAGTGCTTTTGATTGATCCATGGTTGAAAGCATGTTCAATGTGATGCTCTAGGGCCTTAAAAACTGATGGCGCATCATTTAATTTTCTACAATCAAAAACATCTAGCTGTTTCCAAAAATGCCGACCTACGCAGCGATTGCTGTTACGCCAAGCAAGTTTAGCGCCAAAAGCAAGTTCCTCTTTAGTGTGACAATAAGTTCCAGTTGTTTTAATAGAATATTTTATTTCATCAAGCCGTTTAATAAATTCTCTCTCATTTAGCTGGGTTCTTTCGAACTGTTGCATTGACGAAATAAAGGCTTCCGCTTGTATGTAAAGATCTTGCATATACTTTATAATCTACAAATGCTTTCAATAATTACAAACGCATTGATTTTCTTTTATTTTTATTAAAGGCTCTGACTCTAAAGACTATTTTAAATTTTACTAGATTTTATTTTACATATCCATGTCAATAATTGTTCAAAAATACGGTGGAACTTCTGTAGGTGATGTAAACAGAATAAAAAATGTAGCGCAGCGTGTTAAGGAAACTTATAATTCGGGTCACTCTGTTATTGTAGTTGTTTCTGCTCGTTCAGGTGTTACCAATGATTTAATTGCCCGTGCCCAAGCATTGAATACCCATCCAAATGAAAGAGAAATGGATATGCTATTAACAGCAGGGGAACAAGAAACAATAGCACTTATGGCTATGGCATTGCACCAATTAGGATTACCAGCTGTTTCTCGTACTGGGAAAGAAGCTGGTATTTTGACAGATCCTAATCATACTAGGGCAAGAATCATAGAAATTTCTGGAGGAGATCTGAAAGAGCAATTAGACAAAGGAAAAATTGTTATTTTAGCAGGCTTTCAAGGACATTCTAATTTGGGGGAAATAACCACTTTGGGACGTGGCGGATCGGATCTAAGTGCTATAGCTATTGCTGCTGCTTTAGATGCTGAATTATGCCAAATCTTTACAGACGTGGATGGGGTATATACAGCAGATCCTCGAGTTGTTTCTAAGGCAAAGAAATTAAAATATATTTCATATGAGGAGATGTTAGAGTTGGCAAGTTCAGGATCAAAAGTTATGCAAAATAGGGCAGTTGAATTTGCGCAAAAATTTAAAGTTAATTTTGAAGTCCGTTCGAGTTTTAATCATAACAAAGGTACTATCGTGAAAGAAGAAGTTAAATCTATGGAAGACGTCGTTGTAAGCGGGGTCGCTCTTGATAATAAACAAGCTAAAGTTGTTGTCAGTGATATCCCTGACCGACCAGGTGCTGCTGCCCAATTGTTTCAGTCATTAGCAAAAGCTGATGTTTGTGTAGATATGATTGTGCAAAATATTGGTAGGGAAGGTAAAGCAAACATGACCTTTACTGTGCCTAGAGATGATATTGAACGAGCTGAAAGTGCTGTTCAATCAGCTTTCCCTCAAGATGCAACCAATACAATATTTGAATCAAGTGAAATTGCTATCGTCTCAATTGTTGGTGTAGGTATGCGATCCCATTCTGGGGTGGCAGCTACCCTATTTGATACTTTAGCCAGAAATACTATTAATATTCAATTGGTTAGTACTTCAGAAATAAAGATTTCCGTTGCTATTAATTCTGAATCAGCAGATTCCGCCACGCAATTAATCCATACTGCTTTTGGACTAGATGCTTAGTATTTGAATCAAAATGGAATATATTAGTACCCGAAAACAAGTTCCTTCAGTTACTTTTAGTAAAGCTGTTGAGCATGGATTGGCACCAGATGGGGGCTTATATATTCCTCAAGTACTACCTGACTTAAAACCTTTCCTTAATCAATGGAGCACATTATCCTATACAGAACTTTGTAAAGCTTTCTTTACGCAGTTTGCTACAGATATACCAAAGGATGAATTGTATGATATTATTGATCGTTCTTATGTAAATTTTGATAATCCTGAAATAGCCCCTATTCGTAAATTAAAGGACGACTTGCTGGTATTTGAGTTATTCCATGGTCCTACTTTAGCTTTTAAGGACTTTGCATTACAATTTTTAGGAAACTTATATGAGTATCAAATAAAAGTATCCAATAAATCTATTGCAGTATTAGGCGCAACATCAGGTGATACGGGTGCAGCAGCAATTCATGGTTTACAAGGCAAATTAGGAGTTAAATCCTTCATATTGTACCCTCATGGAAGGATTGCCCCTTTGCAGGAGCTACAAATGACATGCACTGGGGCCAATAATGTTTTCCCTCTATCTATAGAGGGAAGTTTTGACGATGCTCAAACCGCAATGAAGCATGTTTTTGAGGATCGTTCTTTTGCAGAAGAAGTTGGTTTGTCTGCTGTTAATTCTATCAATCTAGCTCGAATTTTAGCCCAATGTGTTTATTATTTATATGCATTTTTTAGACTGCCATCATTGCAGCAGCAATCATTTAACTTTATTGTTCCAACAGGTAATTTTGGAAATGTTTTAGCGGGTTGGCTTGTCCAAAAAATGGGAGTTCCGATTCGGGGTTTTAAAATTGCAACTAATCAGAATGATATCTTACACCGCCTATTTCAAACAGGTATATATTCTCAAGAAAAGGTTTCGCCAAGTGTTGCCCCGTCAATGGATATTCAAGTAGCTTCGAATTTTGAGCGATTTTTATATTATTCCGTGGGAGGTGATGGTGAACAGGTAAAATCTATTATAGAAACATTTAAGCAAACAGGCTCCTATGTTTTTCAAGATTTTGATAAGAGTTCTTTTTCAAGTAGTAGAACTACAGATAAGGAGATTTCCAAAATTATTTCATCAGTTTATAAAGCCTATAGCTATGTGGTTGATCCGCATACATCTTGCGGGTTTAAAGATTTATCCAATGAGCCTTCAATTATTTTTTCAACTGCACATCCTGCCAAATTTCCAGACACTATAGAAAAAGCTATTGGAATAGAGGTGCAGCATCCCTCATTGGAGGCATTTAAAGGTAAGCCGATTGTTAATTATTCAGTAGAGCCAAATCCAGAAGCTATAAAGGCTTTCATGCGAAATCATATAAATTTCTAAAATTTAATAACCCATTTTTTTTAATTTTTCTAGTGAACGCCGCCTTTTTTTCGTTGGGCGTCCTTTAATAAGATGGTTTTTAGAGGGCATGGTATTTTTTTTATTTTGAATAATTTTTGTATATTGAGAAATCAATGTTTTATTCTCAATATGTTCAGAAATCTTTGCTGAACTCACTCTCTTTGTAATTATCTTTTTTACGATATATTCAAAAATTATACCTTTTTTGCGTACAATTATATTATCTTCTAATCGAACTTTAGAACTAGGCTTTATAGATTTTTTATTAAGCTTTATAGATGAAGATTTGCAGGCATCTTTGGCCTCTGATCGAGTTTTATATATCCTAACAGCCCACAGCCATTGATCAATACGAACATGATCTAATTCATCCTTCATGACCGATTACATTTTCTTTAAGAAGTCCTTTGTGCATTCTTTCAAGAGCTTCCATAAGTCTTGAATGCGGGCATCCAAAATTTAATCGAACATAATTTTGATCTCCAAAATCAATTCCATCTGATAGGCCAACTCCATATTTTTCAAAAAATTGGGTAGGGCTATTTAGATTTAGTCTATCTACTTTAAGCCATGCAAGATATGTAGCTTCCATGGGAATAAATTCAATTTCAGGAATTTTTTTACATAAGAAATTGTTTAAATAAAGATAATTTTTTTCTAAGTACTTAAGTAGTTCTATCCTCCAGGAATTGCCATATCTATATGCTGCTTCACATCCAACATAACCAAAGCAGTTTATTTCAGTAATAATTCCTCTTATTGTTTTTTCAAATTGGAGCTTCAGCTTTGGATTTTCGATAATACTATATGCACAAGCAAGTCCAGGTAGATTGTAAGTCTTGCTTGGGGACATAAGTGTAATGGTTCTTTCAGCAATACCTTCTTCGGTACCAGCTACTAGTGTGTGTTTTGAA
This sequence comes from uncultured Puniceicoccaceae bacterium, assembly GCA_913044165.1. Taxonomy (GTDB): domain Bacteria; phylum Verrucomicrobiota; class Verrucomicrobiia; order Opitutales; family Coraliomargaritaceae. Next base: position 33,735 of record CAJWMY010000003.1, read on the forward strand.
GAAGTATCAAAAATTAAATCACAATGAATTTCATCGGAAATTAGAATTAAATTATAGCGCTGGCAAAAATCTGAGATTTTTTCAATTTCTAGCTTAGTATAGGCTCTGCCTACAGGGTTATGAGGATTGCAGAGTATAAAGATTTTTGTATTAGGTTTGATGGCTTTCTCCATGCCTTTGATATTAAAGGTCCACTTATTTTCACTATCCAATATGAGTGGGACTGTAATTAGCTCTCTTCCCGAAAAACGTGGAGCTGTTATGAACGGCGGGTAAACGGGAGTAACTGTCATAACTGATTCTTCTTCTGTTGAGAATGCATTACAACAAAGATTGATTGCAGGTACTAAGCCTGGTAAAAAAGTCAGTGATTCTTTTTTAACAGCATAATTATGTGAATATTTTAAGTAATTAAGAACTGCTTCAATTACTGAATCATATGGTATTGTGTAGCCAAAAACTTTGTGACTTAATCTGTTCTTTAAGGCTTCGGTGATTTCAGGTGCGGTTTCAAAATCCATATCAGCAACCCACATTGGAAGAATATTTTTAGAGTATCGTTCCCATTTTAATGATCCAGTGCCTGAACGATTGGGGATCTTGTCAAAATCGTAATGATTAATCATTTTTTAAATTTGAAGCATTAAATAAGATGATTTTATTTTATAGCCTATGTTTTAGAGAATAATAGTTTTCCTTTACTTAATTTATAACTAGACCAATTTTCTTGCTGTGCAATACAAACACTTTCTTTATTTAAGCTATTATTTCAAGTCTTGTATCTCATTATAAATGAGAGTCTAGATTCAAAGAATTAAAATGAAAGTCTTAATTTTTGTCTTTTTAATAAGTGAAATTAATTGTACTTTTTTGATATTAGATAGCACAATTCGGAGCAATACAATACTCCATCTTTTTCATAAAGCGACTTAGATGTTACGACAGTTAAGTCTTTTTGGCAAACTGGGCAACGAATTATCGCTTTGTCTTCAACAACATTACTCATTCTTCACAATAAATTTGTTAATTAGCTAATTGCAATAATTTTTTTCATACGTAAATGTAAGGTTTAATTTAAGCCAATTCCGGTAATTATATTGATAATTTTATGAGTATAATATGCATTCTAAATTCCTATGATTGATATTTTATTTTCTATATTTGCTTCTTTAGTTCTTTTAAGTGCTCTAGCAGTAGTTTTAAATAGAAATGCCGTAAATAGCGCTATGTTTATGATTGTTTCTTTGGTAGCAACTGCTGGTTTATTTATTCTACTAGAGGCGTACTTTTTAGCCATTTTGCAGATTCTCGTTTATGCAGGAGCAGTGATGGTGCTTTTCTTATTTATTATTATGCTTCTAGATGTAGACAAAGGGGAAAATTTTAATTTCAAAACCCGAAAATTGAGTTTGTGTGCCACTATTTTAGGGGTGCTTTTATTATTAGCTTTAATCCTTAATAGTTTTTCTTCAAATAATCTACCAAGTGTAGAATTGTTTTTGATTGAAGACTCATCATTTATTGATCCCGGGGCCTTTGATAATAAAGCTAAAGCTTTCGGACAATTATTATTTACGAAATATATGCTTCCTTTTCAGGTAATTGGATTTCTTCTTTTGGTTGCGATGATAGGCGTAATCGTGATTAGTAAAAAACCCAAATTTTGATTAGAACAAGAATTACTATATTATGGTTTTGATTGGCATTAATGAATTTATCTATGTAGCAAGTATATTGTTTTTAATAGGGCTTTTGGGCGTTTTACTAAGGCGTAATACAATTGTTATTTTTATGTCTATTGAGTTGATGCTTAATGCTATAAATTTAGCTCTTGTAGCATTTTCTCGGTTTAATAATTCTATGGATGGGTCTATTTTTGTTTTTTTTATTATGACAGTAGCCGCGGCAGAAGTTGCACTTGGATTAGCTATTATAGTAATGTTATATCGGCAAAGACAAACAATACTAGTCAATGAGCTTAAGCAATTAAATGGATAATCAAATTATGGATCTCTTATTTAATCTATTGGGTATTCTTTTTCTACCTTTTTTCTGTTCTTTAATCATTGTCTTTAGTGGCCAAATAAGAAACACAGTAGCTCCTTTTTTTTCTTTATTAAGTGGACTTGGTTCTTTGTTTTTAACCTTTTTATTGATAAAAGAATTTTCTGAACCAATTAGATTTTCTTGGGACTGGATAGCTTTAGGAGTACACAAGTTTTATATTGGATTTTTTATAGATTCAGTTGGTTTAACCATGCTTGCAATGATTGCAATTGTTGCTTTTGCAATAACAATTTTTAGCATAGCATATATGTCAAAAGATGACTCTAAAGGCCGATTCTTTGCAGGCCTTAGTTTTTTTCTGTTTTCTATGATTGGGATTATTTTTGCGGATAATCTAATTATGATATTTCTGTTTTGGGAATTAGTGGGATTTAGCTCTTATCTTTTAATCGGACATTATTTTAGAAGAGATGACGCTAAAGATGCTTCTCAAAAAGCATTTATTGTTAATAGAGTGGGAGACTATGGGTTCTTGATTGGGATTATTTTAACATATTGGCATTTTGGAACTACTAATTTAGAGGCTTTGGCTATACTAATAGGTGCAGACGTATCTCTTATTAGTTCTGGAATTGGCTTCTTTTTGATATGCGGGTTTATTGGTAAATCAGCTCAATTCCCTTTGCATGTTTGGTTGCCTGATGCAATGGCAGGTCCAACACCTGTATCAGCTTTAATTCATGCCGCAACAATGGTTGCAGCTGGTATTTATTTGCTTATCAGAGTACAGTTTATGCTATCATTTGAAGTTATGTCCTTTATTTCATATTTAGGGACATTTGTTGCATTGTTTGCTGGATTCTGTGCCTTTGCGCAATCAGATATAAAGAGAGTTTTAGCTTATTCTACCTTGTCACAGCTTGGCTACATGTCTGCAATATTTGGGTTAGGTTTTCCTGGGATAGCTTTATTTCATTTAATAACACATGCATTTTTTAAAGCTTTATTGTTTTTAGGTGCTGGTTCTGTGATTCATGCCTGCCATCATGAACAATGTATTTTTAAAATGGGAGGCTTATTGAAGCGGATGCCCATAACCTCTCTCACATTTATTATTGGAACACTTGCATTGTGTGGAGTATATGGCTTATCTGGGTTTTATTCTAAAGATGCTATCTTAATAGGTGCTCATGATGCAAATAATCTTGTATTTTATGGGTTAGTTTTTGCTGCTCTATTAACCTCAGGATATATGGGTCGTTTGATTTGGATCGTATTTTTTGGATCGCCGAATTCACAAGCCGCTAAAAACGCTAAAGAAGTAAATATAATAATGTATCTACCTTTAGTTGTGCTTAGTTTTTTTGCTATTTTCGTTGGTTTTACAAACCTATGGCCAGCACAGCTTGGGGCTACTATATTATTTGATTTGGATTATCTTCATCACTTAGTAAATTATAAAGTTTTGCATAATAAAGTTTTAATACTCGGTTCGGGAGCATGGATTTTAGGTTTAACTATGGCATTTTTATTTTATGGAAGGGGAACTAAATTTGACCAATTAGAAAAGCAATTACCTCATATATATAGCCTTTTAAAGAGGCGCCTTTGGGTTGACGAATTGTACGCTGTCTATTTGGATAAAGTACAAAAACCAATCGCTGAAAGCTTCTCTTTTCTTGATGAAATGGTATTACGTGGTTTTATTGTTCGAGGTTGCGCAGGTTTAATTGGTATTATTGGTGCTAGCTTACGCCTTTTGCAGGTTGGCCGTCTTGATAATTATGTAATTTGGTTTTTTATTGGGTTGATTGCTTTTTGGTTATACGGACTTAATATGTTTTAGTAAAATATTTTGTAATATGATTTATCCCTATTTATTATTAAGTAGTATCATAATTCCTTTCTCAGTTGGGGTGCTTTTTCTTATCCTAGTTAAGGATATGGAAGCTTTATTAGCTCGCTTTTTAGGAATATTCGGCGCGAGCTTTCCATTTATTTGTGCTTGGGTGATTTATTTTAATTATGATACGAATAACTTAGATGCATATAATTTTGAATTAATCCTACCAACAGGATTAGAGTCGCTAGGAATTTATTTACACCTTGGTTTAAATGGGTTGTCACTACCTTTATTGCTTTTAGCTACAACGGTTGGCTTATCGGCTATTATCTATACTTTATTTTCAAAGGCTATTGGTAATAACATTTATGTTGGCTTACTTTTCATAATGTTTAGCGGACTGATAGGGACTTTTTCGTCCGTTGATCTATTTTTCTTCTACTTTTTTCATGAATTAGCCCTCATCCCTACATTTATCATTGTGATGCTATGGGGTGGTGTAGATCGTCATGCTATTGCTTTAGAAATGACGATCTACCTAACAATTGGAGCTTTATTGTCTTTAATAGGATTGATTTCCCTCTACCAAACTAGTGGTGCAGAGGCTTTTAATATGATAGAGCTCAAAATGGCACTTGCTAGTCAGCCACTTTCTGAGCTTTTTCAAACTAATATATTTGCGCTATTATTTTTTGGTTTTGGTATTTTGGTATCTCTATTCCCTTTTCATTCTTGGGCTCCAAAAGGATATTACGCTGCGCCAACTGGAGTAGCAATGATGCATGCAGGGGTTCTTAAAAAGTTTGGGCTATATGGATTGTTGCAAATTGCAATACCACTACTTCCATTAGGGGCTTCAAATTGGGCGAGTTGGTTACTTGTATTAGGTTTATGTAATATTCTCCTTATTGGTCTGGTTACGCTAGCCCAAAAAGATTTAAAAAAAATGGTTGGATATAGTTCAATTATGCACATGGGATATGCCTTTATTGGCCTAGGCACTCTTTCAATTCTAGGTTCGGGTGGAGTTCTTATTTTATTGGTAGCTCATGGTTTATCAGTCGCTCTTCTCTTTTTGTTGAGTACTTGTATCTATCATAGGTTTAAGACTTTTAATATGGAAAAAATGGGAGGGCTTGGCGTTATAGCCCCTAATTTATCTGTATTATTTGGGCTTTCAATTTTAGCTAGTATTGGCTTGCCTGGCTTTGCTAACTTTTGGGGCGAATTCGTTATTTTTACCGCACTAGCTGAATCTGATCTAACTCAAGGATTCCTCTATTTAGCAGTTATAGGGATTATTATTTCAGCTATTTATGGACTGAAGGCTATTGCATTAATTGTATTTGGTGTGCCTTCAGAAGTACTTAAGGAAAAATTTCATAATGGATCATTACGCGATATGTCATATCTTGAAATTTTTTGTTCCATTATCTTATTTGCATCCCTGCTTCTATATGGTATTTTCCCAAAGGTTTTAAGTGATCCTATAAATGAATCTTTGAGCAAATATAATGCTTTTATATCAACCTCGGTTGAATCACGATTGTTGAATAATTTAAATCTAAAGCTAGATACTTATAATGAGTGATTCTTCGATAAAGATACTTAGAGAAATTAGTCTAACTAATGATTGGTTTATTTTGCTCCCAGAGTTGGTATTGGCGCTGATTGCTTTCCTAATTTTAGGAATAGATCTTTTTACAAATAGCTCTAACAAGAGAGGAAAATTTCCAAATGCTAGAGAATGGATAACCCCAATTTCTCTAATTGGACAATGCTTGGTGCTTTTTTCATTAATCTTTTTTGGGGATTATTTTTTTAATCCAAATGCTGTTTTATTTTCCGGATTAATTGAACAAAGCGAAAGTACTCAATATATGCGGTATTTTTTCATATTTTCCTCTTTGGGGGTTACTTTTTTAGCAGCGCAGTTCTTTAATAATAAGAAAATACCAAAGCCTGAGTATTTCCATATTGTACTTATAGCGAGTGCAGGATTTATGCTTTTAATTCAATCAGCTCATTTCATAGCATTTTTTGTTAATTTAGAACTAGTTACAATAGCTTTTTATGTTCTAGTTGGTTTTGAAAGAACAAATAGCCTATCTCTTGAAGCAAGCTTGAAGTACCTTATTTTAGGAGGATTAAGCTCAGCTATTTTATTATTTGGGATTGTCCTACTCTATGGTATCGCAGGAAATCCGGAGATGAATTCTTTTACTCAAGATGGATTTAGTTTCAGTGCTTTAGAATCATTTATTACATTGAATGCAGGAAATCCTATTGTATGTTTGGGTGCATTATTAGTGATTGCTGGAATAGCTTTTAAGGTTGGATTAGTTCCATTTCAGATATGGGTTCCAGATGTATATCAAGGTGCTCCTTTTCCAACTACAGCTTTCCTTGCAATTGCATCAAAATCAGCAGGTATATTTGTCTTATTGCAGTTGATTCAAGGACCATTCATTGCACTTGTTGATTTTTTAATTCCAATCTTATCCGTACTATGTGCAGTTACTATTTTATATGGCAACATAGCTGCTTGTGGCCAAGTAGCTATTAAAAAGCTCATAGGATTGTCCGGGATTTCTCATGCGGGTTATTTATTACTTGGAATTATATCTATTAGTTTTGTACCAGAGGCAATCAATGCACTTTTATTTTATATTTCAGTATATATGCTAAGTTCTTTTTTGGTCTTTGGTTCTAGTATATTCATGGATACTAAAGAAGATAGTTTCTTAGAGATAAAGGATTTTCAGGGGCTCATCAAAAATAATCCGCTTCTAGGAGTTGCAGGATTAATAGGGTTAGGCTCTTTAGCAGGAGTTCCTCCATTGGGCGGATTTATTGCTAAGACACTGATTCTTATTGCCGCATTTCAAGCAAATTTATATAGCTTAATAGTATTTGCTTTGTTAGGCATTGTAATTTCTATTTATTATTATTTCAGCTGGATACGTTCTATACTATTTATTCAAAAAAATGATAGTATAATATTAAATTACTCAAGTTCAGTATCTCTCGCGCAAAGATTTTTTCTTTGGTTTTTGATATTAAGTGTATTATTAATAGGAGTTTTCCCAAAATTACTCACTCAGTTTATTTAGTTTGGCTCTAATATTCCTAGCTTCTCTGTACAAACCCTGAAGTTCAAAATGACTAGCAGCTTCATTTAAAATTTCAACTTGAGAGAAATTTTGATCAAGAGTTACTAATTTATAGATTTTTGAGGCATTGTTAAATTGACGGTCCTCTACGTATAATCGTGCCAGCTGAATATTCTTGTTATTGTCTTGTGAATCTTTTTCAAGAATCTGTTCTAGAATATAGATATGATTATCAAGTGAATATTTACCATAGCCGTTTTCAAATAAGTAGTCGCTTATTGCTTTTTTGGGGATAACAGAATCAGTCCATTTTGCATCTAAGTATTCCCATAATTTCAGTGAGTTATTTATTTTGAAGCTTTTATTTATACTAAATCCTGTGGTAATTAGCAGTGCTAAACCTATCAGGGAAAACCAAAGTATTCTAATTTTTGGAATTTTATGAACCACTAATGCATTTAATGAACTCGAAATTAATGCAACGGAAGGTATGATGGCAATATAGATCATTGACTCATCTAAGCAAGGTGTGCCATCCAAGAAATAGCTAAATTGGCATGAGGCATTGAGAATTAATGCAAATAACAATGTAATCCCCATAATCAGCAACCTCGCCCAAATACTCCTTATTAAAAATAATAATAAAAAAAGTAGAGCCATCATTAATATAATAGGCATGAACTTTAATACATTGTTTTTAACAAATTCATCTATAGGTATAAAAAATGCTGTTCCAAAAGGTAAATAAAGGAGCTTTAAATAAGCGTTGAACTGCTCCACTAATTTTGGGCTTTCATTTTCAAGCATTATTCCCGATGGACTCAGCTGCTGAATGGCAGTATTTTCAAATACCTCTGCAAAGATACTGAGAATAAAAACAACGATAATAAAAGGAATTATTTTATTAAATTTTTCCAATTTAAATTCTTTATTTTTGGTAAATGTGTTTAAAAAGAGAGTTATTGGAATCAAAAGTGCAATAGGATGAATTAAGCTAGTAATTGCAGAAAGATATAATCCTTTCTTAAATGACCGCTTATTTTTTCTCTCAAGCGCCAAGTACAGACTTAATAGAATTAGGCATAATATTATAATAATGTCCCTAAATCCAGGCCAAAAAAGTGTTTGTATAGCTACGGGGTGTACGGCAAAAAAAAGAGTAGTGATAAGCGCACCAGAAATATGCATCCGATTCAGTAGTCTATAAAGTAATATAGAAGCCAAAGCATGTAATATGAGGTTGATTGCTCTGTGTGTGAATGCGCTGTTTAGCGGAATCAAAGTTTCAGCGAAATATGTGGTTAATGCTAAGGGGTTTTCATTCCAGAAAATCGAGGGGTTGAAAATAGATATCAGGGAAGGTAATTCCGTGAAGAAGGAGCGATTGATTGAATCATAATCAGTCCATAAAACTTCATTTTGAAGAATGGGAAAAAATGCTATGAAAATAGGTAGTACAATGAAGAAATAATTAATTGCTTTGATTTTACGAGATCTTCTATTCTCCCAATGTTTCCAAATTTTATTACTAGCTTGTTTGTTAAGTAGTTTTTCTTTTCTGCGTAAATTTATTAAAGTACCTAATCGAGGTTTTTTATTTAATTTTTGTGATTCATTTTTTTCTAACTTCATAACATTAATGAGTAATTATCTCGGACTGCTTTTGGTTCTCAGTTCTATATATTTTTCTATTTTATCAATATTTATTGAGTTGCCAGTTTTTATATTATTGTTTTTAAACCAACCTTTATTCATCTCTAAAACATATTTTATATTTTTGCTTTGAGAAAATAAAGGAGTTTCATCATGTGGATATAGGTGGTAGTATTCAATTAAGATTCCAGATGCATCAAAATAGCCTACATCTAATGGAATGGAGACATTTTTCATCCAAAATGATACTTGTTGAGGGTTCTTAAATATAAATAACATGCCATGATTGTCTCTTAGTCTTTTTCTAAACATGAGACCACTACTTAATTCTTGGGGGGTTATAGCAATTTGAGCATAAAAAATAGTCTCTTTTAATGAAATTGGAAAATAGTAATTAAAGTCAAAATTCTTTTTTTGGTCACTTCTGTAACAACCAGATAAAGAAAAGAGAAAAAATATTAAGAAGATATAGTAAAACTTAGTTTTCATATCTATATTAAAATAAGGTTGGCGATTTTGGATCCAGCAACTACTTTATTAAAGTAATTAACTATATAAAATAATTTGAGGCTGTATGAAATTAAAGTGTCTTTTTGCTTCTAGTAAGCATGATTCTAATGCGTTTTATCTATCTGGTATTTCTGTCCCAGATCCATATATCTCAATAGTTGCAGGTAAAGAAAAAATTGCTGTCGTTAGTTGTTTGGAATATTCTAGAGTTTTGAAATATTCTAATTATTCAAGAGTTTATGAAATTGGTGCACTAACTAATAACATTAGCAAAAAAGAAAATATTTCGCAATTAGAATTTAATAATGCATTTATAATAAAGCATTTCTTTAAAAAATATAAGGCACAAAGCGTTTTAATACCAAGAAATTTTCCCTCTTTTCTATTAGTTCAATTACAGGATTTGGGAATCCCTGTTTGTATAGAAATGACTTCAATTTTTAAGGAGAGAGAGCAAAAGACTGAAAGCGAATTGAAATTAATTAGAAAAGCTAACCAAGCAAGTGCTTACGGGTTATCAATTGCACAATCTGCATTGCGCTATTCAAAAATAAAATCGGGATATTTGTATTTAGATGGAAGCCAGCTTACCTCGGAACGACTACGGAATATGATTGAAATAGGGTTAATGGAAAAAGGTGCTTTCGCTGAAGAAACAATAGTTGCTGGTGGGATTCAAGCGACAGATCCGCATCAGATTGGATACGGCCCATTAAGATCAAACGAGTTAATAATTGTAGACATTTTTCCTCGTCTTAAGTTGTATGGATATCATGGAGATATGACGCGTACTTTTTTAAAAGGTAGAGCAAACACTTTTCAAAAGAAATTAGTTCAGTGTGTTCGAATGGCTCAAAAATTTGCTATTTCAAAGGTTAAAGTTAATGTTTCAGGTCAATCAGTGCATAGATCGGTTCACAACTATTTTAAAGCTGCTGGTTATAATACAGAAGAACGGCCAGAGTCTAATAGCTTTGTCGGCTTTATCCATTCTACAGGTCATGGGTTAGGTTTAGATGTTCATGAGCCTCCTTCTATAGGCATATCAAAAAATTGCCTAAAACTAAATCATGTTATAACTATAGAGCCAGGGTTGTATTACCCAGAAATAGGGGGATGTAGGATAGAAGATGTATTTTTAGTTGAAGACCATGGGGTAAAAAAACTTTCAAAATTTAATTATCAATGGGAATTACCCTGAGGCATTTATGGTTACATTTTTTCTATTGTATTGATGCCCAATAATTTTAGCCCTAGCTTTAAAATTAATTGTGTTCTGTGGCATAAAGTAAGACGCCGGAGTTGCGTTTCTGCATTTTCGTGAATAATTTTATCGTTACTGTAATATGTATTAAAAATTCCAGATAGCTCGAATAAATAGGTACACAAAAAATGTGGTCTTAAGTCAGAAAGGCTTTGTTCTAAAGCAAAAGAAAATTGGATTAATTTTCTTACTAGTAATCGCTCATGCTTTGTTTCCAATTCTGATAATTTAGAAAAATCTTGTATGGTTTTATTGAGATTACTTTTTTTAAAAATACTATTAATTCGAGCAAAAACATATAATAGATATGGTGCTGTATTGCCTTCAAAACTTAGCATTCGATCCCATTCAAAAACATAATCTAGAGTTCGATTTGAAGATAAATCTGCATATTTAATAGCCCCAATTCCTATTGCCTTAGCAATAGAATCTTTTTCATTTTCGGAAAGCTGAGGGTTTTTTTGGCTTACAACTTCTTTAGCTCTTATAATTGCTTCATCTATTATGGACTGTAATTTAATAGACCCTCCAGATTTTGTTTTAATTGGTTTATTGGTACTGCCTAATATAGTTCCCCACCAAACATGCTTAAAATTGGGTTTTGGATAATTTTTTGCTTGTATCCATTTGTTAGCAGTCAGAAATAGCTGCTCAAAATGGTCCTTTTGCCTTGCATCTGTAAGGTAGATTATTTCCTCTGCTCGAAAATGTTCAATTCGATAAATTAAAGTTGCTAGGTCGGTAGAAGCATAATTGGAAGCTCCATCTTTTTTCCTTATATTAAAAGGGAAGGGCCTAGGATTATTTTTAGCAAATTTTTTAGTCTCGTTATGCCAAACTACCAATGCCCCTTCGCTTTCCTCTGCAATTTTCAAATCAGATAATTCATCGTAAACTCGTTGCACTTTATCCTTATAAAAAGATTCGCCGAGGGTAACGTCAATTCGCACACCTAATTGTTCAAAAAGTTCCTCAAAGGCCTGGTTTGAGATAGTAATAATATTTTCCCATATCTGAGTATTCTCCAAGTCTCCATTTTGTAATTTCACTAATTCATTGCGTGAGGTATCTCTTAATTCTGGGGTTAATTTTTCAATCAAACTTGCCTTTTTATATAAGCGATCAATTTCTTCTAGGGCTTCACTAGGAGTACCAATCGATTTTAAATCGATTAACTCTTTTTTAATTATCATTATAAGGGTGCCGAAATTTGTGCCCCAATCACCAATATGATTGTCTCTTATAACTTTTGCACCTGCAAATTCAATAATTCGGGCTATAGACTCTCCAATGACCATAGGTCGAAGGTGGCCTATATGTGCTTGCTTTGCTGTATTTGCACTAGGGAAATCTACTATGATTGTTTTCTTATCATAATATTTAGAAATATCTTTTGTAATCGCATCAATAGAATTGAAAGACTGGATCCATTTAATTAGAAAATCTTCTTTTAAGGAGAAATTAATAAAACCTGGTGCAGCTACAGACATCCTAAAATATTTAGTGCCAAGATATTCCTCATCTGATAATTTTTGACTTATATCATTTGCTAATTCAATGGCGTTTAAATTTTTACTTTTAGCTAGTGCTAATACTCCATTAGCTTGAAAATCTCCGAACTTTGGATCAGAGAGTCTAATAATAGGGTCTATTTTTTCGCCAAAGTAATTTTTTAATTTGGGGTCATTTTTGAATAATCGAAAAATTGCAGACTCAACTGTTTTAATTGGATTTAATTTTAAATTCATGTTCTTGAAGCCTAAAATGATGGATTTGAATTTGTATATAAAATAAATAAGACTTCCATTATTGTACAAGAAGCAAATCATTCTAAGTGAAAAATTAGCTTGACATTTTTACGCAAAAGTCTACCGGTAAGAGGTTTATGTAATAAACAAAGCACCACAAGCTAATATTGTAATTTCATAATCCAGCTTCAGACGTTTCTCTTTTCAGGTACATCATTAATTTACTTTATCTTTTAATATAAAAATGCGCAAAAAAATTATTAGTACTCGCAAATTCATAAAGCCATCATTTCGCTATCTAATTGAAAAAAAGCGTGACGGGGGAGAGTTTTCAGATGATGAGATACGTTATCTCGTTGACTCTATCTTGGATGAAGAAATACCTGATTATCAGCAATCAGCCTTAGCCATGGCTATATATTTTCAAAATATGTCGGCACAAGAAACTGCTGTATTTGCTGAGGAAATGATGCTTTCTGGGGAGATGATTGATTTAACTCACATAGCTAGACCTAAGATAGATAAATATTCAACTGGTGGAGTTGGAGATAAGTCTTCACTTGTACTAGCTCCTTTAGCTGCAGCAGCTGGAGTCGTTATGCCTACAATGAATGGCTTGGATGAGGAATATGTTATACGTAATCTTGATAAACTTTCAGCAATTCCAAACTTTAATCCTGAATTAAGCATTAATGACTTTAAAGGTCAGCTGAAAAAAGTTGGCTGTGCTATTATTGAGCAAAATGAAGAAATAGCTCCTGTAGATTCTATGCTATATAAATTAAGGCAACAAACAGGTTCTATTCCTAGTATTCCCTTAATTACTGGAAGTGCATTAAGTCGAAAATTAGCAGAAGGGGCAGAAAGCTTAGTTGTAGATGTCAAATGGGGCAATGGGTCATTTATCAGGGATATTGAACAAGCCCGACAATTAGCTCGTTTTATAACACGAGTTGTAAGATCAATGAAGAAACGTCGCTGTGTCGCACTTGTAACAGACATGAATCAGCCTTTAGGGGACACAGTTGGAACTGCTCTTGAAATACAAGAAGCAATTGAATTGCTTAGTGGTCGAGGCCCTGAAGATTTACAAGAGTTGATTTTAAAATTAGGAATGGAGATAGTCCGTTTAGCCGGAGTAGCAGGTTCTACTTTGTCAGCTAAACAAACTGTGCAAAGGCATTTAAATGACGGATCAGCTTTGAATAAGTTTAAAGAGATGGTTGCTGCTCAAGGAGGAGATATTTCTGTGATTGATAATCCAGATAAGTTCCCTAAGGCAAAATTTGTCCGTAAGCTTCCAGCTCCAAAGCGTGGCTATGTTCACACTATTAATGCCGGTATGATAGCTGAGGGGGTACAAAAATTAGCTATATTGCCAAATAAGAAATTAGATCCGGCCGTGGGGGTTTCTGAGATAAAAAAAGTTGGCACTCAAGTCAAACAAGGTGAGCCCTTAATGATGATTCATTATAATGATGAAACAAAGATGGAAGAAGCTCTAGAATTTTTAAAATCTGCCTATCGCCTTGCTCCTAAGCGCCCGAATCCTCCAGAATTAATAGCAGAAAGGGTTGCTTAATATCTTTTTAAAATCTAATTAAGCTCGGCCCATATAACTAGAGTCTGATGTAGAAACCTTAATTATTTCGCCTTCCTTGATAAATAGTGGTACTTGAATTTTAAGTCCAGTTTCAAGTAAAGCAGGTTTTTGAACATTGCTAGCTGTATCACCTTTAATCCCTTCCGGAGATTCAATTACTTTTATCTCAACATACGCAGGCAAATCAATAGACAAGGGAGTATTGTCCACAAAGAGAATACTATAAGATGAATTTTCAACCATGAAATCAATGGCATTACTTACCATATTTGAATTGAGGAGAGTATCATCAAAGGTTTCTGTATCTATAAAATGATAACCTTCAGTATCTTTGTAGGAAAATTCTAATTTTCGATTATCAGTATGGAGAATTTGTACTGAGTCTGTCGTTCTAATTTTAGTGTTTGTGCTAGATCCTGTATTCAGATTGCGCATTGTGACCTGAATGAATCCTGCTTGCCGGCCCTGTGTGCGGTGCTGGAGATCTAATACTAAATGCGGGTTCCCTTGATATTTTATAACTTTGCCTTTTCTTAACTCTGTAGGGGATGCCATAATTTTAAAACAATAAAAAATATCTTTTGTCATCGAGTGCTAATACTGTCAACAATCGCTTTTGTTAAGTTAGGAATTAAAAAATAATTCTTTTCGTTGCAAGTTTATGAATCTACTTCTATTTCCTTTAAATATGAAAATTTTAGTTGCAGATCGTATTTCACCTGTAGGTGTAGATTTATTCAAAACAGAAGATGGATTTGAAGTAATTGAAGCTTACGGGTCCTCTCCAGAAGAAATCTTAAATTTAGTCAAAGATGTTGATGGTTTAGCGGTGCGGTCCGAAACGAAAGTGACGGCTGATGTGTTTGCCGCAGCAGAGAATTTAAAAGTGGTAGGTCGCGCCGGTGTGGGTGTTGATAATATAGACATTGATTCAGCTACAGACAATGGGGTTATTGTCATGAATACTCCAACTGGGAATACTATCGCTACAGCAGAATTAACTTTTAGTCATATTCTAGCAGGGACAAGACCTATTGTTCAAGCTTGCGCTCGAATGAAAGATGGTGGATGGGATCGTAAGAAATTCACAGGATCCGAATTGAATCTAAAGACTCTTGGTATTCTAGGCATGGGACGGATTGGAGCAGAGGTTGCGAAAAGGGCTCGAGCATTTCAAATGCAAGTACTTGCATTTGATCCATATTTGACTGAAGCTCGTGCTAAAGACTTGGGAGTTACTTTAGCTAGTTTAGATAATTTAATAGGATCTGCAGATTATATTACGGTTCATATGCCCTTAACAACTGAAACCAAACATATGATAAACGCTGAAACGATTCAAAAAATGAAGCGAGGAGTACGTATTTTCAATTGCGCGCGTGGAGGTATTATTGATGAATCTGCATTAATTGATGCTCTCAATTCAGGACATATAGCAGCTGCTGGTTTGGATGTATATGAAGACGAACCACCAACAAAAGATAGTTCCTTAAGAGCAATTCCAAATTTAGTACTAACACCTCATTTAGGTGCATCTACTCAGGAAGCTCAAGAAAATGTAGGTATTGATGTAGCCCGGCAAATGATTGAGGCTTTAAAAGGTGGAATGGTTATAAATGCTTTGAATATGCCTTCTGTTGATCCTCAGATCTTACAAAGACTCTCACCTTACATTGATTTAGCTAAAAAATTAGGCACATTTTTGCAACAGCTAGGTCCTGAGGGAATCGAAAAGGTTATTACCCGTTATTATGGAAAGATAAAGGATCTAGATACTTCTCCCTTAACAAATGCCATTCAACAAGGATTTTTAAGAGAAATTTCTGATAACGTTAATACAGTAAATGCGCCAAAAAAGATCAGCAGCCTAGGTATCGAAACAGAGGAAGTTAAGCTAGAAACCCATGAAAACTTTAATGAATTAATAGAAGTTATTGCCATTAATAAAGATGGGAAAGAGCGTAGTATAAGCGGTTCTCTATTTGGTAAACAACAATTACCTAGAGTAGTTTCAATTGATGGGCATGGTGTAGAAGTAAATTCAGATGCAATATTGATTGTACTAAAGAATAAAGACGTTCCGGGTATTGTAGGTTTTGTTGGCCAAGTTCTAGGTGAGTCTAATGTAAATATTGCCAATATGTCCTTAAGTCGCGATAAAGGCGAAGGCTTTGCTGTAAGTGTTTTTGAACTTGATAGTATCCCGCCAAAAGAGGCGACGCAGCGTATTGAACAACATGAAGCAATTGAGAAGTATCGGGTCATTACTTTATGATTTAAATAACGCTTAAATTTAAAATAACTTTGGTATATCTATCCATATTATTTATTGCCTATATAATCGGGTCTATCAATTTTGCTATTTGTTTGGCTAAGAGCAGAGGTGTAGATCTTTTTACTTCGGGTAGTGGGAATCCCGGGGCAACCAATGTAAAGCGAACGATGGGAGATTTTTGGGGAAATACCGTTTTTATTTTAGATTTTTTAAAGGGTTATGTAGTAATTTTAATAGCTCAAGAATTGAGTAATTTATATCAATCTGATTTAGATTGGCTTTTTGTAATAGCTCTTATTGGAGTTATTTTAGGGCACAATTTTTCTTTATTTTTGAAATTTAGAGGCGGTAAGGGTGTAGCTACAACAATGGGAGGAATGGCCGGATTCATGTTCCCTGTCTTAGCTGTAGGCCTTATTATTTGGTTAGTTACTTTTTTTATGACTCGATTCGTTGCTCTAGCTTCTATTTTCTTCGCTTTAAGTTTACCGGTAAGTGCTTATTTTTTTTATGCTGAAGGTTCTTGGATTCTTCGAGTTATAGTTAGCATAATTATAGCGATTTTGATTGTAGTAAGGCATTTTAGTAATATCAAGCGTCTGTTAAGAGGCGAGGAACATTGTTTTTATAAGAAGTGAGTTTTAGTCAAATCTTGACTTTTAGTTTGGGAATGGTTTCTATGAAGTCTTTAAAACTTCTAACCTTTTTATGAAGCGGGCTTAGCCTCGCTTTTTTTATTTTTTACAGTCTAATATAAGTATGAGTCACGAAATATTATCAGTTCTCGAATACATGGAAAAAGAAAAAGGTATTTCCCGCGATGCCATGATCCAAGCCATTGCTTCTGCAATTGCCTCAGCTGCCCAAAAAAGCATTAATACTACCAATGAAATTCGAGTAGAAATTAATCCTAAGTCAGGAGCACTTAAGGCATGGAATCAATTAGAAGTTGTTGATTCAGTAGGGGATCCTAAAAGAGAAATTCATATAGATAAAGCTAGGGAAATAAATAGCGACGCAATTGTTAATGGCATAGTAGAAACAGAGTTAGATCCAGCATTCTTAGGACGTATAGCTGCACAAGCAGCCCGCCAAGCTATTTTACAAAGAATTCGTCAATTTGAAAAAGATCGTATTTTTGATGACTTTAAGGACTCAGTTGGAGATATTGTTACTGGGTCTGTTCGTCGTCGAGAAAGAGGCGACCTATTGATTGATCTAGGTAAAGCAGAGGCGATTTTGCCTGCAAGGGAAAGAATTATGGGAGAAGACTATGCGCCAGGCGAAAGTATCCGCTGTCTTTTATTGAAGATAGAGCAAAGTAATCGAGGGCCTGAGATTATTTTATCTCGCTCAAATATTAACTTTGTTAGACGATTATTTGAAGTCGAGGTCACTGAAATTTCCGATGGAACAGTCAAAATTGAAGCAATGGCTCGCGAAGCCGGATATCGTACAAAAATTGCGGTAAATAGTATGGATCCAAAGGTTGATCCAGTAGGTGCATGCGTTGGTTCTAGAGGGGCCCGGGTTAAAACGATTGTTAGAGAGCTTGGCGGCGAAAAAATTGATATCATTCGTTATGATAAAGATCCCATAGTGCTTTTAGAAGAAGCCTTAAAGCCTGCGGTTCCTAAGGATATTCAATTAAATGAATTAGAGCGTAGAATTCACTTTAATGTTATAGAAGACGATCTTTCTATAGCTATTGGCCGTAAGGGGTTTAACGCAAAACTTACTTCCCGATTACTTGGATGGAAATTAGATATTGGTAAGAAAGAAACAGAGGCAGTGGGCTTTAGTCAAAAAGTTGCTAAGGCGGTCGAAGGGATTAATTTAATACCTGGAATCGATCCGGAAATTGCCGAAAGGCTTGTAGCCATAGGACTTGTTAGCCCAGATGCTTTTGAGGGTGTTTCCAATGCTGACTTAGTTGATGCTGGTTTTTCTGAAGATGAGTCGGCATCTGTTTTAGGGAAAGTAGAGGATTATTTTAAAAGCAATAATTAAATTAGATTAAGCATTTTACTATAATAAATAATGAGCGTACGAATTCACCAACTTTCAAAGCAAATCGGAATGGAGAATAAAGATTTGATAGATTTGTTGCGTAATCGTGGCTATGAAGTTAAAAGTGCATCAAGTACAATTGATAACATTTCAGCAGAATCTATTGCTGAAGAGTTCGATAAAAATATAAAAGCTGAAACTTCTAGTAATACAGAGCTGTTAAATGAGGAAGCTAAATCTAAAAAGTCTGTCAAAGAGGATTCTTCCCCCATTATGCCAAATGGGGTTATTGTTAAATCTTCAAATGACATAAAGAAAGAGCGAGAACTAAAAGAGAAGAAGCCGATTAATCTAGATATTATAAAGCCAAAATCCGAAACTAAAATTCCTGACCCAGTTAAGTTTCCGGGCAGTCCCTCCATCCCCCCAATTACTAAAACAGAAGTTTCTAGGGATTTAAGTAATAAACTAGACGCTAATAATGGATCTAAAGTTGTGGGCTTAGATGAATCCTTATCCAGTTCAAAGGTTATTCATGCTAAACCTCCTATAGTTGTTAGAGATTTTGCGTTACAACTTGGGCTTAAGCCATTTAAGCTTATTTCAGAATTAATGGAGATGGGTATTTTTGCATCAATGAATCAAACAATTGAAGAATCAATTGCAATTGATTTGGCAAAACGCCATGGATTTTCTTTGGAAATTCATCACAGAGGTGAGGCTAGTGTCGATAAACCAGTTAAAATTGAAAAGCCCAAGTTGGATGAAGATGATCCTAAATTACTTAAGCCAAGAGCCCCAGTTTGCTGCATTCTTGGACATGTAGATCATGGCAAAACGACACTTTTAGACGCAATAAGAAAAACTAACTTAGTTGAATCTGAAGCAGGAGGAATTACGCAACATATTGGAGCTTATCAAATAAGGCATAATCAGAATACAATTACCTTTGTTGATACACCTGGCCATGCTGCTTTTTCTAAAATGCGTTCTCGGGGCACAAATGTTACGGATATTGCAATATTAGTAATTGCGGCAGATGATGGATTTAAGCCTCAAACAGAGGAGGTACTTAAGTTAGCAAAAGCCGCTAATAATTCGATTATTGTCGCTATTAATAAAATTGATGCAAAGGGGGCTAATGTAGATAAAGTTAAGCAAGAAATGCAGGAAAAGGGGATAGCTCCAGAAGATTGGGGAGGCGAGACAGTTTGTGTAGAAGTCTCTGCGCTTAATGATACTAATATTAATGATCTTTTAGATATGGTTTTATTGCAAGCAGAGATGTTGGAGTTAAAATCAAATCCTTCGGCAAATACTGCAGGAACAATTATTGAAGCTCAAATTGAACAAGGAAGAGGAGCTGTAGCTTCTGTTATTGTTGAAAAAGGAACTTTGAAAAGAGGCGATACACTTATTTCTGGGGAAAGTTTTTGTCGAGTTAAATCTATGATGGACACCCAAGGTAATACTATTAACGAAGCAGGGCCTTCAACAGCAGTGAAGATTTTAGGATGGTCTGAAGTCCCATATTCAGGTTCACCCTTTTCTAAAGAAAAGGATGAAAGAACTGCGAAGCGTTTTACTGAATCTCTCAAATCTAAAAGAAAGCTTAATGAATCAAAACAAGATTTAGAAGAGAAGGCAAATGAGGGGGGTGCATCAGTTGCTGATTTATTTGCTGCAATTGAAAATCAACAAAAGAAATGCTTAAAATTAGTGGTTAAGTCCGATGTTTTTGGGTCGCTTGAAGCTTTAGTTGAAGGCCTTAAGTTGATTGATAGTGATAAAGTTGATATAGATATAATTAGTCAAGGTGTTGGTAATGTTAGCAAGAGTGATGTTATTCTCGCGAGTACGGGAGGGGCATCTATTATTGGTTTTAATGTACGTCTAGATAATGGGGTCCAGAGCCTAGCTAAACACGATGATATTCAAATAATTCAAAATTCAATAATCTATGAATTATTAGATCAGGCAGAAGAGTTAATGGTCAGTATGCTTGAGGCTGAATTAGTAGAAAAGAAATCAGGTTCTGCAGAAGTGCGTCAGGTATTTGCTATTTCGAAAGGTCGATATGTTGCAGGTAGTATGGTTACTGAAGGAGTAATTCATCGTTCTGGAAAAGCTAAGTTAGTTCGTAAAGGGAAAGTTGTTTTAGAGGGACCTATTGAAACATTACGTCGTTTTAAAGATGATGTTAAAGAGGTTCGAGCAGGCTACGAGTGCGGAATTAATATTAAAGGCGGGAATCAATATGAAGAGGGAGACATATTAGAGTGCTTCCAAATAGAAAAGAAAAAACCTAAGCTATTTTAATCGATACAAAGCGTAAATATAGATTTCTTACAGATATTTTAGTTTAATTTATGTCACAAAGAATCGAGAGAGTAAACCAGCTAATCCAAAGGGAGGTGAGCCACCAATTGCGCCAAAGGTATCAGAAAAAAGCATTAAAGATTACAATAAGTTCTGTAGATACTTCTACTGATTTAAGAAATGCCCGTATTTATTTCAGTGTTTTAGGCAATTCTACAGATATTAAAGAGGCAAAAACTTTTTTTTACGAAATTGGTAGGAAGATTCAAAGGAATGTTAGTAATAATATCATTCTTAAGTATTTTCCAAAGTTTGAATTTATTTACGATGAATCACTTAAGAGAGGAGCATCTTTGATTGAATTAATAGATGAGATTGTAGAAGAATCATAGTTATGGAGATATTATATAAGGAAGAGAGTAAGCGCTTTGAGAAGGTGCTTAAAATGTTAAAAGAAAAAAGCAAAAAAGTTTCGGTCATTGGTCATGTTAGGCCCGATGGAGATTGCATTGGGTCAACTGTAGCCACTGTTAGGATTTTGCGTAGTTTGGGCTTTGATGCAGTCGGAATTAATAATGACAAAATTCCGGAGAATCTAAAATTTCTTATTGGTGACACGCCTTTTTATTTAGCTTCAGAATTTAATAAGGAGGAACACCTCTGTATAACAGTAGATTCTGCTGATTACAAACGAGTTGGTGCTTTAATGAATGACACTTTTCCTAAAGTCTATCTCAATATAGATCATCATATCTCAAATAAGGCATATGCGAATAATAATATAGTAATTGGTAATGCCTCAGCCACAGCAGAAATACTTGCGGGGATGGCTTTAGATTTAGGATATAGTATAGATCCTATTACAGCACAGGCCTTATATGTTGGGATTGCTACCGATACTGGACAGTTTCGTTTCCCATCCACAACTAAAAATACATTTAAAATAGTTGAGGCACTGATCAATTTAGGCGCAGAACCTTCGGAAGCGGCAAATGCTTTATATGAAAATGAAAGTTTTGCTCGCATTAAGTTGATCCAACTATTTTTAGCCACTTTGGAAATGCATTTTGATGGTAAAATATGTTGTGGATATTTATCGGATTCAATTTACTATTCTGCTAATGCAACAATGGATGATGCCGATGGATTAGTTGATTATCCTAGATCTATAAAAGGTGTAGAAATTGCAGTTCTACTAGAAGAGCGTAATGGGTCAATTAAGGGAAGTTTGCGTGCCAAAGATCCTAAATTTAGGGTAGACCAGATTGCTCAAGTATTTGGTGGAGGAGGGCATGCTTGCGCGGCTGGATTGAATGTTGCAGACTCAAATATTGAATCATTTAAACCTTTACTGCTTTCCAAAATTAAAGAGCAACTGGGTGCCTTGGGTTTGGCATAACTAAACTTTTAAATTTTTAGGTGCTATGTCTGATGATTTAGAAGGAATTTTACTACTCGATAAGCCTCAGGGGTATACGTCACACGATGTTGTATCTTGTTGTCGAAAAATATTCCAAATGAAAAAAGTTGGGCATGCAGGTACCCTTGATCCAATGGCAACGGGTTTACTTGTTATATTAATCGGGAAAGCAACGAAAGCTTCTCAGTATTTAATGAGCCTAGATAAGCAATATACAGGAACGATTTATTTAGGAAAAGAAACAGATTCCCAAGATGCAGATGGGGCTTTATTGAGAGAACTTCCAGTCCCTGATTTAAGCGAAGAAGAATTAAAATCTTCCATGTCAAAATTTATTGGTGATCAATATCAAACACCACCTATGTTCTCTGCTAAGAAGGTACAAGGTAAGAAATTATACGAATTAGCAAGAGCTGGTAAAACTATTGAAAGAGAACCAAGAGTAATTCGCATATCCCGTTTTGATCTTATTAATTACACAAGTCCTAAGTTAGACTTTATAGTGGATTCTAGCAAAGGAGCCTATGTCCGAACGATAGCACATGATCTTGGAGCTAAGCTAGGATGTGGTGCCCACCTATCTGCCTTGAGGCGGACTAGGGTCGGCACATTTTTAATTGACCAGTCCTATACTTTAGAAAATCTAGGAAGGTCCAATAAGTCTAATTTGAAAGCTAATTTGCTACAGACAAAAGCTTATATTCCAAGTCATGCTTTGTGAATTATGGATTTTACAAATGTAGCTTATTAATTAGTTTTAAAGCATGAATTCCCCCACTCAAATAATAGATTTTAGACCTTTGAAATCTATCAAAAATTCAGTACATTTAGCAATAGGGGTATTTGATGGAGTTCATTTAGGCCATGTGGCAGTAATTCAGCGTTCAATATCTACCGCTAGGCCTGATGACGGATTGAGTGTGGTTTTAACTTTCAATCCTCATCCAAGCAGATTATTTAAAGGTGATTTAGGAACAGATTTAATTATGCCTCTTGAACAAAAGTCAAAAGCTTTAGGCTACTTAGGAGTAGATTATCTTATTGCTAAGACTTTTGATTCAGATTTTTCAAAAATTTCTTCGACTGACTTTTTAAGTTATTTAGTTAAAGAAATACCATCGCTCAAGAGTATTTCCATTGGAGAGAATTTTCGTTTTGGATTTGAGCGTAAGGGAACAGTCGAAACATTAATAAGATCAGGATCGAAACTAGGTATTGATGTTTGGAGTATTGATAGAATTAAGCATAATGGACTCCCTATAAGTAGTACTCGTATTAGAGAGTATTTATGTTTAGGGAAGATTAAGAAAGTTAATGCCTTACTAGGCTATAATTATTACTCAGAAGGTACCATTAAGAATGGGAATAAGTTAGGAACGAAAATTGGATTTCCTACAATGAATTTTCATTGGTCGCCAGAATGTAAACCCCTTTTTGGAGTTTATGTTGTTCGATTTCGGATATCAGACATTAAAACTTTTTCTCTAGATAATTGGACTAAAGGTATTGCCAATTATGGACTTTGTCCAACAGTCAAGACAAACGGAAATTTCAAAAATTCAGAGCCTACATTTGAGGTCCATGCTTTAGAAGAATTTAATATAATAGATAAGAATTCTAAAATTACTATTGAGTGGCTTCAATTTATAAGAAAAGAAAAAAAATTTGAAAATATCGATGTATTGAAAACTCAGATTTCTAAAGACTGCATGGAGGCTAAAAAATTTTTCGCATCATGAATGAGAGAGTTATTGAGTTTCAAGTTCCAGCTGAAATAGATGAAAATCGTGCCGATAAATTATTTGCTTCAGCTTTTAAGGATATAAGCCGTGCGCGACTTCAAAAGGCATTTGATTTGGGTCGTGTTACTTTCAATGGAGAGGTAATTGACAAGCGTTTTAAGATTCGAAATATCGGCTGTTTAAAAGCTATTCTAGAAGAAGCATCAGTGAAGGAAATTCCAAAAGGTAATAATCTTCCATTACAAGTAGTTTATGAAGATGATTCGATAATAGTTATAAATAAATCTTCTGGGATGATTACGCATCCTGGCAATGGGACTGGGGATGATACCTTAGTACATGCATTACTTTATCATTGTGATGGGGCCTTGAGTTCAGTTGGCTTACCGAATCGACCAGGTATTGTTCATCGTTTAGACAAGGAGACCAGTGGTTTAATCGTAGTTGCTAAAACGGATTTAGCTCATCATGCCTTGGCTAGAGCTTTCAGTGAAAGAAATGTCAAGAAACGATATTTAGCTCTATTATCAGGGGTTCCTAAGCTACATTCCGGAGTTTGCTTTGATCGAATAGGAAGACATCCTGTTTATCGCACAAAGATGTCGGTGCAATCAAAAGGCAGAGAAGCCCATACGGAATGGGAAATCTTAGAAAAATTTTCAGATAAAGCCTCCTTAGTGCAGTGTAAAATCCATACTGGAAGGACCCATCAGATTCGCGTGCATATGCAAAATCTAGGCTTTCCTTTAATAGGAGATTCATTGTACGGGTTCAAAAAGAACCGCTATAAGAAATTTATAATTGAGCGAATATTCCTTCATTCTTCTTATTTAGAATTTGAGCATCCTACAACATCTAAAAGTATGGAATTTTCATCCGAAATTCCTAAAGAATTTGATGAGCTTATAAATAATTTCAGATGTTAAATATTCAACATCTCTTTTAATATTCCAAGCTTAAGAGAGCTTTCTGAGTACTTTATTTCTTTTATTTCAAAATAATCCATAATGCTTATAATTGTAATGAGAGCAGCAGGAAATATATCTGCCTTTTTTGGGGGTATATTAAAGTAATTTATTCTAGATTCTATTTCTAAATTAGAAATTATTAATGCATATTCTTTTAAAGATTTATATGAAATACTTTCTGATTTTTGAAGTGTTTTTGGATAACATACATAGCACCTCTCGCTTATTCCAATGCCAATCCTAATCTCTTGTGTTTTCTCATATAGTATATTTAGCTCATTTTGATCTGTTTTTTCTGCGCATATATATTTAATTGAATTTGTTCCTAAATCGATAACTTAAGCAACATTAGCTTTATTATAATTTTTTGTTGTGGAAATATTCTTATTCACGAAGATATTTTAATACTAAAATATTATGAAAGTTAAAATAAAATTATTATTCTTAGTTGTTACATCCAGTATCTTTTCTGGAGAGGATGTTACGCAATATTGGATTTCTGATCATAATTATGGGTTTTAGATAAGTTTTATTGAAATGTTTTATGATGAAGTAAAAGTTAGCCTAAAGGCTGGTAATGGCGGTGATGGATGTTTTAGTTTCCGCAGAGCAAAATACGAGCCTAAAGGTGGTCCAGATGGAGGAAATGGTGGCAGAGGTGGGTCTGTATTTATTATAGCGGATTCAAATGTTGCTGATTTGACTGACTATCATTTCAAACCTATATGGAAGGCTAAAAATGGGGAGCCAGGAAGGGGTAGCGATCAGCATGGTGCTAGGGGAGCTAATTTAGTTATTAAGCTCCCTGTTGGGACTGTAGTTGTTGATCGAGAAACGGAATCAGTAGTCGCCGAGGTTTTAACTCACGGGGAAGAATTATTGCTCCTTAAGGGCGGAGAAGGAGGAAAAGGTAATGAAGAGTTTAAATCTTCAACTAATCGAGCACCTCGTGAATTTACTTTAGGAAAACCAGGGGGTAGTGGAGAATTTCTTTTTGTAATAAAAACTATTGCAGATGTTGGTTTAGTAGGGTTTCCAAATGCCGGAAAATCGACTTTGTTAAATACCTTAACAAATGCTCACCCTAAGATGGGCGCTTATCCTTTCACCACTTTATTTCCAACTGTGGGTATTTTAGAGTATCCTGATTTATATGAGCGAATTACTTTAGCTGATATTCCTGGTCTGATTGAAGGTGCTAGCGAAAACAAAGGCTTAGGACATCGTTTTTTAAAGCATATTGAGCGTTGTAAAGTTATTCTAATTATGGTCGATCTGGAAGGTACTGATAATAGAGACCCACTTGGTGATTATCGTATACTAATTAAAGAGTTGAAGCTCTACATGCCTAGACTTGTTAAAAAGCCGATATTAATTGCTGGAAATAAATTAGATGAACCTAATGCAGTTGAAAATTTAAAGAAATTAAAAGCAAAAGTAAAATTGCCTATCTTTGGAATTTCTTGTCTGTCGGAAGAAGGTCTTGATGTCCTTAAATCGAAACTTCTAGATGAAGTAATTGAGATAAGACAATAATCCTAGGACTCGGCAGGATTTTTTTTGAAAATCGGACCTTTTAATAGGTACCAAGTAATGAAAAAGGATCCCCAATAATAAAATGATCCTAAAGTTTCATGTATTAAATCATAGTGGCTAAAAAAGATTGGTGCTAGAAATATTATAGTAATTATTCGCATTATATTCATTACAAAGCCTATGAATAGAGCAGCTATAATTTGCACGCCGGTTTCAAATAATGAGTGCTGCCTGTATGCAGAAAGTAAAATACTTATCAAAGCACCATTTAATATAATTCCGAAACCATTACATTCAGATGCTACATTGAAGTGCCTACCTGAATATTGAATAATAATGCCAGATATATTTTCTTCTAAATTTGTTATAAATACTGATGCGTTTTGTCCTAAAATCTCTATGGCTAAAACACTCCATTTAGCTGCTAATGCTCGGAGGGGCCAATCTAGTTGAATCATAAAGAGACTAATGAAAAAGAATAGTATTAAGCATTTACTAGATGAGAAAGCTATACGCTCAATTTGAGTCCCAAAAATAAAGAATACTAAACTAGTTACTGACATAGTCATTGCTGATATCAGGGATAAATCTAAAATAGTGCTGAGTATAGATTTATCAAATTGTATCCATTGAAGGATAAAGTTCCCTAAAAAGAATACTAAAATTAATATGCATGTTATAAATAAGCTTTTTTGGCATGAGGTATTTATATTTAGTTCATTTTGTATTTTAGGATTTTCATTCCTAAATAAAAGAGCCACAGCAATAATTAATGTTATTAGCGAATGGAAAACTCGATTTTCAGAGAAAGTATATGATGCGAACCAATGAGATACCGGTGCAAAAGCAACCAAAAAGCATGATAGTACAGCTAGTTCAATCCAAAACCCATACCTTTTGGAATTTTCTTTAAATGAATTGAATAATTTATTCCGGATTCGCATTTTCTTTATACTATGTATTTCGTTTCCTTAGTTATTTCTAATTAGGATCTATTTCTTCTGGCGCGTTGGCATCTTTTCCAGCAGTTTTGTAATACCTTCCTGTGGTTTTGTCCTTTTTATATTGGGTAAATCCTTTTTTGTGCAAATTTGATGGATCCAATTTTTGTTTATTTTCTAAATCAGAGTAAATTGTGTTTAGGTTAGGTTTTCCTAAGCATTTTTTAACAGGATTTCCGGATTTGGGGTGAAATTTTATAGGAGGGTCAGACATTTTATGAATAACTTCAAAGGGATCGCTTTCTGAGCCATCGGGAAAAATTTCATAATATTGATAAATTGGCATTATTGGCCTGAAGGTTTATGTGGTTTAGATAAAAATATAGTTGTTATCGGTTTTTCTCGCTAATTTAATAGTTTAGAGTACTCTTAATGTAAATTTTAAATAGTTTCTTGCATGAAAAAAGTTACGTAGTAAGTTGCACTTGCTTCTATCGTTATATCAAGTGTTATTAAATCAGTATCATGTCTCATCAAATCGTTGGCTATGACAGCAAAGTAGAAGGTGAAGTAATTATCACCAAAGCAGATGCTGTAATTAATTGGATACGTAAAAACTCTGTTTGGCCAATGCCTATGGGGTTGGCTTGTTGTGCAATTGAATTAATGGCTGCTGGGGGCTCTCGGTTTGATATTTCTAGATTTGGAATGGAGGTAATGCGTTTTTCCCCAAGACAAGCAGATTGCATGATAGTAGCCGGCACAGTAACTTATAAAATGGCCGAAGTTATACGAAGAATTTATGAACAAATGGGGGATCCTAAATGGGTAGTTGCAATGGGTGCCTGCGCAAGTTCGGGAGGAATGTATAGATCATATGCAACGTTGCAAGGAGTTGATAGAATAATTCCAGTTGATGTGTATATAAGCGGTTGTCCTCCAAGACCAGAGGCTCTTTTGGATGCTATGATTAAGCTTCAAGAAAAAATTATGAAAGAGCAATCTGTTAAGAATTTACTTAAAGAGTTGCCTGATAATCCAATTCATAGAGATTCAGTTTAGCTGTTATAAATTTATTAAAGGGGTTTATTAATAAAGTGAGCGAAAAAGATACGAATCAATTAATTGGTAGATTTAAATACCTTTCAGAAAGAGATAGTGTAGATCATTACGCTGTAAATTGTCCTTCGGACCATTTAATTGATTTCTGTCAAATACTTAGAGATGAGTATTTGTTTGATATGTTAGTTGATGTTACAGCTATTGATTGGGACGTAGCTTCTCCAAGATTTACTGGAATATATCATTTTTATTCTACATCGAAGCAATTATATCTTCGGGTAGCGTCAGACTGCAAAGATAATATCAAGCCATCTTTACCTAGTTTGGTACGCTTATATTCTGCAGCAGATTGGCACGAGAGGGAAACTTATGATTTAATGGGAATTCATTTTGATGGGCATCCCAACCTTAAAAGAATTTTGATGTGGGACGATTATCCCTACCATCCGTTGCGAAAAGACTTTCCCCTTGCCGGGATTGAGACACCATTGCCTGCTGCAGATGTGGCTGAGCAAACTAAAGTCAAAGTTGCTGCTGCACCTATGATGGGGGGTCCATTTGTTTCTTCAGGAGATGGAAAAATGAGCCAAACAGAACCCACTGCTAAAGATGAAAGTTGGAACGAATCTAAAGCAAAGGGGTCATGAATATTAATCCAATTTTTACATTATGTCTGATTTAAAAGAATTTTCAGTTGGTGATATCGGTTCTAGATCCTCAGAATGTGAACCTGCATTAAAGACAGAAAAAATGGCACTAAATGTTGGGCCTTCTCACCCAACTACGCATGGAGTATTGCGTTTAATGATGCAATTGGATGGTGACCTTATTACGGAATGTGAGCCAGTGCTTGGTTATTTACATCGAGGGGATGAAAAGATTGCTGAAAATATGACATATAATCAATTTGTTCCCTACACAGATAGGCTAGATTATTTAGCGCCGCTTGCTAACAATGTGGCTTATGCTTTAGCTGTAGAAAAATTAGCAAAGCTAGAAGTTCCTGAGCGCTGCCAAGCTATTCGGGTTATTTGTTGTGAATTAGCGAGAATTTCTTCTCATTTTTTAGGTGTAGGGGTATATGGCATGGATGCGGGTTCTTGGACGGTATTTATGTATACATTTACCGAGCGCGAAAAACTATATACATTATTTGAGGAATTAACCGGAGCTCGCTTTACAACTAGTTATACTAGAATTGGAGGAGTTGCTCGAGATATTCCCGATGGATGGCTTGGCCGTGTAAATTCTTTCTGTAAGGGAGTTATTCCAGTCCTAGATCAAGTTGATAGGATGTTAACTCGCAATCGGATATTCATGGATCGTACAGTAGGAATAGGGTCTATTTCTAAAGAAAAAGCAATTAGTTATGGCATAACAGGGCCTAATTTAAGGGCTTGTGGTATAGACTTAGACCTAAGAAAAGATAAGCCTTACCTCGGATATGAAAAATATGATTTTGAAGTACCCATTGGTGTAAACGGGGATTGCTATGATCGCTATTTGATGAGGGCTGAGGAAATTAAACAAAGTGTTTCTATTATTCGTCAAGTAATTGGAAATTTTCCTGAGGGCTTATATTATGCAGAGGAGGCTAAAAAAATATTTGCTCCACCTAAGGCAAAGATTTTAACTAGTATGGAAGAGTTGATTCAGAATTTTATGTTGGTGACTGAGGGCCCTCAAATGCCTAAAGGTGAAGTTTATTTTGAGGCAGAAAATCCAAAAGGTGCTTTAGGTTTTTATATTGTATCTAAAGGAGGGGGTGTTCCATATAGACTTAAAATTAGGGGCCCTTCTTTCTGCAATTTAAGTATTTTAAGTGAACTTTTACCGGGACATCATTTAACTGATACAACAGTAATATTAGGTTCCTTGGATTTCGTTATGGGGGAATGTGATCGTTAATTGTCAAAATATAAATGGATTTAAAAGAAACAACTATTGCTAAAATTGATCAATTAGTGCCTCGCTATCCAAATAAGCGAAGTGCTGCCTTGCCCTTGTGTCACTTGATTCAAGAGGATATAGGTTATTTATCAAATGAATCTATTGAATGGATAGCTAATCGTTTGGATTTAGAGCCAATTAATATATCCGAAATTGTAACATTTTATCCTATGTTGAGGACAAAAGCTCCAGGGCGTTATCAAGTAAGGGTGTGTCGGACATTATCTTGCGCACTTGCTGGTGCTTACAAAACTTGTAAGCAATTTGAAGATGCTTTTGATTGTGAAGTTGGATCAACTAGTCCAGACGGCTTGGTTACCCTAGAGTATGTAGAATGCCATGCCGATTGCGGTAATGCCCCAGTTGTAATGATAGGTGAAAAAGAATACACTGGAGTGAAGGAGGATGTTACTCGAGATTTAATAGATAAGATTAAAAACAAAACGATAGAGATTGGGTAAAAATTTTATTATGGCTATTAAACAACAAAGATTGATTTTAAAGTATGCTGATCAGCCAGGATACACCAATAATATTGAATGTTATATTAAATATGGTGGGTACGAGCAACTTAAAAAAGCATTCAAAATGAAGCCAGAGGATATTTGCAAGGAAGTTATAGATTCAGGTGTTAGGGGGCGCGGGGGCGCTGGCTTTCCTGCTGGAATGAAATGGAAATTTCTAGATCGAAAATCAGGTAAACCCATCTATCTAATATGTAATGCAGATGAATCTGAGCCGGGAACTTTTAAGGATCGTCAGATTATCCATAAAGACCCTCATCAGTTAATAGAAGGAATGCTTTGCGCTGCTTATGCAATTGGGGCTAAATTAGCTTTTATTTATATTAGAGGAGAGTTTTTTGAGGGTTATAAAATTCTTGAAAAAGCTATTGAAGAAGCACGCTCAAGGGGCTTTTTAGGAGATAAAATTCTAGGTTCTGATTACTCTTGTGACATTATTGTCCATCGGGGAGCGGGAGCCTACATCTGTGGAGAAGAAACTGGTTTAATTGAATCTCTCGAAGGGAAGCGAGCAAATCCAAGAATTAAGCCACCTTATTTTCCAGCAGCTTTAGGCTTATATCAATGTCCCACTATCGTTAATAACGTAGAAACCCTATGTGATGTTAAACATATAATTGAAATGGGAGGTAAAGCTTTTTCTAAAATTGGTACTCCAGGGAATACCGGAACTAGGATTTGGTGCGTATCTGGCCATGTAAAAAATCCAGGTTATTATGAATTTCCTTGTGCTGCAATTACGCTAGGACAATTAATTTATGATGTCTGTGGGGGACTATTGCCAGGACGAAAATTGAAGGCAGTGATACCTGGAGGTTCCTCTTCAAAAATCCTTAGGGCTGATGAGCGCTTTGAAGGAAAGCTTAAAGATGGAACAAGCTTTGATTGGGGTATTGAAGATATCCCAATGGATTTTGATAGTCTTGCGGCAGTTGGATCAATGTCTGGTTCTGGAGGTGTAATTATTATGGATGATACGACTGATATGGTTGAAGCTTTAGCAAATATTAATTACTTCTATGCACATGAAAGCTGTGGACAATGCACTCCTTGTCGAGAAGGTGTACCTTGGATGAAAAAAATTACGACAAGAATGTGCAATGGAGGAGCCCGTGAAGAAGATATTGGGCTATTAACTGATATAGCTGATCAAATTGCGGGTAGGACTATTTGTGCTTTTGGAGAAGCAGCTTCTTGGCCAGTACAAAGTTTTGTTTCTAAATTTAAAGACGAGTTTGTAGCTAAGGCGAAAGAACAATCTCTTCTTCGAGAAAAAGGTGAAGTATCTAACCAAAAACCAACTTTAATTTAATTTTCCATGATTGAGGTCAATATTACAGATACAATTACTATAAATGTTGATGGTAATTTAGCACAAGTTCCTAAAGGTGTTAATGTAATTGAGGCTATGCGATCTGTAGGGAAAGAGAAAGCGATACCGCATTACTGTTACCATCCTAAACTATCTATTGTTGGTAATTGCCGTATGTGTTTAGTGGAGGTGGGCAGCCCATTAAAAGATCGAGAATCGGGTCATCCTATACTTGAAGACAATGGAGATCCTAAGATAGGATGGATTCCTAAGCCGGTAATAGGATGTTCTACAATTGTATCCGAAGGTATGCATATTCGTACTAATTCAGCGACAGTTGTTGAGTCTCGAAACGGAGTAACTGAATTTTTATTAATAAATCACCCATTAGATTGTCCAATATGTGACCAAGCAGGTGAATGTAGATTACAAGAGTTTTCTGCTGAGCATGGGCGAGGCTTTAGTCGTTTTAAGGAAGATAAGAATGTTAAACCAAAACGAACACGCTTAGGTCCTCGGGTAACTTTAGATGATGAACGTTGTATCTTGTGTTCACGATGTATTCGTTTTTCTCAAGAGATTGCTAAAGATGATGTCCTTGGATTTATTGACCGAGGCACTTATTCTACATTAACATGTTATCCAGGTAAAGAGTTAGACAATAATTACTCACTCAACACAGTCGATATATGTCCCGTAGGTGCTTTAACGAGTACTGACTTCCGATTTAAAATGCGTGTTTGGTTTTTAAAACGCACCAAGAGTATATGCACGGAAAGCAGTGTCGGATCAAACACAGAGATTTGGAGCAGAGAGGGAAAAATTTATAGAATTACTCCAAGGCGAAATGATGCCGTAAATGACACATGGATGACAGATTCTGGCAGGAATTTATTTAAAGCATTTGAGTCTAAAGATCGATTAAATTCATATACTGTTGATAGCGTGAAGAAAAAATTAGATGATGCATTAGTTGCAACTGCTAGTCTTTTAAATTCTAATTCAATTGGTGTGATAGGATCACCATTTAGTTCATTTGAAGAACAATTTTTATTAAAAAAACTAGTTGATCATTTGAAGGCTGATTACGAAATGATACAACATCATGGTGAGGGAGATGGACTACTCCTTTCTGAAGATAGGTCTCCTAATTTACGGGGTGCATTAATCAACGGACTAATTGATGCGATTCCCGGTAATGAATTAGGCGCTTTAAGAAATAAAATCAATCAAGGCGAGATAGAGACCTTGATTGTTTTTAATGAAGACATTGAAACTCTTGGTATTAAGCTTGATACTCTTAAAGAGACTACTCAAATTATTTATTTTGGTTCTGTTGATAATACTACAGCAAAGTATTCAAAAGTAATTTTTCCTAGTTTAAGTGTTTTTGAAAAAGAGGGAACTTTCGTTAATCAAAATTTCCGACTTCAAAAGTTTGATCAGGCAATTCCCGCTCCAAATGGATTAGTGGCAGACAGAACAATTCTTGAGTGCCTTTTATTACGTCTTAAAGGTTCAGATAGTCCAAATCCAGGAATGGATATTCAAACTCTTTGGAGTGAAATCTCAGAACACATTCCTTTGCTTAGTATAGTAAATTGGTCAAATATTACAGAAGAAGGGGTGCCTTTAGAAAGTAGTGACTGGAGTAAACTCAATTTTATTGAATCAGATAATCTTAAATATAAATCTAAAATATCGCTAGAGGTTGTTTAATTATGTTATGGATTTCTTAGATTATATAATTCCAATTCTTTATGCACTAGGTATGATGGTAGTGTTTATGACAATGTGTGCTTATGCAGTTCTTGCTGAGCGAAAGATTTGCAGTCTAATTCAAGGAAGAGTAGGTCCAAATCGTGCCAAGATTCCAATCATTAGTCAGATTCCTATTATCGGTAATATTTTAACTCGATTAGGAATTTTTCACCCTGCTGCAGATGGCTTAAAATTTTTATTTAAAGAAGAAATTACTCCCAAGCACGTCCGCCTTACATATTATTATTTAGCTCCTATTATAGCCCTGGCTCCTGCATTAACTACAATGGTTGTTTTGCCTTTTGGACGCTATATAGATACTAATGGATTGGTACAGCCCGTAGTCCTTGCTGATATTGATGTAGGTATTTTATTTATTTTAGCTGTTTCATCTTTAGGAGTTTACGGAATAGTCCTTGCTGGTTGGGCATCTAATAGTAAGTATCCATTTTTAGGCTCTATACGTTCTACAGCCCAAATGATATCCTATGAGCTTGCTATGGGATTATCAATTTTACCGGTTTTCTTGTGGGCTGCTGCGCCAGGATCAGACTATGGATTGTCCTTATTCGGGGTTGTTCAATCACAGAAGACACTCTGGCTAATTCTCTGGCAACCGATTTCAGCGCTTATTTTTTTAGTAGCAATCTTTGCAGAAACAAACCGATTGCCTTTCGATATGGCAGAATCAGAAACTGACCTAGTGGGGGGTTTCCATACAGAATATGGCGCATTTAAATTTGGTATGTTCTTTGTTGCTGAATATGCCCACATAATAATGGGTTCAGCTTTATTTGTACTGCTTTTCTTAGGAGGATGGCATTTTCTTCCAGGAATATCTGACCCTTGGCCGGCAGGATTCTTTGGAGTAATCTGTTCAACGCTTTGGTTTTTGCTCAAAATTTTTCTAATGATATTCTTTTTTATATGGATGCGTTGGTCAATGCCTCGTTTCCGTTATGATCATGTGATGCACCTTGGCTGGAAAATCTTACTCCCACTTGCGATTGTTAATTTCATTTTTTACATATTTGTAATCGCACTTATTGATAAAATCTCGTACTAAAGACTATGGCTAAAACAAAAGTATTAGAGCGTAAGCCACTTACATTTGCTGAAAAAACATTTCTCCCGCAAATTGCCTCTGGATTGGCAACGACTTTTGTAAATATGTTTAAAAAGTCAATTACGATGGAATACCCAGAAGTCCGTCCGGTTATACCCGATAAGTACAGAGGGATTCCGACTCTAGTCAAAGATCCTAAGGGTCGAGTTAAATGTGTATCTTGCCAACTATGCGAGTTTGTTTGTCCACCTAAAGCCATAAGAATTAAACCTAGTGAAATTGATCCAGATACTAATGAAGATAGATCGCACATAGAGAAAGAACCTAAAGATTTCGATATTAATATGTTGCGCTGTATATACTGCGGGCTTTGCGAAGAAGTTTGTCCAGAGGAAGCTATTTTTCTTCAAGACAATTTTTCTTTATCTGGTTACACTCGCGAATCAATGGTATATGGTAAAGAAAAACTTCTTGAACTAGGCGGTACTTTACCTGACAAGCATTTCAAGTGGGATAAGAAAAAGGAAGCAGAGGAAAATAATCCTATTAACCATTAATCTGTACATCTATAATAATTTCAGATTTGAGTATATATGGATGTTAACGAATCCAATGCTCAATAGAAAAGAGCTTATTATTTTCGATTATAGAATTTAGTTTAAAGTCTTTTTCGAATTCAGGGAATAAAGTATCTCCCTCGTGCTCCGCATTGACTCTAGTTAAATATAAATCATCACAATGTGGTAACATTAACTTATATATTTCCGCGCCACCTGCAACCCATATGTTCTCATTTTCTGCAGATTTTTCTATAGAATCCATGTCTGAAACAGTGATTGTATGCTCTGCAATGTAGCTAGAGCGAGATAATATGAGAGTTTGCCTATCTGGCAAGGGTCTTCCTATTGATTCAAATGTTTTTCTTCCCATCAGTAATGTTTGCCCTATAGTATTTTGCTTAAACCATTTGAAATCTTCAGGTATATACCAAGGGATAGCGCCATTATTTCCTATGACTCTATTTTTCGCCATAGCTGCAATGGCTTTATATTTAAATTTAAGGGCCATTTTATTTAGTCTCCATTTCAGATTCAATACGTTGGATGTATTCAGAGACATTACAAGTAAGCATACGCATACTTCCTTTAGAAACCTCTAACACTTTATTTACAACACCATCTAAAAAAGAACGATCGTGGGAAACTAATATGACAGTGCCCTCAAAAGCATTTATTGCATCTTGCAGAACCGCTTTCGATTTTAAGTCTAGGTGATTAGTTGGCTCATCCAAAATTAAGCAATTTGCTGATTGCATTAGCATTTTACATAGGGCGACTCTATTTTTCTCTCCGCCAGAGAGTACATGATTTTTCTTCAATGCAGCATCACCTGAAAATAGTAATGCTCCAAGAGCAGACCTCGGGTTTGCTTCCTGATTACCACTTTTAGCAGCAGCTATTTCGACTTCTTCTAGCACTGAATTATTTGGGTTAAGATCTTCAGCCTGTGATTGAGCAAAATAGGAAATAACTGTATTAATCCCTATTTCGACTGTGCCACTTTGGTAGGGTTCTTGATCTGCCATGATACGTGCTAGAGTGGATTTTCCAGCTCCATTAACTCCTACTACAGCTATTCTGTCACCATTATCAATTCGTAAGTTAAGCCCATTAAAAACGATATTGCTTCCATATGCTTTGTGTAATTCTTTTATCGTAATTACTTTGGCACTTGATGGTGGCGGTTTAGGAAATCGGAAAAATATTTTTTTCTCTTCCTTTGGGATTGTAATTAATTGTAGTTTCTCTAATTGCTTTATTCGACTTTGTACAAGGCTGGCTTTCTTAACATTTGAACGAAACTTATTTATAAAATCTTTCGTTTCTCTTATTTCTTTTTGCTGATTAGCGAATGCTTTTCGCAGTACTTCGAGTTTCTTCTGACTCTCATTTAGGTAGTGAGAATAATTTCCTTTGTAAATGTTAAGCGCACCTAGCTTAAGTTCAAAAGTTTTATTTGAAACAGTATCAAGAAAGGCTTTGTCATGGGAAATAACAATTAAGGCACCTTGATAGTTCTTTAGATAGTTTTCGACCCAACTTTGAGAACGAATATCTAGATGATTTGTTGGCTCATCTAAGATAATTAGTGAAGGACTTTTTAACAAGAGTTTTGCTAAAGCAATTCGCATTTGCCAACCACCAGAAAATTCTCCCGTATCTCTGTCCATGTCAGATAATTCAAAACCAATACCAGTTAGGATTCTTTCAATTTTTGATTTTATGCGATCGGGTTGGTATTCTTCAAGCCTTTGTTCCCATTCTCCCATTAGGTCAATTAAGTCATAATATTCTTCAGTGTTTGTATCCATCTCAAGCATAACTTCTTCGGCTTTAGCGAGTTTGTCTTGTAATTTTAGGATGTCTCCAAAAGCTGTTTCAGCTTCCTTGAAGAGAGTGCGACCTGAGGTTTGTATGCCATCTTGAGGAAGGTAGCCTATATTTACATATTCTGATTTTTCAATGCTACCATGATTTGCCTCAATTTCCCCCATTAAAATTTTAAGAAGGGTTGTTTTGCCAGACCCATTAGAACCAACTAGCCCAATATGGTCCCTTGAGGTGATAGTCGCATCTAAACCATCATATAATACCTTTTCTCCATAATGATGTTTAATCTTATTGAGAGTAATCATTGTTTTAAATTTTTGATTTTAGTTTTAAGAATTAAAGACAAAGAGAGTCTTGTAAAAAGAAAAAGCCCTCAAATAAGAGGGCTTAGTGAAATTGTTATTAATTCTTATTCTTCGGGCTTAGTTTTTTTTAATCCGATCACACGTTGGCCTTCAGACCATTCACCTCGCTTGCGAAGTAAGTCAACTCGTTCAAATCGTTTTAAAACTGTGCGATTTTTTTTACCGCCACCTTCATTGGCCTTAAAGCTGTTATGCTGTGTCATGTTATTGTTGATTAAATGTAGATGATCGATAAAAGAAGACTATTAAAAAAGATCAAGGACTAATTTCAAAGAATTATTTAGTTTCAGGTTTACTATGTATGTTTGATATGTAAAAAGACGTTGTGATTTTTTTATATATTTTTCTAGGAGGAATGATCGGCGGCATGCTGCGATTCATGCTTTCAGTAAGTTTAAATAATTTTTGTATCAAGGGATTTCCGATTGGGACATTTTCTGCTAATTTTTTAGGTTCCGTTATTTTATCTTATTTGCTTTTAGAATCGATTGATTTATTTACAGAATTCAATTTAAAAACTTTTATAATAGTTGGTTTTATTGGGGGACTTACAACTTTTTCGGCATTTGTATTTGAGGTCTATAATTTAATAACAAAAAATCAATTTGGAATGGCATTGATATATCTTATGACTAGCTTGTTCGGATGTTTGTTGGGGTTTATCTGCGTTTTTTTTACTTTTTAGGAGGAGTTGCTTTGAAAAATATATATGCAGTTGGACTTGGAAGTGCCCTTGGGGGAATAGTTCGTTATTTATTGGATTTATTTTTTCTTTCATATGGATCATTGCAACCGGAGTTTTCATTACTTTTGATTAACATATTAGGTTCATATCTATTGGGTTTTGGATTATTTTATTATTCTATTAAGCTAAAGAATACATCTCAATTTTTAATGCATTTTTGGGGTATGGGATTTTGCGGAGGCTTTACTACATTTGCTTCCTTCGTCTACATATTATCAGAAGCGATTTTATCTAATGATATTTATAGTGCTATTATCTATGCTTCTTTATCAGTTTTTGGAGGATTATCTGGTTTCCTAATAGGAATTTTATCAGCAAAAGCTATTTAAAGCTTTATGACCTTAGACCTTGCTGCAGCAAATAAAAATTGTTGAGCGTACCCTGCATAGCGCCCAAAATGGTGCTGAGCAAAACGAATAAGCTGATTTTTATTAAAGTCTTCCAATTCGTAAGCTTTAATTAGTATTTTTTCTATCCAAGTATCAATTGGAAATGCATCTAATTTTCCCAATGCAAATAGGGCAACACAATCAGCAATCTTTTCTCCAACTCCAGGAAGACGCATGAGTTGTTTTTTGGAATCATTGAGAGAAAGGTCATTTAATTTATTCAACCAAGAAGGGTTTGAATTAATGAATTTTGCGGTTTTATAGATATATTTTGACCGGAACCCTAATTTTAATTCTTTGAGCTCAGTTTCAGCTAATTGAGCAAGTTTTGTCCAAGTGGGAAGACTTCTGTAATTAGAGAAAATATTTACTCCATATCGGCTAGCTGACAAATCAAGAATTTGCTTTATTTGTGGTATTTGTTTTGATGAGCTACATAGAAAGCTAAACAATGTTTCATTTAATGGCTGTCGTAAAATCCTCAAATGAGGAAATGCCTCAATCGAGCATTTTAATATAGGATCAGATCTCCAAGGCAATTGGTCTTGAATTGATTTAAAATCAATATCATTGGCAACATAATTTGATAATTTTTTTTCAGCTGTTTTGCTATCTAATCCTTTGGGAATTGAGAAAACTAATTTATTGCGTTTCAATTTTATTCGGAAGATCGCATTTAAAAATATTCCCTCTACATATTCTTCCTTTATTTTCCAATTAAATGATTGCCCGCCATCAAACGTTTCATAGAAGCTTGCTTCATCAAAATAAGGACTGTCTGTCAAATCATGCCAAGATGTGAATTCAATTTTTTTCACTAAACAATAGAAAATATTATTTTTTTATAAGCTCCAAACTTGACTACTTTTACGCGCAATAATCCTCTCCTTGCTATCAACTAAAGTGATTTTCCATGCAGTTGGTAACGCATCGTCCTCATAATCCCAATCTTTCCCAGTTAGACCTAGTAGTAGATGTCTGGTTTTAGGGAGGTGATTAACTTTTGGTAAAGGAAATTCGAAAATTTTTGCGTTAAGTTCACCGGGCATAAAGATCTCGCATATGATTTGAGTGTCGGCTGGAAGATGGGTAACTTTTTTATTTAGGCTTACAGTCAAATAAAGGCCGGTTCTTTTACGATCTATTGAACGAAGTATTAAGCGATTTTTTGTGGTCTCTTTTCCTGTCAAATATTCTTTTATGCTTACAAACTCTTCATGTTTTATATACTCAGGAATAATGGAAATTATTTGAATCTCTGATCTCTCATCGTTAGTCTTGAGGGAGGTGCAGCTCGTATGAAATAATGATAAATATAATGTAATAAGGGAAAGTAGTAATTTCATCTTTTTTTAGATTTGACTTAAGTTATTGGTAAATGTCAATCAAAGCAAAGCATAGTTTTATCTATTTAATGTTGATAAAAAAATATTTTCTTACATTTTTGCGATATACCCTGCAGTGTTCGAGAGTTTTCGAAGTTCTGTCCTTTACTCTTTTTTGCATGGGGATTACAAAAAATTTCTTATATCTTGCCTTTAATAAGGACGATAGACGATGTTCAAAGGGTCCCCACCTTAGCTTTAAAAGGCTAAGAACTTCCACAATACGGCACAGGCGGGGATTTTATTGTTACAGATTGATGGTGATTTAATTGGTCTTACGCTTTAGGGTATTTTATGGAAAAGTTCCTTGTTGAGTAAGAAATCCCCAACCCTTGTTGTGGCGCCTGTCATTCGAATACTATAGTCCTTCTCTATTTCTATTTGTAGGGATCCGCCGGGCATTATAACATTAATGAAATCATCGCATAATCCTAATTTGCGGGCGACTGCAGCAGCAGCACTGCTACTAGATCCTGAAGCTAAGGTATAACCTGCTCCCCGCTCCCAAATTTCAATTTGGATAGTATTTCGGTCAATTACTTTCAGAAATTGTACATTTGTTCGGTTTGGGAAATACGGATGCTTTTCTAAGAATGCTCCGTCGGATATTGCAATGGATTTTGATATTGAATTTAGAGGTATAACACAATGCGGATTTCCAATATTTGTTATGTGACAGGTATAATTATTGTTATTCGCTTCTAAGTCTAGAGTTTCAAGAAATTTAATTTTACCCATATCTACGGATATAGAATTAAAAGGATCTTTTATTTGAACATTAACTTTTCCGCCTATTGTCATAATAGAAAATGATTCATTTTTAACCAACTTTGTGTCGTATAAATATCGGGCAAATATCCTTAGCCCATTTCCGCTTTTTTCCGCTTCTGAACCATCAGGGTTGAAAATTCTCAGAGCAAAATCTGCATCATTAGATTGCAGAGGCCCGTATAATATTCCGTCTGAACCAAGTCCATAGTTTCTATGACAGATATTTTTTATTTGTGATGCATTAAATATATTTGGACAGTCTTTGGGGTTTAGAACGAGATAGTCATTTCCGAGAGCATGATATTTAAAAAATTGCATTGAAGGTATTTTGGTCTAAATTTTACTGAGTATTATTTAATCTATTATAAGCACTGACTAAGGCTTTAAGTCCTGCTTTCTCTATATTAGGATCAATTCCGCATCCATAGAAATATTTACTGCTTAATCCCTTAATTTGTACATATGCAGCAGCTTCAGTTTTTGAGCCACTTCCAATAGAATGCTGGCGATAGTCATTTAATGTAAAATTTTTTAAAGATGCTCCATTTAAGGCATCTACAAAAGCACTGATAGGGCCATTCCCCGTTCCCTCTATACAATGAAATCTTCCTTTAATTTCTATTTTCGCATTTAGAATGACAGAATCAATAGTGCCATTTAATTTTCTATCAATGGCGATTAATTTAAGTGGTTTTTCTAGATTTACAAAAGTCTGCTTAAATTGATTGAAGATTTCATCACTTTTTATTTCACGACTTTTTTGGTCGGCAAAAAGGTTAATTGCATTACCAACTTCTTGATGCATAGACTTTGGTAGATCTAGTCCGTGATCATTATTTAATATATAAGCAACGCCACCTTTCCCACTTTGGCTATTAATTCTTATAATTGCTTCATAATCTCTTCCTAAATCATTCGGGTCTATTAATAAATAAGGGACTTCCCATAAAGTTTGATCTTCTTTGTTTTGTGCCATACGATCAACTCCTTTTTTAATAGCGTCTTGGTGGGAGCCTGAAAAAGCAGTAAAAACAAGATCTCCTGAATAGGGATGTCTGTCCGAAACTTTCATTTTGGTAGCCTTTTCATAAGATTTTTTCAAATTATCTAGCTGG
>CAJWMY010000004.1 GCA_913044165.1 uncultured Puniceicoccaceae bacterium
CGACCCAAAAAAAGAAAATGTCTTTTTAAATCTGGGCTTCAATATTTTAATTCCTATCTTTATTTTAAATAAAGGAGATGCCTGGTTCGGACATCTTTTTTCAGATAGCTTTGAAAATACTGCTGTTCCCATATTGATTTTAGCATTACTTTTTCCTATTGGATACTTTTTTTATGATTTCATAACTCGTAGAAAATATAATTTCATATCGGTTTTAGGTTTAATAAGTGTTCTACTTACGGGAGGCATTGGGATTCTAGAAATCCCAACAAAGTGGTTTGCTATAAAAGAAGCGGCTATTCCTGCTATCATTGGTTTAGTAGTAATTCTTTCCTTACGGACTCCTTACCCTTTGGTTCGAACTTTTTTACTTAATCCAGAGCTTATGAATATAGATAAGATCGATTCAGCTCTTGATGAGAAAAATTGTCGGGTGGACTTTGATAAGCTTTTGGAACGTTGCACATATTGGCTCGGCTTCTCGTTTATTTTCAGTGCGATCTTAAACTTTTTACTAGCGCGTTGGATTGTTATTAGCCCGAGCGGAACAGATGCCTATAATGCAGAAGTTGGACGGATGATGCTTTGGAGCTGGCCAATTATCGCCATTCCATGTTTATTTATTACAATGTATGCGCTTTGGCTTTTACTGAAAGGTATACAAGATTTAACAGGTTACAAACTAGAGACATTTATTCGAACAGAATCTAAATAACTAATATAAATTAGTTATTTTCGCTTTTCTAATTTAATAAAATTTCGCTCATTTTCGCCAATGTAAATTTGACGAGGACGATGGATTCGGCTCTTTGGGTTTTCTGCAATTTCCTTCCAATTAGCCATCCACCCCGGAATACGTCCTAAAGCAAACATTACTGTAAAAAAATCAACCGGTATGCCAATTGCCTTTAGTATGATACCACTATAAAAATCAACATTAGGATATAGTTTGCGTTTGATGAAGTAGTCATCTTCAAGTGCAGCTCTTTCTAAACGTCTTGCAATATCTAAGAGAGGGTCATTAACACCTATTTTTTCTAAAACGCTAACTGCGCTCTTACCTAAAATTTTTGCCCTTGGATCATAGTTTTTATAAACACGATGCCCAAAGCCCATTAATTTTGCTTGACCGGATTTTGCTGCTTCAATAAATCCAGAACCGTCATCACCTGAGGCATGTATTGCCTCAAGCATTTCTATTACTGCCATATTAGCACCTCCATGAGAAGGCCCCCAAAGGGCTGAAATTCCTGCTGAAATAGATGCAAAAAGATTCGCTCCACTAGATGCTACCATGCGCACAGTTGAAGTTGAACAATTTTGCTCGTGATCTGCATGTAGCAAAAAGAATAGATCCAAGGCTTTTGATGCACCGCATGTATCCTCATAAGGCATTCCTTGCTTCGAAAACATCATATGTAAAAAATCCTCCGCATAAGATTTATTTGAATCTGATTCCATCATAGGAAGTCCCATTTTTTTTCGATAAGACATTGCAGCAATGCTTCGTGCTTTTGACATCAAAATGGAAGATGCTGCATCAAAATGTTCTAAATCTAATTTCCGACTATTGGTGGCATACTCCGAATGGTAAGTGCATAGAGAATTTACAATGGCTGATAGCATAGCCATTGGATGTGAGTCCTTATGAAAACCCTCAAATAATGGGTACATTTTCGCATCAAGGGTAGCATTGCTTAAAATGTTTCTCTTGTAGGCACTTAGGGTAACCATGTTAGGCAATTGACCATACATAATAAGATACGCTGTCTCTAAAAAAGAAGATCTCTCAGCAAGTTGCTCTATAGGATATCCTCGGTGCCTTAGGATTCCTTTCTCTCCATTAATAAAAGTTATAGAACTTTCACAAGAACCGGTATTTCCATAGCCTTCATCAAAGGCTATATAACCAGATTTTGAACGAAGAGTTCTTAAATCAATAGCACCCTCAGATTCAGTTCCCATCATAATTGGGAAATCATAATTAACGTCACCGATTCTTATTGTACCTGAATTATCCATTATTGAACTACTGTATTCCTTGTTAGCATACATCAAGTAATAATGGTTTTTAAAAAATTTGAATAAAGTTGCAATCCTTTTACTTGACTTTTTTCAGGATGAAATTGCACAGCCAGACATTTGCCTGAGAGAATTCCTGAGCAAAAGGTTTCTCCGTATTGAGTTTTAAATAAAACTATTTCTTGGTCTTTAGGCTCAACGTAATAACTATGCACAAAATAAAATTGATCCACTGTTTTTTCTAGAGCTTCAGTTAACAAACCAGTTTTATTCGAATCAAAATCAACTGAATTCCATCCCATATGTGGAACTTTAAGGCCTGTTCTAGTCTTGATTCCAGAAGGGAATCTTTTAACTACACCTGAGAATACTCCTAACCCATTAGTCTCTCCTTCTTCAGAATATTCAAATAGTGCCTGTAAGCCTAAACAGATTCCAAAAAAAGGCCTGTCTGATGCAATCCAATCTTTAATGAATTGATCTAACCCTG
This sequence comes from uncultured Puniceicoccaceae bacterium, assembly GCA_913044165.1. Taxonomy (GTDB): domain Bacteria; phylum Verrucomicrobiota; class Verrucomicrobiia; order Opitutales; family Coraliomargaritaceae. The sequence goes on from CAJWMY010000004.1 coordinate 2,513, forward strand.
TTTTTACTAGTAACTTCATTGTATCAGCAATTGCACCTTGACCAGGAAAAACTAAAGCGTCTGCTTGCTGTGCTGCTTCGGGCTTATCAATCAAATAAGCATCTGCTCCTACCGCTTGCCAAGCTTTAATAACTGATCTCAGATTACCCATACCATAATCTATAACAGCAAGCTTAGGAATTTTTTTATTCACTGACATAAAATAAGATTAGGAAAGAAAATTTCTCTATCTAGAATAATTGAAACTACAACATTCCCTTGGTCGTGGGAATACTATCACCAAGACGTAGATCAATTTGTGTGGCACTATCTAGAGCACGGGCAAAAGATTTGAAAATAGCTTCAGCAACATGGTGAGGCTCCTCTCCGTATTCTAAATTAATATGTAAATTGCAACATGCTTCATTAGCAAAGGCTTGAAAAAATTCTTTCACTAATCCAATATTAAAATCACGCACCATAAGATCGTTAACTGTAACTTTATACACAAAAGCTTGGCGATTTGAAAGGTCTATCGAAACACGAGCAAGGGATTCATCCATTGGTAAAAGAAAAAATCCGTATCGATTTATACCACGCTTTTCTCCTAATGCTTTTTTAACAAGCTGCCCAAGCACAATACCAGTATCTTCAACTGTATGGTGATAATCAACCGCTATGTCTCCATCTGCTTTGACTGATAAGTCAAACAATCCATGACGCGCAAAAAGAGTTAACATATGGTCAAAAAAAGGAATCCCTGTATCGACTTTAGAAATACCTGTGCCGTCAATATTCAGCTCAGCATTAATACGAGTTTCTTTAGTATTTCGGGTTAGTTCTGCTGTTCTTGATTGTGCCATAATTCAATACCTTCAAAAAAGTTTTTCATTTGATTATCTGTTCCTATACTGACTCTTAAAAAAGAGCAAGTTAAAGCATAAGCATCAAAATACCGGACCAATATTCGCTTTGACTTTAAAAATTCATATAGAGATTTAGCTACTCTAGAACCAGTAACACCCTTATTGTTTTTAGGCTGTGTAAAAAGAAAATTAGAAACAGATTTGTAAGTGAACCAATCCAAGCCTTCTAATTTAGCTTCAACTTTTAATCGCGTCTCTATGATCCGTTGACAATTTTTCTCCCAATAGGAGATATCTTTAATAGCAGCTAGGGCACCTACTTGTGCCAAACGATCAACATTATAAGCATCCCGAACCCGATCCAGCACTTTAATAATAGAAGAATGAGAAAGCGCGTATCCAACTCTAAGACCAGCTAAACTATAAGCTTTTGAAAATGTCTGAACCACTATCAAATTTTTATATTTAGGTATGAGTGCAGCCGAAGATATCCCCCCAAAATCAATATAAGCTTCATCTACAACCAAGATACCCTGCATTTTTTTTAGAAGTTCCTCGATATGTTCTATAGAAAACCCAACACCCGTCGGTGCATTTGGGTTGGTTAAAAAAAATATTGATGCCGGAGTTTTAGCAATCGCCTCTATTGGTAAATCCATCGATTTATCGAATGGTATATTAATCAAATCTCCACCCGATAATCCAACCACTACAGGGTATAGAGAGTAACTTGGAACAGTGTGCCCTGCTTGCCCGAGGCCTACAAAGCTTCGGGTTATCATATCTAGTATATTATCTGAACCGTTGCCAATAATGACCTCTGAAGTGGATAAATGAAACTTCTCAGCAATAGCTTGGCGCAATGATTTGCTCTGTGGCTCGGGGTATAATCGTAATTTACCTAATTGCTCTTGAATTGCTTTTTTAACCTTAGGTGATGACGGATACGGGTTTTCATTTGTATTGAGCTTTACCCAATCTTTCGTTTGAGGTTGTTCTCCAGGAATGTAAGGAGAAATTTTATCAACCCAAGATACAATTAAGGGTTCTGGATCAAAATCGTTGCTCATCCTTTTTTTGCTTTTGAAACTAACCCTTTAGGTAAACGAATTTCAAGAGAACGACCATGTGCATCTAATTGTTCAAGACGTGCAAATGCCTTAACAACAGGCGCCGCCATGGCTAAGCTTTTAGCATTATAACGAACTGTACTTGTGCGCCGCATAAAATCGACTAATTGTAGTCCACTATAAAATCGCCCGGCTCTTCCAGTGGGTAAAGTGTGGCTTGGCCCTGCTGTAAAATCTCCTAATACAGTTGGCGTTTGATAACCTTGTAAAATTGCGCCGGCTGTTCGTATTTTTTTGGTTAAGCTTTCAATAGTTGCATCGGCGACTTGTAGTTCTAAGTGCTCTGGGGCTATATAATTTGCTACACGTGCTGCCTGACTCATGTTTTTACAAAGAATAAATAACGTTCTTTCCTTGAGGATTTTAGAGCACTTTTTCGCATTTAAAATCTCTTTTAAACCTTTATCCAATGCAATATTTATATGGTCTAGTAAATGTTTACTCGTAGTCACTAAGTAGAGTAATTCTTTGCCGCTTCCGTGTTCCGCTTGGGCAAGTAAATCAGCTGCCACCCAATCAGCTTTAGCCTTACTATCAGCAATCACCATTAATTCACTAGGCCCAGGGAGTAAATCAATTCCAGTTGTTCCAAAAACCTGCCTTTTTGCTTCCATTACGTAAGCATTTCCAGGCCCATAAATTTTATCAACGGACTTTACTGTTTCTGTTCCGTAGGACATTGCACCTATTGCTTGAGCACCACCTATACGATAAACTTCTTCAATGCCAATCAAGAATAAGGTAGCCAAGATTGCGGGCGCCACTAAGCCTTTTTTGTTTGGAGGGGTGCAAACTATAATTTCAGGACAACCCGCAAGTTTAGCCAAGACAGCAGTCATAACTACCGTTGAGACTAAAGGAACATTACCGCCTGGTATATAGAGACCAACTCGATCAATTGGGTAAAAACGCTCGCCAACACGCCCACCTTGCTCATTTAATGACGACCACGCCTTGGGCTTAGTTTGCTTATGAAATTTTTTTACCTGACTAATTGCCTCCTTAATGGCAATTTTATCAGCTCTAGAAAGAGAATATTCTGCTTCTTTTAATTCTTCAGTCGCAATTTTTAAATCGCTATCTTTTAACTTAGCTCCATCAAAAGCCTCAGTGTATTTGATAACTGCCGCATCTCCTTTTTGTTGAACCGCACCTAAAACTTCACTGACAACTCCTGAAACATTTCCTGAAATATTCGCTTTTAGGCAAAATTCTTCAAGTTTCTGAGTAAATGCTTTATTTTCACTGTAGACTAATTTTTTCATTTTTATATCCTAAGCAACTAAGAAAAACCGAAAAATTAAATTAAGACAAGGATGAGATTAAAATATTCTACCATGAAAACTTTAAAAGCAGGCCGAAATTCCCTTAATATCAAATAAAATAACGCTAAGTGTTCTTTTTATGATCCTAAGCCTACTCCCACTCAATTGTACTCGGTGGTTTTGAACTAATATCTAAGACAACACGATTACAGCCCGAAACTTCATTAATAATTCGGTTCGATACATTTCTTAAAACTTCGTATGGAATACGTGCCCAATCTGCAGTCATCGCATCGATACTTTCAACAATACGAATTGCTATGACATTTTCATAGGTGCGCTCATCGCCCATAACTCCAACTGTTTTTACTGGAAGAAAGACACAGAAAGATTGCCACACTGTATAATATAAATCTGATTCTATCATCACTTCATGTAGAATCGCATCGGCTTTTCTAAGAACTTCTAAATCTTTTTTTTGAATTGGGCCCATAACTCGAACGCCCAAACCGGGTCCCGGGAAAGGCTGACGCCAAACTACTTCTTTAGGTAAACCAAGCTCCTTGCCCAACTCTCGGACTTCATCTTTAAATAATTCCCTTAAAGGCTCAAGAAGACTTAATTGCATCTTTTTTGGCAGCCCACCCACATTGTGATGGCTTTTTATCAATGCAGCCGGATTTCCGTCTATCGCAACAGACTCGATCACATCTGGATAAAGTGTGCCTTGTGCAAGAAAATTATAATCCCCTGATTTCTTTAAACGAGTGACGACATCATCAAAAACTTCAATAAAGGTATTTCCGATTATCTTTCGCTTCTTCTCAGGATCAGAAACTCCTTTGAGGCGAGAGAGAAACAAACTCCCTTTTTGAGCTACACGGACATCTAAATCAAAATGATCTTGATAAAGTCGTTTAACATTTTCGCGTTCATTCAATCTTAAAAGTCCATTATCAACAAATACGCAGGTTAGTTGGCTCCCGATCGCTTTATGAATGAGGGCAGCAGCAACCGAAGAATCGACACCGCCACTTAAGCCCAAAATAACGCGCTTATCACCAACTTGATCACGAATCGTTTGAATAGAATGTTTGATGTAACTAGACATTGACCATTCTTGTTTGCAGCAACAAATCTTAACTAAGAAATTACGAAGAACACTTATACCCTCTTCACTATGAGCAACTTCAGGGTGAAATTGCATCCCATAAAAATCCTTAGAAGTATTCTGTATGGTAGCATATGGAGAATTCTCAGTTGTCGCTATTGCCTCAAATCCTGTAGGAAGTTTTGATATTCGATCTCCATGAGAATTCCATACGCGTAAGCGATTAGGCAAACTAGAGAACAACTTTCCTTTTTTAGTTATTCTTAGGGTACCATGGCCAAATTCCCGGTGGGAACTTTTTGAAACCTTCCCTCCTAGCATGTGGGCCATTAATTGCTCCCCATAGCAAATACCCAATACGGGAAACCCTAAATGAAAGATTTTCTTATCTGGTCGTGGTGAACCCTTACTCAAAACAGAAGCCGGCCCACCAGAAAGAATTACACCTTTAACGCCTTCCGCTTTTAATGTGCTTGCTTTAGTTGTATAAGGATAGATACGAGATAAAACCCTTAACTCTCTAACACGCCTAGCAATTACTTGCGTGTATTGTGAACCAAAATCTAAAACTGCTATTGTGTCCGCCATAATTTCCTACCCTGATGACTTGTTTACTTAATCTTAGTATTTTTAAAACACAAAAATATAAATTTAAAAAAATAATTTCGATAAATAGAGAAAACAATAAATCGATTTGCAACATTTTAAAATTGTAGGCGGTCATTTTTATAGCCACATTTCGGACAAATACTTAGTTCTAGTTCCTCTGTGCTTGAATATAAATAATTACACTTGATACAGTGATAAGCCTTTTGAACCTGTTCTTTTTTGTGAAACTGATTTTGACGCCTATCATAATAAATCCAAAATAAAAATAAAAGGGATAAACCAAGAGAAATAAGAGTTAAAAAAAAGGTTTCAAATTGAATGTAGATCACAAATTTGGAAGAGGTTTTATCCTTGATTAGGAGAGTGAAATTAACTGATTTTCGTCATTTTTGTTAAAACGCATTGAAATAAGGGTAGAAACTCCTTTTTCTGGCATTGTAACACCAAAGACAGTGTCTGCATTTGAAATAGTACGCTTATTGTGGGTTATAATCAAAAACTGAGACTTTTTTGTAAAATCCCTTAGAGTCTCACAAAATCGACCAATATTTGCATCATCTAATGCGGCATCAATTTCATCAAGTACACAGAAAGGACTCGGCTTGACCAAATAAATCGCAAATAATAGTGCAACTGCAGCCATAGTTCTTTGCCCACCTGAAAGTAAAGTAACATTCTTTAAGCGAGTACCGGGAGGTCTGGCTATTATTTCAATTCCTGATTCCAAAGGATCTTCTGAATCAATTAAATCCAAATCTGAAACACCGCCACCAGATAATTTATCATAGGTGTAGATGAAATTTTCTCGTATCTGATCAAATGTCTCCTTGAACATGGTTAAAGAGGTTGTATTGATTTCATCAATAGATTTGACTAAAAGATTTTTTGATTCCCATAGGTCATCACTTTGACTCTTCAAAAATTCATACCTCTCCTTGAGATCTGCATATTCTCCAATAGCATCTACATTTACTGGGCCCATACTTTGAATTCTTCCTTTACAGTCTTGAACCTCTTTACCAATTTCAAGCCAATCCAGATTATCCATCTCAACTAAATCTGCTTCCGAAGGATGGTCTCTACGGATTTCCCTTTTTTTTGAAGGAAGATCAATATCATCTAAACCTTCTATTGAAAACTGAATACTCAATTCATTTCCCGATTCCCAATAAGATTGCTGCCAATTAATTTGCGCTAAATCCTGCTGATAATCGGTCTCTATTCGCTCTTTAAGAAATTCTAATTTTGTCTTACGTTCTACGAGTCCGACTTCAATTTGACTCAATTCTCTTTCTGCTTCCGCTAGATTTTTTCTATCTCCTGATAAAGATTCTTCCGTTGTTGTAAGTAAAGCATCCAATTCTCTAAGAATCTTTTTATCCGATTCAAGTGTTTGAACAACTGATATAGTTGTTTTGTCTAAATCATCTGCTCGTGCCTTAGCACTTTCTGATTCCTTAAAATACTCGCTTATTTGAGCTTCAATTAAATCAATATCTTGGTTTCTTTGATTAATTTTCGATTCTAGGCTTAGTTTATTTGATTCAACTCTTTTCATGTTTTCCTCGGCGGATAATAAACGTTGCCTTTTTTGAGCTAAATCTAAACGAACATGAGCTAATTGATCTCTTTGTTTTTCTATAGCTTCTCGAATATCACCAATTTCTCGTTCTATATTTTTACTCTCCCCTCTGAGATTCGAATAATTAGATTCCGCTTCAGCTAATTCAAATTTAAACTTTTCAGACCTACTTAATAAGTCTGTGTGTAACTGTTCTAGATTTTCTCTATCAATTTCAGTCTTTTTCCGAAGTTCAACAAGACTATCAATTTTCTCTTTTTGCGCACGAGCATCTGCATTGAGGGAGGCAATCACTTGATTAGATTGTGCCAAATCCTCTCGCAAACGATCAACTTCAGCAGTTGCTTTATTGCGCTCATTTTCTACAGCCTCAAAAGCTTTACGAATCGTGTTTAATTTTTTACGATCTTCATCAATAGATACTTCAAGATGCCTCAACTCACTTGCTCGTTCTAAAACACCTGTCGCTTCTTCTCCTTGCTCTGAACCGCCATATACAAGACCTCTAAAATCAACAAGTTCACCTTTTTCTGTAGCAACGAATGTAAACTTAAAATCAGGATTATCGATCCAGAAGTTGATAAAAGTCTCTAAACTCTCAGAAAAATAACAGCCATCAAAGTATTGAGTTAAAGTGGGTTTTAATGCATCTTTTGAAATCGATATTACTGAATTAACCGACTTAATTCCATCAGGTAGGTTTATAATATTGGTAGCAATGGGTAATCCTGCATCGATTTGCAAACAGACACGGCCGAATTTATTTTCATTCAAGGTATTAATAATCGAAAGCGACCTCTTGGGATCCCCGATATAAAGAGCATCAACTGCCATGCCTAGCAATGTCTGAAGCGCAATAGTGTGAGTTTTAGAAACTTGAATTGCCTTGGAAATAATTGAAACTGAACTTTCATTTGCTACCTCATTTAATTTTCCGCCTAGTATTGATTTTGCTCCTTCGGCAAAACCCTCAAACTTAGCCTGTAGATTTTGAAGTACATGCAATTGAGCTGTTTTTTTTGCAATGGATCGATCCGCAACTTGATATGATTCTTGAAGCTCTCTAAACTTATTAAGCTTACTGATTGCATTCGTTCGAGCTACTTCCAATTTACTCTCGAGATTAGATAGATTTTCACTAGCCTTGTTCTGATTAAGTTGAAGAGATCTATAAGTATCTTTATAAACGGTTAGTTCCTGTTTACATGTAACTAATTTCTCCGTCAAATCTCCGTGCTTAACTTGATAAGTTTTTATTTCTAGATCCAAACTAGTGGCGTCGGAACGCATTCGATTAATTGTGCCTTCAATAGTCACAGATTCATTTCGGCTGACCTGCAAGGATTCTTCTAAATGATTGAGCTTTGCTTGATACTGGGTAAATTCATTTTCTTGATTTTGGTGCTTCAGATCTGAATCACCCATTAAATTTAATTGCTCTTGCTTGCTATCAGCTTCAACTTTTGCTTGTTTTATAATTTTACTCAGTTCTTCCTCAAGCTGAGAAATTTCTTTCTTATAATTTTCGATTAAAGTAAGAGAATCAGTCGTACGAACTGAAAATATTTCTGATTGATTTAGTATATTCTCTTTCTCTGATCGCAATTCGTAGACTCTTTGCTGCTGTAATTGGATTGTTTCATTTAGCGTTTGTTGTTTTTGTTTTTTACTAAGCAAATTGGACCCTTTGATGTTAAGGGCTTCCGATAGTCGCTTAACTTCCTCTGATAAAACTTTAGTTCGACCTAATGAACCTTGGATCGATGTATCAAATTCACTGAATCTTTTAGCGGATACTGCTAAATCTAAATATTTCGCTTTGTGCTCAAGACGTTGATATCGCAAGGCCTTACTGGCCTGGCGCTTTAACGAGTTAATTTGACGACTAACTTCTTCAATAACATCAGTTACTCGATTTAAATTAGTATCTACTAAAGCAAGTTTATTCAAAGCTTCTTTCCTCTGGCTTTTATACAGAGTAATTCCAGCAGCTTCCTCAAAAATAGTTCTTCTTTCTGATGCATTGGTAGATAAAATTTGATCAATCTGACCTTGCAGCATAAATGAATAAGAAACTCTACCCACCCCAGTGTTTGCAAAAAGCCTTTGAATATCTTTCAAGCGAACTATTTTTCCATTTAGATAATAATCACTTCCGCCATCGCGAGTAACCCTTCTGGAAATTTCAACTTCGTTAAAAGCTGTTCCTAATTCTTTTTCACAATCAGTAAATGTTAGGATAACTTCAGCCGTTGGCAGTGCTTTTCGTTTTTCTGTTCCTTCAAAAATTACATCTTGCATTGAAGAACCCCGCAGAGCTTTCGCGCTTTGCTCTCCTAATACCCAGCGAATGGCATCAACTATATTACTCTTACCGCAACCATTTGGTCCAACTACTGCGGTCATTCCAGGGAATAATTTTAGGACCGTTTTATCAGCGAAACTTTTAAAACCACGAATTTCAATTTGCTTAAGATACATTCTGACTTATTTTCAGGATAATAATAATTAAGAATCAAACGCTTCGGAGGCACCTCGCAATCAAAAAGACCCACTAATCCATTATTTTTTCACACCATCAATAACATGAATAAAAATATAGAAGCCCAAACCAGCGATTTAGAGGTATTACCAAAGAAAGCATATAAAAACTTAAGCTTTCTAAAAAGTACAAAAGCCCGGATTATCCGAATATTATGTGAGCTAATAGAGCCTAAGGACCGATTTAAAGAAGCCGGAGTAGAAAACACTATTGTTTTATTTGGTTCTGCTCGAATACTACCTCCGGATAAGGCAAAAGAAAGATTAAAGCTTATAAAATATAAAATCGATACTAAAGTAATTTCTTCTACTGATATACCTAAAGAAAAAGAAGAAGCTGAAAGAATTTTAAAAGCCTCAATCTATTATCAAGCAGCTTATGATTTATCAAAGAAACTTACCGAATGGTCGTTGTCTCTCAAACCAAAATCAAGACTTCATATCTGCTCAGGTGGAGGCCCTGGTATTATGGAGGCAGCAAACAAAGGAGCCTATGAAGCTAATGGTAAATCCATTGGTCTAGGAATTAGCCTACCTTTTGAACAAAGTTTGAACCCCTTTATCTCTAAAGAATTAGCTTTTGAGTTTAAATATTTCTTCATTCGAAAATATTGGTTTGTTTTATTAGCTAAAGCCTTAGTCGCATTTCCTGGGGGATTCGGGACACTAGATGAATTATTTGAAACACTGACTTTGATGCAAACAGAGAAAATAAGAGGTAAAACCCCTATTATTCTCTTTGGATCAGAATTTTGGAAATCAATTATTAATTGGGATTCCCTAGTAAATTGGGGGATGATATCTAAAGAAGACTTAGACTTAATCTATATTACAGATTCAGTGGAAGACGCTTTTAATTTTCTTATTACTTCTATCGAGAAAATCAATCAAGAAAAGTTAGTTTGATTAATATCGTGTAAACGAAGCAATCCCAACAAAACTTTATCTTCTTTTCTAACTACAGGCATAACAGAAATTTGTGATGGCCTCTCTTCCATCATGCGTAAAGCCTCCCTCAAACTAAAATCAGGACCTACTATTAATGGATCGCTATTTAAGCATTCGGTAAGGGTTAAATCTAAAACGGAACCTTCTTGAGTTAATAGTCTGCGCACATCCCCATCTGTAATAATTCCTAATAAATGATTCGAACTATCAACAACACAAGCAGCCCCCAAGGCAAATTCTGTCATTGATAAAACTGCGTCTTTTAAAGTCTTATTTTGATCTAAACAAGATATTTGACCGAAGGGATGCATAACATCACTGACCTTAAGCAATAAACTTCGTCCAATTTGGCCTCCCGGGTGGTAACGAGCAAAGTCTTCGGAAGTAAATCCTTTTGCTTTGAGAACAGCCGAAGCCAAAGCATCTCCTATTGCTAAAGCTACCGTTGCACTAGCAGTTGGCATAAGATTGAGTGGATCGGCTTCTTTTTCTACACTAGCATCTATAAAAATATCTGCCATCTTAGAAATTGGCGCATCGATTCTGCCGGAAATAGCTACAACCTTAGAGCCAAACCCTTTAAATACTGGCATCAGGCGTACAAGCTCTTCTGTGCTTCCGCTTTTAGAAAATACAATTGTTATGTCTCCCTCTTTATAGATACCCAAATCTCCATGAATTGCTTCACTCGCATGCAAAAAAGTACAATCCACGCCTATACTCATAAAAGTAGTAGATATCTTTCTTGCAATATGCCCCGATTTTCCAATTCCGCAGAAAATGACCTTACCCTTGGTTTTACTAATCAAGGCTACCGCTTCTTCAAATGTAGGCCCAATTCGCTTAGCAGCAGCCATAATTGCATTAGCCTCTACAGCCAAAACAGCTTTCCCAAGTGCTAATAATTCAGTTTCTTTCTTATCCATAATATCATTATATTTACTAATAAGCTCCTATTTAAGTAAATTCAAACGACTACAACATAAGATTACAATGAAAATTAAAACTGATTAAAAAATGTCTGATGTGCCAATAAACTAGTTATAGGAAAAACACCTATGACAGCTTTTACAACCTACGCACAGGGTAAGAGGCCTTTGAGCATTATGAAAGAGCTCAAGAAATATCCTTTACCAGGCTTTTTTCTTATGACGATTGGATTTCAAACGCTTGCGACGCTTGTGCTTATTCATCTTTAATAGACGTTTTTTCTTAAGGTTGCCCATATAAATAAAATTAAAGTTTTTTTTATTAGATAAGAGGAGAGAAAAAGCCAAATAAAGTAGCTCCTGTAAAGGCTTTTTTTATATTAATTAATAAATTACTATTAATTAAACTAAGCACAAGTATTTGCAAGCTGCACGAAATGATTTCGATTGAGGAACTATAACCTTGTTAAAGCTCTCTTTACTCACTGGATATTTAAATTCTAAACTACTTAAATGTAAGGCTAGATCTGTAAAAATAGGAGTTTTAAAGTCTTCTAGCTTTTTTTGCATTCCAATCATCTTAAGGGTTGGAGCTTTAGCCCCACTATAAATAAATTCATTCATTAATTTAAGGCCTGAAAGAGCTGCATGAATTCTAATTTGATGCGGCCTAAAAAAATTCACATAAGCCTCCCATAAACCCCAACCATCAAATCCCTGATTTATACGTCTAAATCTTGTTTTACTCTGCTTGCCCTTTGATGTAGATGGAATCATTTGGCTCTTATTTCGATGAGGTAATAATGGTATATCTATATCAAATATATCATCCATTTGAGTTTTAGTCTGAGCTAGAAAATAAAATTTGAATTTCATCAATCCAGAACCATAAGCATTTCTTAAAATAGCCAAAGATGATTTAGATTTGGCATAAAGTGCTCCCCCGCTCATCAACACATCCATATAATAAACAGACCCCAATAAGGTTGGTTCCATGCCCATTATTTCTTTCTTACCCTGACCTAATTGCAAATTCAAGGCATGATCTATATTTGGCATATTTCCATCCCATGGATGTTGTCTAAGAGAGATTCCTGGAGGTTTATTCAAAATAAACCATTCATCGCCCTCAGAAACTATATTAATTCTAACTGGCTTAACTCCTAACAAAGGCTGTGGAAATCCAATAGATGTTTTTTTTTCTAATTCTCTCATAAAAAACTTAAATCAGACAAGAAAAACCCCTAGATCCACTTCTGCAGAAATAGGGGTAAGTAGTATTTGGGGTAAGAAATTTTTTAAGCCATAAGCTTTGCACACTCTGATTTGTGACGAGCTATTTTGTTTTTATGAACGAGACCACTTTTAGCTGCTTTATCTAAAGTGGATATAAAAAGGCGTGATTTCTCAATAAGAGAGTCTTTATCATCGGAATTAGCCGCACTCTTAACTTGTTTGGCTAAAGTCTTTATGCGACTTTTAATTTGCCGATTAGCCAATGTACGTGCCTGGGTCTTGCGAATATATTTCAGTGCTGATTTAGTGTTAGCCATATTTTGTAAAAAAGGAGAAAGATTAAACAAATTTTTATAATTTATGTCAAATATTAAATTCAAGCGCTGATTTTGGCCTGCTGTAAGCCAGATTCTGTCCAACAGCTTAAAGCTGAATGTGCGTTTATTTATCTATGCGGCATACCCAAAATCATAGAGCGAGCCACTCGATTTCCTATTTTGCCTTGCACCGAGTTGGGTTTTTCTTGCCACCATTGTTACCTTTGGTGCGGTGAGCTCTTACCTCACCTTTTCACCCTTACCTAAATTAAATTAGGCGGTTTATTTTCTGTGATACTATCCGTCTTTTTACATTAGTTCAAACATTTATGTGCTAACTTATGTTAGCCTACTAAAACATTTACGTAATATAATTAGCCCCCACTTTCATAGGGAACTCTGCTCTTCGGTGTCCGGACTTTCCTCTTGTAAATTACAAGCAAACGCCCGCAGACCAAAATCAACCACTTAGAAAGAACAAAAGAAATAATAAAAAGCGAATAGAATTGGGTTTCAGATTGATTGTAAAGCAAATTTTAGTTCTAAATAGTTTAATAAAAGCATATCACTTAATAAAAAATTTAATAATCATAATACCCTCTATTTGCTTGCTGTAATTTGGATAGTATTATTTACTTAATCTAGTGATACGGAATATATGAGCAAAAATACAGAAGCAAATAAACGCACAGAAAAAGCGGCTAACCACCCCGAAAATGCAGAAAAGTCTTTGATTAAAACAACCATTGCTGCTCGTGTTGATGTCGGATTTGGAAATAATCTCTATATTCGTGGAGAAGGAGCTGGATTAAGCTGGGATGTAGGCGTTATAATGAATAACTTATCTCCTTATGAGTGGGTATGGGAGACAAAGTCCGCAAAAAAAAGGATCGAATATAAGTTTTTGATTAATGATGAATTGTGGGAGAATGGTGAAAATCAATCTACAAGTCCAGGGGGAACTTCAATCACAGCCCCCACTTTCTCTTGGTAATCAAGCTCTTGGTTAACCTTGAACTTAACTCAAAACCTCTAGCCTTAATGGCCTGCCTTTAATCCTGTTATCAGTGACATCTCTTTTTTAAGGATATTAACAGCCTTCCCCAGGTTTTGCTTAGGAAGCATGGTGCCTGATATAGTTTTTTTGAGGTTAAAAGAATCTGTATTAACTATAGCATATTTGACATTAACTTTAGAAAAAGGCAATGGAAGAATAAGTTTATCCCAGGTAGGGAATCGAATACTATTATTTGCTTCGAGATGAATTAGATGAATAGGTACTTTGTATTTATAAGACAGAAAAACTGCTCCCGGCTTAAATTCATAAATTGGGCCAGTAGGACCGTCTGCAGCATAGCCAACGATATTCTCTTGCTTAATTGCCTTATGAATTCCCTTGAGTGCTTGCAGGGACTTTTTATTAGCAGATCCCCGGATTGTCTTATATCCTGAGCGTTCTAAAAGAAGAGAAAACCAATCACCATCCTTGTTAGCACTTACTAAAACCGAGAAACCATCGAATTGCCTCCTGTAGCGAAGCATAATTAAAAAGACTAAAAGTAACCGATTATGCCAAAATAAAAAAAATCCAATTTTATTTCCATTAATTGACACTTTGGTTAGACCAAAAAAGTTTTGGGCCGATTTGCTCATCTCCAATCTCAATGTCTTTGCTAAAATTGAAAAAAATATATAAACTATTTCAATAGTAGTTTTTTTAGACCAAGTTAATTTCGTTGAACCCATAGCGTACTTTTATTTATTTATATCTATAACAATTATTCAATATTAAATCCTAAACTTGACGGAATCAATGCAAGTAGCAAAGTTGCTTTACTATGACCAAAAACTCTTCTGGTGAAAAAACAAATACCTTAATGGAATCCATCATCGGGCTCTGTAAACGCAGAGGCTTTATTTTTGCTTCATCAGAAATCTACGGAGGTTACAATGGATTTTTTGACTATGGTCCTATAGGAGTAGAGCTACGTAATAATATCAAAAATATTTGGTGGCGCGATATGGTACAAAGGCGTGATGATATTGTCGGATTAGATTCATCAATTATCATGCACCCTTCTATTTGGAAAGCATCTGGCCATGTTGATGGATTTTCTGACCCTATGGTTGATTGCAAAGAATCAAAATTACGCTACAGAGCAGACCAATTATTTGTATATCCAGTTGAATTAAATGGTTCTACTTTGGGGTATATAGCATCAATCGAAGGTAGTGATTTAAATAGTAGAGTAAAACAGGCAAAAAAACTACGCGATCTGCTAGATAAAAAACAATCAAAACTTAATGAAAGTCTTTTAGATTCAAATCCTACCGAATTTCCAGAAATTAACACAAAGCAACGCTCTCAAACATTAGGCCCGGATGCTAGCAAATGTGACACTCTAACTGAACCGAGGGAATTCAAACTTATGTTTGAAACTAAAGTTGGCCCACTAGCCGACCAATCTGCTACTGCTTATCTCCGACCTGAAACAGCCCAAGGCATCTTTGCAAATTACAAAAATATTGTTGATACAGGAAGAGTAAAGATCCCCTTTGGTATTGCACAAATTGGTAAAGCTTTTCGAAATGAAATTACTCCCAGAAACTTCATCTTCAGGTCCCGTGAATTTGAGCAAATGGAAATCGAATATTTCATTGATCCCGATGCAGATTGGGAAAAACTTCATAGAGAATGGCTAGATACCTGCATCGCTTGGCTTACTTCTATTGGTATTCCTAAAGAAAAGATTTCTGAAGACATTCATTCTAAAGATAAATTAGCCTTCTATTCTCAAGCAACAACGGACTTGATGTTTGATTTTCCTCATGGAAAGCAAGAGCTTTGGGGAATCGCTTGCCGAAGTAATTATGACTTAAGTCAGCACCAAAATCATTCTGGCAAATCAATGGAAATTTTTGATGAATCAAAAAAAGCTAAATACATTCCCCATGTTATTGAACCCTCACTTGGAGTAGATCGTACACTCCTTGCTGTATTGACATCTGCCTATGATGAAGATGAAATTCCAAATGACAAAGGGGCTGTTGAAAAGCGTATTGTTCTTAGATTCAGCCCTAAAATTGCTCCTTACAAGGCCGCCGTATTCCCACTAGTCAAAAATAAACCAGAGCTCGTAGAGATTGCACAAAAGATCTATAAACAATTACAAAAGCGATGGAATGTATTTTATGATGCCTCAGGAGCGATTGGCCGTCGCTACAGACGCCAAGATGAAATCGGTACACCATACGGAATCACAATTGATTTTGATACGCTTGAAAAGGATGGAAGCGTAACTTTAAGGGATAGGGACACGACCGAGCAAAAAAGAATGAATTTAGAGGAAGTATTTAAATTCTTAGAGCACAAAATTGACGGGTAGTTAGTCTAGTTAATTTGAATGCAAAGAGCAGTGGTGTTATCTTTCCCATCTTCTGATATAGATTGCTTAACCATTTTTTCTGCCAGAGACTCCATTTCAAGATCTAGTGTAGAAATAGATTGAGCATCAATCATCATTCGTTTGATAGCTGAATCCATCAAGCCTTCATTTAAGCCATCCGAACAGATTAAAAATCGATCTTCATTACTCAAAGCCAGCTCACCGAATTGCGGATTAAGGTGCTGAGTTTTCCCTCCTATTACCTGCTGTAAAATATTCCGTCTTGGGTCATTACGTGCCTCGTACTCAGATATAGCCCCCTTTTCTTTGAGCCAAGCAATATGGGTATCGTCTTTGGTAATTTGCCTAAAGTCCCCTTCTTTCTTAAGATGATAAATTCGACTATCCCCGATATGGGCAAAATACAACTGTTCAGCTCGAATCCAAACCATACTGAGCGTTGCACCCATCCCTTCTAATTCTTTATAAGAGCTACCCATATTTGAGATAACAGCATGCAAATTTGAAAGTAACTCCATTAAAACATTCTGAAAACAAACCTCCATTCCTTGTGCCTGAATTTTGCATACACTAGGGAAAAGTAAGGCTATTTGCTCAACAACTGCCCGACTCGCAAAATCACCTGCATTAGCACCACCCATTCCATCACTTACAGCAAAAACAAAATTACATTGATTAAGAGAATCCTCTCCTCTTTTACCTAAATGATAGATTCCCTCCCCATCCACTTTAAGAGCAATGAATCGATCTTGATTTTTTGACCTAAAACGGCCCGAGTCACTATGACCTGACCAGGTAATATTTCTAAAATTGTTATCAAGGGAACTCATACTTAAAGAAAGTTAATTTATACACTGATAGTAGAAATAATTATATATAATAACTGGTAGTTAAATTGGGATAATCTCATGCATCTAAGTTAGGATTAAAAAAAGGTTCTGGACCTGCATCAAAACCTTTTTCTAGAATACTCGCAAATTCAAAATCAATTAAACAAAAGCGCCCTATCTGTGCGGAGTAAGTAATATTTCGTAATGCCTGGTCTTTATGCCGTACTCCATATTTTTCTAATTCATCAAACAATGCATTACATTTCTTATTGCTTAAATACTCTACTTTATGCCCGCAATTAGTCGTTGTTATTTTGAACTCAATCGCATCTTTTTCTAGTAACCTAGGTACAAAATTACAATCTTTGGAAGCTAAATATTCGAGCACGCGAACTTCATTCTCGTAACGCGCTTTTGCCTGAGGACCAAGAAACCATTTTTGAACTCGGCCGTCATAGCTAATATGAACACGAGCAAAAGCACTATTCTTTTTTTCAACCATGAAAGCATTAAATTACTTTTTTCTTTTTTATTCAAGAATCTAGAGCTTTTATATAGCTAAAACTCAAAAATACTTGCACTAATCTCAATGGCACACATCTTGCTTATATACCTTTTTTTAAAGGTAACAACAACGTTTACCAACTTAAACTAATTATAACTTACAATTCATAAAATCCATAAGATTATGGCAAAATTAAAACTAGAATATATATGGCTCGATGGATATGAGCCAGTAGCTAACTTACGTGGCAAAACTAAGATTGTTGAGGGCGATCCAGAGTCTTTTAAACTCGATGACTGTCCTATGTGGGGCTTTGATGGAAGCTCGACTCTACAAGCAGATGGAAGCGATTCTGATTGTATGCTAAAACCGGTTGCACTTTATCCAGATGGTGCAAGAGATAATGGCTTCCTTGTGATGAGTGAAGTTATGTTGCCTAATGGGGATCCCCATCCGTCGAATGCTCGTGCAACTATTTCAGACGACGCTAACTTTTGGGTAGGACTTGAACAAGAATACTTCCTATACCAAGACGGCAAGCCACTAGGTTGGCCAAGTAACGGGTACCCAAATCCACAAGGTGAGTACTACACAGGTGTCGGCTTTTCGAATGTTGGCGACATTGCGCGTCAAATCGTAGAAGAACACTTAGACCTTTGTATCTTCGCGGGCATTAACCACGAAGGCATTAATGCTGAAGTAGCCAAAGGGCAATGGGAATTCCAAATTTTTGGTGAAGGCTCTAAAAATGCAGCTGACCAAGTTCACGTAGCTCGCTATATTCTTTTGAGAGTATGCGAACAATATGGAGTTGATGTAAATTTCCATTGTAAACCCTTTTCAGGTGATTGGAATGGTTCAGGAATGCACTGTAACTTCTCTTCTGACTTCATGCGTAAAACAGGGGGCAAAGATTATTTCGAAAAGCTTATGGCTAAATTCGAGGAATACAAAGATGAGCACATTGCAGCTTATGGCCCTGAAAACCACCTGCGTTTAACAGGTCTTCATGAAACTCAATCTATAGATAAGTTCTCATGGGGAATCGCTGACCGAGGAGCTTCTATTCGCGTGCCACATAGCTTTGCGGATGCTGGCTATAAGGGCTACTTAGAAGATCGCAGACCAAATTCACAAGGTGACCCTTACAAGATTGTCTCGCGTGTATTAAAGACTGTTCAAGAAGTGGAAGCTTCTTTCAAATAATATTGAAAAAAACTAAATTTACGGGATGGTCACTCTTTATGAGTGGCCATTTTTTTAGCCAAGTATTTACACTTGCGCCCAAACACAATTTATAGATTTAAAATTAGGCTCTACATTATATGGGATAGATGGAAACCTTGCGACTTTTAATATAATTTTAGAAGGAAGCACTGAACTATTAAATTGGACCACCTACGGAGAATACTCCTTTGAACTTGATGCCCAAAATAATGATGGAACTAAATTCTTAAGATTCAAAATGAGAGTATAACTAAATGCGTTTTTGCACAAAATGTATTAATTGTTTAGCAATCGGTATCTTCTTGTAAATTAATGTGGTTGGATCCCAATAATCTTGGTGAAAAATAACCTTTCTTTCACTATTAAATCTAAATCTAGTTATGCCGATGGAAGTTTCTATCTCAGATTTTGGTTTGAAACGTATTCCCATAGTCCACTCAATGAAATACTCACCTTTCGAGCGTATCACATGATTAAAGGAAAACTCAACCCCTTCCACTGACTGCAGCCCATGGATCATATAGGATATGAGATTTTTTTTGTTATCAAAATGTTTAAAAGCGTCCCTAAAGTAGAAACGCTCTGCATATAATTTAGGCAGCTTATCCTTTAAATTTTTGAGATTGTAGTTGGAAAACAAATCTTCTAGTGAGTCTAACATTTTCTGCTCAGAAACACTTCCTGGATCAGGCAATGAGAAATTTCTTGGATTAGTCCACCGTAAGGCATTTTTATATGTTTTGTCTAGATCTGTTTGTGAATGCATAAAATGAAATTAAATTGAGGATAATTGTATCTAAAACTTTAATCTGGATTGATAAATCTCGGACGCGCAGTATAACTTACAGAATATAATAAAACTATATGCATTTACCTTCCATACTTGCTGAAAAGAGACTTATACCTGACTCATTAATTCGAATTGGAATTCGACAACAGCTCAAAGAGCATAGCAAGCATTTGCAAAATGAGTCAAAATCCACAGAGGATTGGATTAAATCTCTTAACAATTCACCAATTGCAGAGGCTACTGAAATTTCTAAAATTCAGCATTATGAAGTTCCTACTGACTATTTTAAATATTCTCTTGGTCCTCAATTAAAATATAGTTCATGTTATTGGGAAACGCCTCATTCAACTTTACCTGAAGCCGAAGAATCAATGCTAATTAAATCAGCAAAACACGCAAAGCTCTATAACGGACAATCTATCTTAGAACTCGGATGCGGTTGGGGCTCATTTAGTTTGTGGATGGCTGAGCACTATCCTGAAAGCAGAATTACTTGTATGAGTCACTCTAAAACACAAAAAGAATTCATAGATTCAGAAGTAAAAAGAAGAAATTTAAAAAATATAACCGTTATCACTTGCGATATAAATGAATTTCAAACCGAAGAAAAGTATGATCGAATCGTTTCTATTGAAATGTTTGAACACTTACGAAACCACTCAAAATTATTCCTTAGATTATCTAGATGGCTACAAGAAGATGGTCTTATTTTTGTCCATATTTTTGCCCATAAAAACGCAAACTATTTATTTCAAGTAAAGCATGAACGGGATTGGATGGCCCAATATTTCTTTACCGGAGGCATGATGCCTTCCATTGAACTGCTCCCAAAATCAGCCCATGATTTTAATTTAGAAAATACCTGGTTCATCAATGGAAATCACTATAGTAAGACATTGGAAGCTTGGCTTAGAATTCAAGATTCTAATGAGCCCATTATACTAGAAATTTTCAAAAAAGCTTATGGGAAGGATGCAAAATTATGGCTTCAGCGTTGGAGAATTTTCTACCTCGCGTGCTCTGAACTCTTTTCATTTAATAATGGATCCGAATGGTTTTTAATGCATTATTTATTTTCAAAGAAATGATCGTTTTATGAGCTCTAATCCTCTAAATATAGCTGTAATTGGAAGTGGAGTTGCAGGACTAAGTGCGGCTTATTTACTAAATCAAAAACATAGAGTAACACTGATAGAAAAATCTAAGCGGATTGGCGGGCATACAAGGACTCTTGATCTGCGTGTTGACTCCGATACAAATTTAAAGGTCGATACAGGATTTATTGTAATGAACTTAAGGAATTATCCTTTATTTAATAAATTGTTAAAAGAACTAAACGTTTCGATTCAAAAATCATGCATGACCTTTAGCTATTCTGATACTATAAAAAATTACTCCTATGCAGGGACAAGTTTTCGCGGAATGTTTCCCCATATTAAATACTTATTCAATCTAAATCATTTTGCACTTATTGGTGATCTCTTACGCTTTGCTTTAATAGGTCATAAGGATCTTAAAAGTGGATTTTTAAAACAAAAGACTTTAGGTGATTATTTAGATGAACGTAGGTTTTGCCCAGTCTTTCAAAACCGATACCTCTTTCCTATGGGGGCTGCGATCTGGTCTTCTCCTGTTAGTAAAATGAGGGATTTTCCAGCAGAGCCTTATCTTCATTTTTTAGATAATCACGGGCTTCTTAGAATGATAAATGCTCCTCAATGGTTTACGATAAAAGGCGGCAGCCAAACCTATGTGAAAGCGATTCTAAAAACATTTAATAATAAACCAAAGCGTGGAGCCAATATTCAAAAAATTCTAAGACCTGAAAATGCGCCCGTAGAAATCTACTATTCATCAGGTGAAATTGAAACTTATGATCATGTAGTAATAGCCACACATGCAGATACTGCCTTGGAATTATTAGGAGATGCGGATGTATGCGAAAAAAAATGCCTAAGTCCTTGGCGATACCAAGCGAATAAAGTGCTTTTACATACAGACAAAACATATCTTCCTCCAAAAAAAATTCACTGGGCCTCATGGAATTTTTTAAGAAAGCAATCCTCTAATACAGTCACAACTAATTCTTCTCCTGTTTGCGTTAGTTACTACATGAACCGCTTACAAAATTTAAAAGTATCGGAACCTTACATTGTCACCTTAAATCCACAGACTGAAATTGATCCGAAAAAAATAATTAATAAAACGATGATGACCCACCCACTATATACTTTTGATTCTCTGAATAGCCAATCTCAACTCAAATTAAATAATGGAAGACGTAATACATGGTATTGCGGCAGTTACTTCGGATATGGATTTCATGAGGACGCTGTACGTTCCTCTTTTGAATTAGTAAAGCGCTTGGACCCAACAATAATGACGGAAGCTCCAATATGATCTTTAAACATAAGATTTATCGGGGTTCTGTATTCCATGAGAGACGCTCACCTAAGTCTCATTTATTCACTTACCCTTCTACTTTTTTTCGCTTCAATCTCTCGCAACTAGATTCTTTAAATACTAATTGCACTTTTTTTGGCTATAATAAACCAAACATAATTGGACTAAGGGATAAGGACTATTTACGCGGAAAAAATCTCTCTATCTATGTGCAAGCATTAGAATTTTTCTCTCCATTAGCCTCAGAGGATCAAATTTTGCTTTTTACTTCACCTCGCTACTTAGGATTTGCTTTTAATCCAGTAAATTTCTATCTACGTATAAATCAAAAACTAGAAATAAAAGAAGCTCTTGTTGAAGTTAATAATACTTTTGGTGACCGGCATGTTTATCCACTTAAGCACTTAACAAAAAATGCAGATGGATTTTATAAAGCTAGCTGCAACAAGGACTTTCACGTCTCCCCATTTAATCCAATAGAAGGCTATTATGAATTTAAATTTCAAATAGATACAGAATCTGTTTTCCTAGGAGTTGATTTATATGAAAAAAATCAATGTAAGATGAAGACTTACCTAAAAGGTAAAGCCAATTCCTTGAACGAAAATAAAATCATTCGTTATTGTTTTTTCCACCCTTTTGATACCGCCTTAAACTCCATGCCTAGGATTTTAATTCAAGCAATCTTAATTCTATTTAAGAGAAATTTGCCTATTTATAAGCGACCTGAACCAATTTCTGAAAAAACCATTATAAATAATACTAAGAAAAAAGATTCTAGTGCTTTATTTTGAATAAGGAAAAGTGAACTATTAAAGTAGTGAGTTTAAGGTTTATTCAGATGGCGCATATTCACGAATAAAATCTTTTATACGAGTCTTAATGTAGTCACTATTATGAGTGGCCATAGCTTCTGTTATAGCAGACTGAATGTCAGATAAAGAATTTTTTATTCTATTATTAGCAACGAATTTAAAGATTCTTGGGTGCTCAGTTTTCGAATGCACTTCACTAAAGTGCTGTACCTCTTCATATAATTTTTCCCCTACCTTCAATCCAGTAAATTCGATATCAATATCTACTTTCTCTTTGTATCCGCTAAGAGCGATCATTTCTTTAGCTAGATCAAGAATTTTTATAGGCTCTCCCATATCAAGAACAAAAATCTCACCACCACTTCCCTGAGTTGCTGATTCCAAAACTAAACCCATAGCCTCACGGACAGTCATAAAATAACGCATTACATCAGGATGAGTTACTGTAATTGGCCCTCCCTTAGCAATTTGTTCCTTAAAGATATTTATTACACTACCCGAAGAACCTAAAACATTACCAAATCTTACCGCCATAAAGCGTGTTTTATTTTCTTGGCGCAACTGAATCTCTTGTAATGCTACTTCTGCGAGCCGTTTACTAACTCCCATTACGCTAGTTGGATTGATCGCCTTATCTGTTGAAATAAAAATAAAGCGCTCAATCGAAAATTCGCTAGCGAGCTCCATTAAATTAATCGATGCAAAAAAATTATTATTTAATGCTTCTTCTGGTTGATTTTCCATTAAATTAACGTGCTTATAAGCTGCCGCATGAAAGATAATTGTTGGTTTGAATGTTTCAATACGATAACGTAAGTCTGCTTGGTCTTTTATGTCTAGTATGCATGTTTGAACACATTCATTTAAAGCGTGTGCGTTGATTAAAGAAAATTGTAAATCAAAGATTGCGATTTCTGATTGATCAATGCACAAAACAGCCTCAGGGGATTGTTCTAAGGTTTGAGAAACCAACTCTCGGCCGATACTTCCACCAGCTCCTGTAATCAAGATTCTCTGGCCCTTTAACATTGCATGTATCTTATCAAAATTAAGCTTTACTGTTTCTCGGCCAAGTAAATCCTCTAATTGAACTGGCTTGACTTGGGTAACCGTAGCACGTCCACTCACAATATCTGTTAAAGCGGGTACACTTTCGACGGCTAAGCCTAATTTACCCGCTTGTTCCGAAACCGCTCTAAGTCTTTTTGAGGATGCAGATGGAAATGCAATAATGACCTTAGTAATTCCATATCGAGGAGCCAATTTATCAAGAGCTCCTACTCGATCTAGGATTGGTATTCCATTGAGCAAACGGCCAATCTTTTCTTCTGAATCATCTAAATAAAAAATAGGTTTAATGCCCAGCGTACGTCGCTTAGAGATTAGATCTGCTCCAAGTACCGCTCCAACTTCACCAGCTCCTATAATTGCGACACGAGTCAATTCTCCGCTTCCTGAAAGCCATTTTAAAAATCCCTCATTGTGGTAAATCCGTAAAAAAATACGGAGCCCAGCTATACCCATAAAATAAAGTAATAAATTTGTTATAATTACCGATCTAGGTGGTACATCGTCTCCCTGATAAAAATACCATAGCAAAAGTACATAAAAAGAACTCAAAAGGAGGCTGATAAATAATCGAAATAAGTCTGGTAGTCTAAATTGAGAAAAAACAACATCAAATTGACCAAAAGCAAAAAGAAAAGCGATTTGTATACTAACATACCAAATAAAAGTAGCTTTATAGTTTTCTAGGTATACCTCTGGAATACTAAAATCAAAACGAAGTAAGTACGCCACGAAAAGTGTACCCAAGGCAAGAATCAAATAAGCACTAAATATACCAAGAAATTTATAATTCAAATATGGCTTTAAAACATTCATTCGGTAAAATAAATCTCTCTAATTTAAGGCATCTCCTAAGACAGTTATAACACGATCCCTCGATATATCACTCAAATTAGAGCCGCTTGGTAAGCACAGACCATTAGTATATAAATCCTCTGCGACATCTTTACCAACATAATGTGCTGATTTAAAAACAGGCTGAAGATGCAAGGGCTTCCATGTAGGTCGAATTTCAATTGATTCTTCCTCACATAATTTAATAATAAGATCACGATTTTTTCGTGCTAACTTAGGATCAATAGTCAAGCAGGTTAGCCAATAATTTGGCTCTCCTGAATCGTATATAGGCATAAAAGAAACTCCATCTAAAGAACCTAAAGTCTCAATGTATTTTTGATAATGCTTTTCTCTGCAACGTATTCTTCGATCTAAATCATTAAGTTGGCTGCGACCGAGGGCAGCGAGTACATTGCTCATTCTATAATTATAACCGACAACTTTATGTTCATAATGAAGCGCCGGCTCCCTTGCTTGATGGGCTAGGTAACGCGCCTTTTCGACTAATTCAGCCTTATCACTTAAAAGCATACCACCACCTGATGTAGTGATGATCTTATTTCCATTGAAAGAAAAGAATGCCAAATCACCAAAAGAACCAGCAGGCTTGCCATGAAAACTTGCTCCAAGTGCTTCAGCAACATCCTCGATTAAAGGAATACCATATTGCTTACAAATAGCAGAAATTAGATCCATCTTCGCGCATTGTCCGTAGATATGAACAACGATAACTGCTTTCGGGACCTTCCCAGCATCAATTGATTCACTGATAGCTACTTCTAAGTGCGCAGGATCCATATTCCAGGTCTCTTTTTCACTATCAATAAAAACAGGCGTAGCACCACAATATAAAATTGGAAAAGCACAACCAGCAAAGGTTAAGCTCGGACACAATATAGTATCACCTGGTTCAACTCCCAATGCTAAAAGCGCAAGATGTAAGGCTGAGGTTCCAGAATTTACGGCGCATGCATTTGACCGACCGATACGATCGGCAAGGGCTTTCTCGAATCCATCTAATTCAGGGCCAACTGGCGCAATCCATCCCGAATCCATTACGGCTTGCATAGCAATATAGTCTTCAGGACGAATTTCTGGAGGCGATAGATATATTTTCTTCATAAAATACTTTTCCTAAGATTGTCTCAAATTTTAGAAGAATCGACAAAAAAAGCACACTGTTAAACAATGCACTTTAAAAGTATTGATTTACAACAGAAACTTAGTCCTTTGGAATTTCCTCAGAAGTCTTTTGTTCACTAGATTCTTCTTCAACCGGCTTAGTATTTTTTACAGGGGCTTCAGAAGCTACTTTTTTTGATTTCTTAGGAACTGATTTTTTCTTTTTGGTCTTAGGATATCCTTCATCGCTTGCATCGATAAACTCAATTAATGCCATCTCTGCAGCATCACCAATACGCTGTCCGGTTTTATAAATACGAGTATAACCACCTGGACGATCTAAAAATTCAGTAACTTTATTATCAAATAATTCAGCTACGGCCTTCTTGTCTCTCACTCTAGAAATCGCTAATCTACGAAAGTGCAATTTTCTTGCTGCATCGTTTGCCTGATTAGCTTTTTTAGCAAGCGTTACTACCTTTTCAATAAAAGGACGGAGCGCTTTTGCTTTTGCTAAGGTTGTTTTGATTCGTCCATGGGTAATCAATGCGACCGATAAATTTCCGTACATAGCTGCACGGTGTGGTCCAGAAACACCTAATTTATGTCTTCTTTTACTATGGCGCATAATCCTTTAAGGGTTATTGGTTTTAAAGTTCAATCGGGTTGTCAAGCAAACGCTCATCAATTTTCATCCCTAAAGATAAACCTAATTGCTCGAGCTTATCTTTAATTTCATTAAGGGATTTTTTACCAAAATTACGATATTTTAGCATTTCCTGCTCTGACTTCATGGCCAACTCACCGACAGTAGTTATATTGGCATTATTAAGGCAGTTTGCCGCACGAACAGAAAGCTCAATTTCATTCACACTCATATTAAGCAACTTGCGGAGACGATTCTGTTCTTCGCTTATCTCTTTTGTTTCATTTTCAAACTCAATGGCTTCATCTGAAAGTTGCTCAAATACCTCTAGGTGATGTTTAAGAATAGCGGAGCTTTGCTTGATAGCCTCATCCGGAGAAATTCGCCCATCGGTTGTAATTTCTAAGATTAATTTATCATAATCTAGCTCTTGACCAACACGTGTATTTTCAACCGAGTATTTGACTAGTTTGACAGGACTAAACAAGGAATCAATGGGTATAACTCCTATTGGCTGATCCTCCTTCTTGTTCTCCTCGCCCGGGCAATAACCCCGACCAACCC
Organism: uncultured Puniceicoccaceae bacterium; assembly: GCA_913044165.1. Classification (GTDB taxonomy): domain Bacteria; phylum Verrucomicrobiota; class Verrucomicrobiia; order Opitutales; family Coraliomargaritaceae. Next base: position 29,240 of record CAJWMY010000004.1, read on the forward strand.
TAATTTCTAATTCAGCAAAAAACCGCTGCTTTTTGTTAAGTGTACAAATAACAAGCTCCGGGTTAACAATAGAAATTCCATCAACTAGCTGAATATCACCTGCAGTAATTTCTCCATCTTTTTCTACATCAATCATAAGATTTACCGTATCTCGACCCTCAGCTACAAACAAAACCTTTTTAAGATTTAGGACGATATCGGTGACATCTTCAACGATTCCTTCCACACTCTGAAATTCGTGCTGAACTCCATCGATTTTGACTGAAGAAATACCTGCTCCTTCAATAGAGCTAAGTAGTACTCGACGCAAGGCATTGCCAATTGTGTGGCCATATCCTGGCTCAAAAGGCTCTGCTTGGAATACGGCAAAAGTATCTGTTGATGAATCATCTGCTTTAGACAGACGATTTGGTAATTCAAATTTCCCTAAACGTTTCGGCATAATAGTATTGTGTTAAAATGAAATGAGTTATAAAAGTTTAAAATTTAGTTTTTCAGTACTATCTACTATAGTACTCAACAATCAATTGTACATTGATGCTTGATTCTGTCTCCTCTACTGACGGGATTCTATTGACACTGGCTTTTAGGGCATCGGTATTAAGATTCAACCATTCAGGTACAGTGCGTGCTTGGCTTTCTTCTATATTGCGTGTTGCAAGTTGTCGTGATGAAGTACGCTCTCGAACTTCTATTTCATCACCTTCTTTAATATTAAAACTAGAAATGTCTGTTTTTTTTCCATTCACAATAATATGACCATGCCCAACAAATTGACGGGCAGCTGATCGAGACTTAGCAAAACCTAGCCGGTAAATAACATTATCGAGACGAGATTCTAACATTTGGAGAAAAATTTCACCCGTTACACCGCGTTTCTTTTTAGCACGTTCAAACGTAAGTCTAAATTGTTTTTCTGTCATACCATACATGTAACGAAGCTTTTGCTTTTCATTAAGCCCAATTGCATAATCACTTAATTTACGGCGCAATCTTGGGCCGTGCTGTCCTGGCAAATGCGGCTTACGCTCAAATGCTTTTGTAGGTGCAAAAATCGCCTGACTGAATCGGCGATTGATTCTAGTTGTTGGTCCAGTATATCGAGCCATAGTATTTATATTTTAATTAACTGCTAAAGAGATATGTAAATGTAAGGATGGCAGAATCATCTTATACACGACGACGCTTAGGTGGACGACACCCATTATGTGGTACAGGTGTGACATCTAAAATTTCTGTTACTATAATTCCTAAAGACTGCAATGCCCGAACAGCTGAGTCTCGACCCATACCTGGTCCATTAAGTTTAACAACCACTTCTTTCATTCCGTGTGACACTGCTACGCGACCTGCATCTTGAGTCACCACTTGTGCGGCATATGCTGTAGATTTTCTAGAGCCCCGAAAATTACATTTACCAGCACTTGACCAAGAAACAACATTTCCCTTGGGATCAGTAAAACATACTTTAGTATTATTAAAGGTGGCTAATACGTTAACGATACCCGAAGTGATGTTTTTGCTCCCTTTTGCTTTTCGAATCTTAATACCCTCAAGATCGCTTTTTAATAAATCTTCGGCCGTTTCCGCTTTCTTAGGCTCAGAAACATCAGAATCTGAATCTTTACTGGTTGCCTTTTTTTTATTATCTGAAGCCAAAGCTTCATCAGTGACTACTTTCTCAGCCACTGATTCTTCGTTTTTTTCAATTTCCTCTTCACTCATGATAAAATAAAATAAAAATGTTTATTTGCGAACTGGCTTTATTGCACCCTTGCGTGTTCTCGCATTAGTTTTAGTTCTTTGACCGCGAACTGGTAATCCTCTTTGATGGCGAATACCACGATGTGCTCTAATTGCAGACAAACGTTTGAGATTAGCAACTCGATCACGCCTCAAATCGCCTTCTACAACAAATTGTTTTTCCGAAACAATAGAAGCAAGACGATTGACTTCTTCTTCATTCAAATCACCAGCCCGGCGATTAGGATCAAAACCTGAAACCACGACTATATCTTTAGCGCGGGTAGGACCGATACCATAAATGTAACGAAGCGAGTATTCTAGCTTCTTGTTGGCGGGTATATCAACTCCAAGTAATCGTGGCATAATATTTTAATATAAATTGTGTTATAAATAGGTGGTGTTTGAAGAAAAAGATTAAAAAGTAGCAGTTAAAAATGATTTGAAAAGTTAATTTTTCACTTTTGTTAATATTTTTGGATCCCCCTCAGTCACTAAAATCGTATGTTCAAAGTGGGCAGAAGGCTTTCCATCAGCTGTAACTGCGGTCCATCCATCTTCTAAAAATCGAATTTTGGGCGATCCTAAATTTACCATTGGTTCAATTGCGAGTGCCATACTTGGATACAAAACTGGTCCAGTTCCGGCATTACCAAAGTTAGGAATCTGCGGCAGCTCATGCATACTTCTGCCGACACCATGCCCAACAAATTCCCGAACAATACCATACTTTTTAGGTTTAAGAAAGGACTCAATTGCAAAAGAAATATCTCCCACATTATTTCCTGCTCGAGCTGACTGAATTCCAAGAAATAAAGCTTCTTGGGTATCTTCTAGTAAAGTCTCAATAGAAGGTTCTACTGTGCCAACTGCAATTGTTTTAGCATTATCACCTATAAAACCATTGTAGTTAACACATACATCTAAAGAAACAATATCACCAGAGCCAATAACTCGATCTATTCGGCCTATACCATGAACGATTTCATTATTAACAGATATACAAGTATAAGCAGGGAAAATATTTGATCCATGTCGATAATTATAACATGCACTTTCAGCGCCAAACTCCTCAATCATATTTTTACCAATTTGATCAAGATCATAGGTGTTAATTCCTTCAACTGTAGCGTCAACTAAACCATGAAGGACAGTAGCAGCAATTTCACAAGATTCTTGTATTGAAAGTATTTCTGAATCCGAATGAATTGGTTTCATAATAAATTAATGAAGATGAATATTCAAAGAACAAATTTAGTCATAGATTAATAGTTAACTTAACTTAAGTAACCAAGAAACAATTCCTAAAATAAATAATAGTAAAGATAGTATTAGTAGTGGCTTCCAAGCAGTCCAAAAGTCTTGTAAGCCTGCAGAATCAATTAACTGCTTGGTACGAGCCGCAGAACGTCCCCTAATTTTACCTTTTTTCAAAAAACCATCGTAATGACGCTGCAATAAGAAGGTTTCAATTTGGCGCATTGTATCTAGAAGAACTCCAACCGTGATCAACATACCCGTGCCACCAAAGAAAAGTGCTACACTAAATGGTATATTATAGCTGAATAGCAAAATATCAGGGAAAAGTGCAATCAAAGTCAATGAGAGTGCACCTGCCATTGTCAATCGAGTCATAATATGATCAAGAAACTTAGCAGTTGGATCACCTGGACGGACTCCAGGAATGTATCCCCCATTTTTTTTCAAATCATCGGCAATCTGAACCGGTTTAAACATCAAAGAAACCCAGAAATAACTAAAAATAAAAATCAAAAGACCGAAAATAAAATAATAGGCAAATTCACCTCGTGCTAGAGCTTGAGCAAAATCTGTAAAAAAGCGCATTCCCGTAACTGATCCCAAAATATTTAATAGCTGCGCCGGAAACATCAAAATAGCACTTGCAAAAATAACGGGCATAACGCCTGCATAATTTACCTTGAGAGGAAGAAATGAAGTTTGCCCACCATAGACTTTACGGCCCACAACACGCTTCGCATATTGCACTGGGATCTTCCTTTGGCCCTGAGTAATAGCCACCAAACCTGCAGTTACCACCAATAAAAGTGCTAACATCAATACTCCTTGAACCATTCCTAAAGATTGGGTTTCTGAGCCAACAGGAGCAACAAACATCTGATATGTTGAAACAACGGCACTTGGAAGTGCAGAAATAATACTCACTGTAATTAACAATGAAATGCCATTACCAATACCTTTTTCTGTAATTTGCTCACCTAACCAAACTAGGATCATTGAGCCAGCAGTTAAAAATATTGTTCCTGTAATTAAAAACTGTACCTTACTTGCAATGACAATTTGTCCATACTCAAGTGGATTAAATCCATAACCGATTAAAGTGCCTGGATTTGTAGATAATGCAAAAAGCAAAAGGAAGCCTTGGATAGAACAAATTGCGATTGTTAAATAACGTGTATAATCATTTAATTTTTGACGTCCTACTTCACCTTCTTGTTGCAATCTTGCAATAGATGGAAAAACTGCGCCCATCAACTGCATGATAATAGAGGCACTAATATAAGGCATAATACCTAAAGCAAATAAAGCACCGTTAAGTAATGCTCCACCAGTGAACATATTATAAAAGCCAATCAAACCACCTGCGCCACCTGATTGTTGCGCAAAAAACTCTTGAATTGGAGCTGTATTCATTCCTGGTAAAGGAATATTAGCTCCAACCCGGGCGATAAATAGCAAAGCCAAAGTAAAAAAGATTCTTTGCCTAAGTTCTGGTATCTTTAATGAGTTAGTAAATGCAGAGAGCATAAAAATAAGATTATAAAATAAAACTTTAACTACTAATTTGCTTAACTATTCAGTTATTGGCTGTGATGATTCCCCTGAAGATTTAGTTGTTATAAGGACCACTGATCCTCCGGATCCTTCAATTTTAGTACGAGCAGAATCAGATACCTTATCAGCTTCTACTGAGAAAGCTTTATTTAATTCTCCAGTACCTAAAATCTTAATGCCCTGCTTATTGTCACGTACCAAACCTGCTTGAACTAATATTTTACGATTAATTATATTTCCTTCAACACTAGCTAAATCAGCAACATTAACTACTTGGTATGACATTCTAAAATTATGATTATTAAAACCACGTCGTGGTAATTTACGATAGAGAGGCATTTGCCCGCCTTCAAATCCGACACGAATACCGCCACCTGAGCGCGCTTTTTGCCCTTTATGTCCCTTCCCTGAAGTTTTACCATGACCACTGCCATGTCCTCGACCTAGTCTCTTATTAGAATGAGTTGAGCCTTTAATTGTAGGTATATTTTCTAAATTCATTAAAAATAATTTATGCTTCCGCAGTTATTGTTTTTTCGTTTTTTGCTTCAGTGCCAAAACGAAGTGTTTTAATCTGATTATTTGAACGCAATTTTTTTAACGCATCCATTGTAGCATTAACCATTGCAAGGTGATTATTAGAGCCTAAAGATTTAGATAAAACATTGTGGATACCAACAGCTTCAAGCACAGCACGAACACCACCGCCAGCAATAACCCCCGTACCATTCGATGCAGGGCGCAATAAAACTTTACCTCCATCAGCTTCGCCAAGGACATGATGGGGAATTGTGTCGCCTCTAAGTTGGATCTGAATGATATTTTTTTTAGCATCTTCGGTGCCCTTACGGATACATTCAGGAACTTCTTTAGCTTTCCCATAACCAACACCTACACCACCTTTTTGATCCCCAACAACTACGAGAGCAGAAAAACTGAAACGGCGACCGCCTTTGACCACTTTGGCACAACGATTAATGTGCACTACTTTTTCAGTTAATTCAGATCCCTTATCATTGTCTTCCGACGAAAATTTAGAATTATTCTTATTCATAATAGTTAAAATTGTAATCCTCCTTCTCTAGCTGCATCAGCAAATGACTTAACGCCGCCATGGTAGAGACGTCCTGAACGATCAAACACAACAGTTTTTATACCTAAATCTTTAGCTTTCCCTGCGACTGATAACCCCAAACTCTTAGCGCTATTTATGTTTGCTTTTAATTCTTTAGATTTCAAAGAAGATACATGCAATAAAGTAAATCCTTTTGTGTCATCTATACATTGAGCAATGATGTTTTTATTAGAGAAATGTAATGCTAAACGAGGTCGCTCTGCAGTTCCATTAATCTTCTTACGAATACGCCATCGACGTTTTCTTAATAGTGAAAGTTTTTTTGATAATTTCATAACAAGTGAATACTCCTTTAAGCAGATTTTTTACCTTCCTTACGACGAACATATTTTCCTTGAATATGAACACCCTTGCCTTTGTAGGGCTCCGCAGGGAAAAATGAATAAATTTCAGCAGTGACTTGGCCAACCATTTGTTTATCTGCACCTTCAACTGTCAATTTAGTATTTTCAGCAATTGTAACTTTAATACCTTCGGGAATATCTAATTCACAAGGGTGAGAATAGCCCAAAGCAAGATCGAGAACATTGCCTTTAAGTACTGCACGAAAACCAACACCTTTAATCTCAAGTTTTTTAGTGTATCCATCAATAACACCTATAACCATAGCATTAATAATAGAACGAACAGTTCCAAACATAGCACGTGAATGGCGGCTATCTGAAGCCGGTGTCACTTGAACGACATTATTGTTTAATTCAATTATGACAGACTTATCAAATGATTTTTTCAATGATCCTTTTGGTCCTTCAATAGAGACTGTTTGTCCATCAATGGATACTTTGGCCTTTTCAGGAATAGGGATCGGTAATTTTCCAATACGACTCATAGTTAATATCTCCGTTTACGTTTACCAAACTTTACAAATTAATTCTCCTCCAACACCTTGTTCTCGGGCATCACGTGCACGCATTACACCTCTAGATGTTGTTAAAATCGCTAAACCTAAACCACCTAAAACGCGAGGGATTTCACGTGCCCCGTAGTACAAGCGACGACCTGGTGTACTATGTCTTTCAATACCCGTGATAGCAGGAGTATTATTTATATATTTGAGCTTAAGCGAAATTTGCTTAAATCCCTTCGAGTCCTCTCCCTCGGAATAATCTAAAATAAAACCTTCTTTTTTTAAGATCTTAGCGATAGAAAGACGCATTTTTGAGAGCTGCGTTGTGCACTCTTCTTTTCTAGCCATACTCGCATTACGAATAATAGTTAGAAAATCTCCGATTGTATCATGAACTGCCATAGTATGTTTTTGTTTTTGTTACTGCTGGGTTTTCAATTAGTAAAAAATTAAAATAAATGATGATTTGGGATTTACCAAGATGACTTTGTTACTCCAGGGATCTTCCCTTTACTTGCGAGTTCTCTAAAGGTAATCCTTGAAAGACCAAACTTACGAATATGGGCGCGAGGGCGACCTGTAATAGAGCATCGGTTTCGTGCACGGATCGGAGAACTGTTCTTAGGAAGTTTAGTTAACTTAGCTTGTGCCTTGTAAAATTCTTCATCCGTAGTTTCCGGATTAGAGAGTGTTGCTTTGAGCTCAGCCCGCTTACTTGCATATTTCTCAATTAAACGGCGGCGCTTAAGATCTCTTTGTATTGCTGATTTTTTTGCCATAATAAATATCTCTGTTTCTTAAAATTTATAATTATACTTCTACTGGAGTATCATTCTTAGGTGTTTCGACTTCTTCTGACTCTGAACTAGACTTTCGAAAAGGCATTCCTAATAATGCGAACAATTCCTTAGCTACTGCATCATTTTTCGCACTTGTATTAATGCAAATATCCATTCCAATTGTAGCTGTACTACCCTCAGCGCTAACTTCAGGGAAAATAGAGTGATCTGAAATTCCTAACGTATAATTTCCCTGGCCATCAAATTTAGAAGGTACGCCTCGGAAGTCTCGAATGCAAGGTAAAGCAATATGAATTAAGCGTGCTAGGAAATCATACATTACATTTCCTCTTAGTGTTACTTTACATCCAATAGGCTGCCCCTCCCGAAGTTTAAAATTAGAAATACTGAGTTTAGCTTTAGTTGTTACAGGTTTTTGTCCTGAAATCTTAGCAATCTCTTCATTGACGTATGCTACATGATTTTTATCGGAAGTCGCTGAAAACCCCGAATTAATGACAACCTTTGTAATACTAGGAACAGTATGAATATTATTAAAGTCGAATTTTTTCTTTAATTCAGGAATCACTTGTTCGGTGTACTGTTTCTTTAAAATTGGATTTTCCATAACGAATATTAATTCTCTTTTTGTTAATTAGCTTTTGCTTTGGCATCAAACTTTTCTGCGGACATCACATTTGAATAATGAATTGCTGCTTCACGTTTAACTGATGATCCCTCAGGGTTCTCTTGAGACTTGCGTTCATATTTAGTAATAAGGTTAACCCCTTCTACTAAGACGCTTTGTCCAACTTTTACCTCGAGAACTTTTCCTCGCTTCCCTCTATGTGTGCCTGATATAACAACAACCTCTTCTTCTCTTTTAATTGATTTTGCCATGATGTAAAATTCCTATAAGACCTCCGGTGCGAGTGATATAATTTTCATGTACTTTTTTCGCAACTCTCTTGCAACTGGGCCAAAAATTCGAGTACCCTTAGGGTTGCCATCTTGGTTAAGGATTACAACCGCATTATTATCAAAACGTAGATAACTTCCATCGCCACGACGAATTGGAGCACGTGTACGGACTACTACTGCTTTAACAACTTCGCCTTTTTTAACTGAGGCGTCCGTCGTAGATTCCTTAACCGCGCAGACAACTACATCGCCAACATCAGCAGTTTTCTTATTCTGCCCGATTCTACGAATCATCTCGGCTGACTTAGCACCGGTATTATCCGCAATAAATACTCGACTGTTCATTTGTATCATAACTCTGTTCTCCGTTTAAAATGCTAAAATTGATCAAAACACTATTATTAAGAATCTCCTACTCTTGGTGCAACCTCTATAACTCGAGTAACACGCCAACGCTTAAGCTTACTCAATGGCCGTGTTTCCATTATTTCTACTTTATCCCCTAAACCACACTCATTCTTTTCATCATGAACATGCAATACAGTCTTACGCTTAATTTCTTTTCGATAAAGTGGATGAGGTATCTTATAAAAATAAGTTACTTTGATAGTCTTATCTCCGGAGCGGTTTGTCACCGTTCCAATAAGGCTTTTTCTAGAATTACGATTTACAACAGTTTCCATTATTTAATGTGTTAATAATTTAAGCAGAGGTATTTGCTAATTTCTTTTCTCTAAGTATTGTCTCCAGGCGAGCGATATCTTTTCTTAGTTCTGTAAGTTTGTGAGTTTCTTCAACTTGACCTGTCTGTTTACTCATTCGCATTCTAACATGTGCGTCACGAGTATCTCGAAGTTTTTTCTCAACTTCACTTTCAGATAATTCATGGATTTTTTCAGCTTTCATAAGAATAATATAAATAAAATAGGTTAAATTCTAAAGGCGTTGACTAGATTTCATCACGTGCAACAAATCGACATCTAAAAGGGAGTTTTGTGTCTGCAAGACGGAGAGCCTCCTTTGCTGCGGTCGCTGAGCATCCAGCCACCTCAAAAAGCATTGTTCCAGGTCGAATTACTGCAACCCACTTTTCTACTGAGCCCTTACCTTTCCCCATACGGGTTTCTGCAGGTTTCTTAGTAACTGGCTTGTGCGGAAATATCCGAATCCAAACTTTACCCTTACGCTTGAGGCTACGAGTCATAGCTACACGAGCTGCTTCAATCTGTCTAGAAGTCATCCGGCCTCGGCTTAAAGATTGTATACCAAATTCTCCGAAAGCAATCGTGTTGCCTTTTTGGGCGGTACCATAAATGCGACCTTTATGTACTTTTCTATATTTTGTCCTGGAAGGTATTTGTGCCATAATGAATTCTTCTGTACTCTATTAAATTGATGATAAAAATTAAAGTTACAATACGCTTTCCCCTTCTGGTAGACAAATCCAGCATTTTACACCTATTATACCATAAACTGTACTAGCTTCACTAAAACCATAGTTTATATTTGCGCGAAGTGTTTGTAAAGGTACCTTACCCATACGCTGTTGTTCTGTACGTGCAATGTCAGCACCTCCAAGACGTCCTGAACACTGAATACGGATCCCATCAGCACCCATAGACATTGTTGTTTGAACAGCACGCTTCATAGCACGACGAAAAGCTATCCTGCGCTCTAATTGTAAAGAAACATTTTCTGCTACAAGCTGAGCAGAAAGATCTGGACGTTTTACTTCTTGGATATCTAGCATGATATCCTTACCCACTTTTTTATTAAGTTGAGTTTTTAACTTATCTAATTCCTGGCCCTTACGACCAATGACTATACCAGGACGAGCAGTGTAGATTTTAACACGAATACGACCTGAAGCACGCTCAATAAAAATACGCGGCACTGAAGCGTAGCGTAATTTTTCTTCAAGGAATGTACGTATTACATAATCTTCTTTAACATAAACTGGAAACTCTTGCTTATTAGCATACCAGCGAGAATCCCAGTCTTTATTAACTGCGAGGCGGAAGCCTATTGGATGTGTTTTTTGACCCATAATGTATTAATTAAAATTTATTTTTCATCCGATAAAACAATACGAATGTGACTTGTGCGTTTTTTGTAAGGATGTGCAGATCCTCGAGCTGCAGGGCGGAAACGCTTAAAAGCGGGACCTTCTTCGATAATTGTAGATTCAATTTTTAAAGAATCTGAGGATAAATTATTATTGTTTTCAGCATTAGATATAGCTGACTTTAGTGTCTTGCTAATCAAACGAGCAGATTTTCGATGAATGTTATTTAAGATTTCAAGCGCCTCAGCTGCATTGCGCCCTTGGATCGCACGTGCCACCTTTCTTACCTTTAAGGGGGACATTCTTGCATATTTTGTATAAGCTTTAACTTGCATGATAATATAAAATTTAACTATTTTTTAAATCCCTTGAATTGTATTGAGTCGAACAGCATCACCCACCTGAACTATTTTTCCTTCAGTAATTTCTAAGATCATACCAGCAGAATGGTAGAGATTAGAAGCAACCAAAATGAGCGTACCGACATTTTGGGCATTTTGGTAAATTGAAGCAGTCATACCAACATCTAAACCTGCCTCTAAGCCAGCTGTTAGAAAAACTACAGAAGCAGATACTTGCTCAATAACATCTAAAACCTCCGCTTGAGGAATTGGATATAGACCTACCTCAAGAAATTGAGGCTTAGATGAATTATAAGCAGACACAGATATAACCATGATTAAAAATAAAGCAAAAGGAGTCACTTTGCTTAAAAATTGAGTGAAAGAATTGTATCTAAAAATATTCATTTAAAACTTAATGTTTTGTTAATTAAATTTACTTCGCTTTGCCAGCAGGGTGCCCTTTAAAAGTACGAGTTAAAGCAAATTCACCTAGCTTGTGTCCTACCATATTTTCTGTGACATACACCGGAAGAAAAGTTTTCCCATTGTGCACATTAAAATTCAAACCAACAAAGTCTGGTGTTATTGTAGAACGACGAGACCAAGTCTGAATTGGCTTCCTATCATTATTTGATTGGGCTATCTCAACCTTTTTAGCGAGGTGAGCATCAACAAAAAAACCTTTTTTAATAGATCGTGACATAATTAGAGATTATTTACGCTTCATTGGACGACCATTTCGTCGCACAATGATTTGCGAATTAGTTGGATTTGATTTTTTGCGAGTTGGGAAACCTTTAGATAACTGACCCCAAGGAGATTGAGGATGACCTCCACCGGAAGTACGTCCTTCACCACCACCCATTGGATGATCAACTGGATTCATGGCCACACCACGAACGCGGGGACGACGCCCAAGCCAACGATTACGACCAGCCTTACCAAGACTACGACCTTCATGCTCATGGTTGCCAACTTCACCAATTGTTGCACGGCAACGTGCATTTAAATAACGAATTTCTCCAGAAGGAAGCTTTATGGTGACGCGCTCGCCATCAACATTGATCAATTGAGCAGCTTCACCGGCAGAACGTACTAATTGAGCACCACGACCAGGGTGTAGCTCAATTGCATGAATGCGAGTTGCTGGAGGGATTAGAGATAAAGGCAGACTATAACCCGCAGAAAATTCTATTTTTTTATTGGAGCTTATTAATTTATCACCAGCTTTCACCCCCTTAGGCGCAATAATGTAGCGCTTCTCACCATCAGCATATGCCAAGAGAGCTATATTTGCTGATCGATTTGGATCATACTCAATCGCTTGAACCTTAGCAGGAATATCAATCTTATCCCTGCGAAAATCAATCAAGCGGTAATGCTTTTTGTGTCCCCCGCCGCGCCGACGAGAAGTAATACGACCATAACAATTACGACCCTTCTTTTCGTGCTTAGAAACCGTTAAAGACTTTTCAGATTTTTTCTTAGAAACATCAGCTTTGTTTCTGATCAAGAAACGCTGTCCGGGAGTCAATGGTCTAGAACTTATAAGTGTCATAATAATATTCTCTTAAAAAATTAAACGATTTCGATTGTGTCTCCAGCCTTCAAGCTGACAATGGCTTTCTTATAACCGCTCTTTGTCCCCATCTTTCCACGACGACTCCTATCCATCTTAGCTTTTGGCTTTTTATTTAAAATATTCACACGAGTCACTCCGACATTAAATAGCTTCTCTATCGAACGAGCAACCTCGATACGATTTGCAGAACTAGATACCTCAAAGGTATATTGATTCAAATTGGCAGATAAGTTAGCTGCCTTCTCTGTAACAATGTAAGATTTGATAATTGTATCTGGTACTAACATTACGCAGCTCCTTTCTCGGTTAAATCACAAGCCCCATCACCATTGGCTCGGGCTATAATAGTTTCAATCGCCTTAGTACTAACTAAAATAGTGTGGAATTTAACAATATCCAAAACACTCAAATCACTCGACTCAGCTAAAGAAATCCCCTGAATATTGCGAGCGGCAAGAGCTACGTTGGTTTCAAAAACATCATCGACAATCAAGGCCTTTCCCTTCTTGGGAAGTACATTATTTAAAATAGAAGTGAAATGCTTTGTTTTAGGAGCTTCTACTGCAATGGTTTCGATAAGAGAAAGACCCCCTGCAGATGCACGATCAAAAAGAGCACGTTGCATAGCGAGCAAACGCATCTTTCGATTTGTTTTCTGAGAATAATCTCTAGGCTTAGGACCATGAGCAACTCCGCCGTGACGTTGATGTGGAACACGACGAGAACCCTGACGGGCAGTACCGCTACCCTTTTGTCGGAATAATTTTTTACCCGTACCACTAACCTCTGCACGAGTCTTAGTTGAAGCGTTTCCTTGGCGTTTGTTCGCTTGTTGTGCAAGTACTACCTGACGCAAAGCTGCAATTCCACGCTCTCCGTCAAACTGAGGAAAATGAGGGAATTCCTTTTCTGTGCTATTGCTACCGTCTGATGTAAATACTTTTAATTTCATAATCATATCACTCACTTGAAATTATACCTTAGTTTTTTTATGTTTCACTGCTGTACGAACGGTTAATAAACTGCCCTTACAACCTGGCACACTGCCTTTAATTAAAATTAGATTCTTATCGGAAATCACCTTTACAATTTCTAGATTCTGGACCGTGCGCTGCGCATTGCCCATATGACCTGGCATTTTCTTTCCCTTGATTACGTGACCTGGCCACTGGCACATTCCATAAGAACCTCCACGGCGATGGAACATAGATCCATGAGACGCTGGACCACCAGCAAATCCATAACGTTTAACTACACCTTGGAAGCCTCTTCCCTTACTCAAACCTATAACATCAATTTTTTGACCTTCATCGAAACGATCCACAGTTAAGATATCACCGACAGCAAGCTCCGTGTCTCCACTTGTTCTAAATTCTTGTAAATTAGCAACCGGTCCAACATTCGACTTATTTAGGTGACCAAGCTCTGCCTTAGAAAGACGCTGCTCCTTTTGAGAACCGTACCCAAGCTGAATTGCATCGTAACCATCTGAACCTACCGACTTTACTTGGACCACTGGACAAGGCCCCGCCTCTACTACTGTCACAGGAACAAGGCGATTATCCTCGTCGAATACCTGTGTCATACCGACTTTTTTTCCTAAAAGGGCTATATTCATAAGACTAATTGGCAGGTGGGGAACCGAGAAAGATAAAAGTAAAATCAAGGCGAACCGTTTAGAGACCTGCTTTAGTGGTTAAAATTTAAAAGATTAAATAAAATTACTAAAGAGCCGAGGAAGAAAGAGCTTTTTTCCTCTTAGGTCAACCCTTGATTTATATTTTTTTATAAAATAACTCAAAATTAACGATTTATGACCTAAAAACATTAAAAAGTAAAAACTCTTAGACATTAATACTTATATCGACCCCTGCTGGGAGGTTGAGTTTTTTCAACTCATCAACTGTAGCTGCTGTTGGCTCTAAGATATCGATCAAACGTTTATGGGTTCGGACTTCAAATTGATCCATTGATTTTTTATCAACGTGCGGTGATCGATTTACTGTAAATTTCTCAATGCGAGTTGGCATTGGAACGGGTCCTGCGACGCGGGCTCCTGAACGTTTTGCAGTCTCGACAATTTCACTGACAGATTGATCAATCACTCTGTGATCAAAACCTTTAAGGCGGATTCGTATACGTGGTGAACTCATAATAATTGTATTTTTTGTGTTAGAATAGTTTTTTTAGAAAATTAAATTTTTGCGAAGCTATTGCTATTCGTTAGCTTATATTACTGGCATTTAAAATAGTTTTGAGAATATTTTCCGGAACTGGCTGAAAGCTTTCTGGATTCATACTATAAGAGGCACGCCCCTTACTAAGAGATCGAACAGCCGTAGAGTAACCAAACATTTCTGAAAGGGGCACTAATGAAGTTATAATCGAATATAAGCCTTGATTTCTCATGTTTTGAATTTGCCCACGGCGCCTATTAAGGTCACCCATGATATCTCCTTGATACTCATCTGGGGTTTCAACTTCTACGGCCATCATTGGTTCAAGTAAGATTGGTTGAGAAGCTTCCATAGCTTCTTTAAAAGCGAATATACCAGCCATCTTGAAAGCCATCTCCGAGGATTCGACTTCATCAAAGCTTGCATCGTATAGCGTTGCTTTAAAATCTGTCACTGGATAACTAGCTAATACACCATTATATGCTGCTTCTCGAATACCTTCTAGGATATTATCAATAAAAGCATTCGGGATGGTGCCTTCTGGAAGCTTATTCTCAATCATTACACCTGCACCTCTCTCGAGCGCTACAACTTTGATACAAGCGTGGGCAAATTGAGGATTATCTACATTTTCTCGAACAAATTTTCCTTCTCCCTTTGCAGACTGCCCAAAACATTCCCGATAAGCAATCTGTGGTCGTCCCGCTTCTGCTCGAACTTTAAATTCTCTAAATAGACGATCGCGAATAATCTCTAAATGTAGTTCGCCCATTCCAGAAATCAGTGTCTGTCCAGTATCTTCATTAATGGTAACAAAAAAAGTTGGGTCTTCTTCAGATAGACGTTCTAGACCTAATTCGAGCTTGTCTTGATCGGCAGAAGTCTTCGGCTCTATCGACATGGATATAACAGTCTCCGGAAAAGTAGGAGGCTCGAGCCGTAAAGGATGGCTTTTTTCGCAGAGGGTATCCCCTGTCACTACATCTCGTAAACCAACCAAGGCACAAATATCTCCCGAGTGTGCTAAATCAATATCTTCACGGGTATTAGCTTTCATTAATAATATTCGAGCGATACGTTCAGTCCTTCCTGTTCGAGTATTAAACAATGCTGTCCCTTTTTTTATAGTGCCTGAATAAATACGAACAAAAACCAATTTACCCACGTAAGAATCATTCATTAATTTAAAAGCGAGGCCAATTAGTTGTGATCCATCGTTTGGAACTACTTCTACCTCTTTTCCTTTTAAATCTTCGGCTTTTACCGCAGGAAGCTCTAAGGGGCATGGCAGGTAGTGCAAAACGGAATCAAGTAATATTTGTACACCTTTGTTCTTAAAGGCACTTCCTGGGATCACAGGACAAAAATCTAATGCAATAGTCGCTTTACGAATCACACTATGCAAAAAATTTGCATCAATCATAATTCCTTCTAAATATCGATCGGCGATTGATTCATCAATATCAGCTAAGGTTTCGATCAAAGCTTCTCGCCCTGCAAGAGCTTTTGCATTATAGGCTTCTGGAATTGCTTGCCGCTTAAAATTTATTCCTGTTAGATCTTGAGAATCAAAAAGAATTGCTTCCATTTCTACTAGATCGATCAGTCCTTCAAAGTCATCCTCATCCCCCATTGGAAGAAAGATAGCTTGAGGTTTAGCTTGAAGACGCTTTTCCATCGACTCAATTGACCTAGAAAAATTTGCCCCAACTCGGTCCATTTTATTTATAAAAGCTATTCTTGGGACATGATACTTATTCATTTGTCGCCAAACTGTCTCCGATTGTGGTTGAACTCCAGCCACCGCGCAAAAAACTGCAACCGCCCCGTCTAAGACTCTGAGCGAGCGCTCAACTTCAGCTGTGAAATCAACGTGCCCCGGTGTATCAATCAAATTGATTTGATGCTCGATACCTGCATAAGCACCGCTTTGATTCTTCCATTTACATGAGATAGCCGCTGATGTAATAGTAATACCACGTTCACGCTCTTGATCCATCCAATCGGTCACTGAGCTACCTTCGTGGACTTCCCCCATTTTGTGAACGACTCCTGTGTAAAATAAAATTCGTTCGGTTGTTGTTGTTTTTCCTGCATCTATGTGAGCCACAATACCAATATTTCTCGTATATTCCATAGGGAATTTACGCTTTTGGGCATTTTGAGAAACTATATTATTGGCTGACATAAATAAACTGGAAAAGAACAAAGAGAAATTCGGCTAGGAGATTCCTATAAGCCTAAGGTGACCTCGAAAGGTTAAGTGTTTACCATCTTAGATGGGCAAAGGCCCTATTAGCTTGAGCCATGCGGTGCGTTTCTTCTTTTTTCTTAACAACTGCACCTGTGTTATTGTAAGCGTCGACGATTTCATCCGCTAGAGCTTCATCCATTGAAACACCTTTGCGTTTACGAGCGGAAGTTACCATCCATCGGAATGCAAGTGTTTGTTGACGCTCAAATCCAATCTCTACTGGCACTTGATAAGTAGCTCCACCTACTCGACGACTCTTAACTTCGATCTTAGGTCGAGCATTTTCTAAAGCACCCATTACTAAATCTACTGGATCCCCCTTGCCTAATTTTTCACTCACTCTTTGAAATGCGGTGTAAACAATACGCTGAGCAAGAGTCCTCTTTCCTCGCTCCATAATCATATTCACTAGATTAGTGACAAGTGTGCTATTATAGCGAGGATCCGGAATGACAGGACGTTTTACTGCTTGGCGGCGGCGAGACATAATTTTAGTAAATTTTTAAAAGGTTTATAAATTATAGCTTGGTTTAAATTTAAAATACTTATTCTTTCGGACGTTTAACACCATACTTAGAACGAGAACGGCGTCGTTTCTCAACACCTACGCAATCTAAAGTTCCACGAACAATATGATAACGAACACCCGGAAGGTCTTTTACACGGCCACCACGAACAAGTACTATACTATGTTCTTGTAAGCTATGCCCTTCATCAGGAATATAAGCAATTACTTCAATGCCATTAGTCAGACGTACCTTAGCCACTTTACGAATCGCAGAATTCGGCTTTTTAGGTGTACGTGTCATGACTTGTACACACACCCCGCGACGGAAAGGATTCCGGTCTAAAGCACGAGATTTGGACTTAACTTTTTGTAAGACTCGAGGTGAACGAACAAGTTGATTAATTGTTGGCATTATTTATTTAAATTAATTTTAAGTATTTTCTTATTTATGGAAAAGTTGGAAAAAGTAGCAATTATGAAATTGTGTGCAAGCACATTGTTGTAAAAATATATTTTTCGTCCTTTTTCTATCTTAACTAGCCTCCCCAGCCTCGATTGCAGGATCTTCCGGTGCTTTTTCAGCAGTTGAAGCCTCCGTTACATTTGCACCTTCTGATAAACCAGGTACTTTGTTTAAATCTACTTCTGGAGTCGGTATAGCAACCCCTTCCACATGCTTCGATGCTTCTTCAGGTGATAGTTGCTCCATTTCCGCACCTAAAGTGTCAATTTTTAACCGTCTGTAGGCTGGCAAACCAGTACCGGCAGGAATCAAATGCCCCATAATCACATTTTCTTTAAATCCCTTTAACCAGTCAACTTTACCGAGGGTTGATGCATCGGTAAGTACACGGGTGGTTTCTTGGAAGGACGCAGCTGAAATAAAGGACTCTGTTTCAATTGACGATTTAGTGATCCCTAATAAGACTGGCTCACCTTCTGCCGGCTTACCTCCTGCTTCATCAATAGTGTCATTTGCTTTCATGAATTCAAAACGATCCACTTGCTCTCCCCAGAAAAATTCTGAGTCCCCTGGATCTGTAATTCTGACTTTCTTTAACATTTGAGCGATAATAACCTCAATGTGCTTATCATTAATAGTCACACCTTGGAGACGATATACTTTTTGGATTTCTTCGATCAAGTAGTCGCATACTTTTTCTCGTCCGAGTATCTCAAGAAGTTCGTGTGGATCGGCAGCACCCTCTGTAAGGTGTTGACCCTTATGAACGAGGTCACCAATTTGGACAAGTAAATGTTTTCCATGAGGAATTAAGTGTACTTCTTCTTCTCCAGTATCCGGATCAGTTACAAGTAACTTTTTCTTGCCTCGTAAGGTACCATCAACTGAAACAATACCATCAATCTTTGCCATTTCGGCAGCTTCTTTTGGACGCCTTGCTTCAAAAAGCTCAGCAACTCGAGGTAGACCCCCGGTAATGTCTTGCGTCTTTGATGCTTGCCTTGGCGTTTTTGCTAACATCGCACCCTGGGTAATGGTATCATTTTCATTAACCACAATTTGAGCTCCTGTAGGAATTGCATATGTAGCAATAACTTTTTTCCCATCTAAAATTTCGATTTGGGGATTTAGGTCATCTTTATGCTCAACAACCACAGACGCAATCCGGCCCGATGACTCATCAAGTTCTCTTTTTACCGTTACTCCAGGAATCATGTCGCTAAAGCCAATCTTACCTGCCTTTTCAGAAAGAATTGGTATATTGTGCGGATCCCACATAGCAAGAATTTCTCCTTTATTAATAGACCCTCCGTCCGGCTGAGTTAGAACAGACCCAACAACAATCTTGTAATCCTCAAGAACTTTACCGCTCTTATCTAGAATCAGAACAGATCCTGTCTTGTTAAGAACAATACTTGCTCCATCGGCTGTTTCTACGATACGTAAATTCTTATATTGAACAATCCCTCCGGTACGTACTTTAATTTCTGGATTCTTAAAGACACCACTAGCAATTCCCCCAATATGAAAAGTACGCATTGTTAACTGTGTCCCCGGCTCACCAATTGACTGAGCGGCTATTATACCTACGGAAGAACCTCGCTCAACCATAGAATTAGTTGCTGGGTTAATTCCATATTCAAGAGCTGTTATACCTATCTTTTTGCGCGTTGTAAGCGATGAAAGAACCTTAACTTTCTCAATCCCTACTTCCTCGATTTTATGTGCTAATTCTTCAGTAATAATTTTACCATTTCCAACAATAATTTCATCTGGATCCAATGGGTTCTTGATGTCATTAGAAGAACAACGGCCTACAATTCGGTCAAATAAGCTTACTATCTCATCATCCCCCTCATATATTGCAAATTTCCAAATTCCTGAACGATTCCCATCATCATAAGCTTCAACAATGCAATCCATGGCAACATCACACAATTTCCGAGTCATATAACCAGCATCAGCAGTTTTTAAAGCAGTATCAGCAAGACCTTTTCGAGCTCCGTGTGTGGAAATAAAGTATTCAAGAACAGATAAACCTTCTCTGAAAGAAGAGAGTATTGGACGTTCAATAATTTCACCTGATGGTTTTGCCATCAATCCACGTGTTCCACATAATTGACGAACTTGTTGCTTATTGCCTCTAGCACCAGAATCCATCATTAAGTATACAGGATTTATTGCTTCTTGTCCTGAATTTTCTTTTAACTCATCGAATACAGCTTTGGCAATTTCATCGGTTGTTCCCGTCCAAATATCAATAATCTTATTGTAGCGTTCACCTTCAGTTATAATACCTTTTTTGTATTGCCCCTCAACTTCATCAATTTTCTTTCGCGCTGCTTTAACTATATCGGTCTTAGTTCCTGGTATAATCATATCATCAATACCAATTGACACTCCAGCTTTAGTAGCAATTTTAAAGCCTACATCCTTAAGAATATCGAGTGTTTTAACTGTCTCCGCTTTACCTACTTTTCTGTAGGTCTCTAAGATAATATCTCCCAATTTACCTTTAGCAACAGGGAAATTAATAAAGCCTAACTCTTTAGGCCAAATAGTATTGAAAATAACACGCCCGACTGTGGTTTGAATAATTTTATCATTTGAATTACCGTAGGTTGTATCTTCGATATTATAATCTGGGTTAATAAAATTAATCCAATCCTTAACATCTAATGCACCATCGGCAACTGCAGTTTCCAACTCATCTTGGTCAACCATTAATGGTAATCGTATCCCTTTTTTTGGCTGATATCTTGGCTCACAAGTTAAAAAATAGGAACCTAGGACAATATCTTGTGAAGGTGTCAAAATTGGCTTACCGCTTGAGGGAGAAAAAATGTTGTGCGTAGCCATCATCAATGTCTTTGCTTCCATGACCGCTTCAAGTGATAATGGAACGTGGACGGCCATTTGGTCTCCATCAAAGTCAGCATTGTATGCTGTACAAACAAGGGGGTGGACTCGGATTGCATCTCCTTCAATTAAAACAGGTTCAAAAGCCTGAATTGATAAACGGTGCAGGGTTGGTGCTCTATTTAATAAAACCGGATGTCCTTTAGTCACCTCTTCTAAAATATCCCAAACTTCTGGAGATTGTTTTTCTATCATCTTTCGAGCTCCACGTACCGTGTGTACAAAACCAAGCTCTTTTAGTCGACGTATGATAAAGGGTTCAAATAAAACGAGTGCCATTTTCTTTGGAAGACCACATTGATTCAACTTTAATTCTGGGCCTGTGACAATTACTGAACGTCCTGAGTAATCAACGCGTTTACCCAGCAAATTTTGTCTAAAACGACCTTGCTTGCCCTTAAGCATATCTGACAGTGACTTTAGAGGACGATTGCCCGCTCCTGTTACTGCTCTGCCATGGCGACCATTATCAAAGAGTGCGTCTACAGCTTCTTGCAGCATACGCTTCTCATTATGAATTATAACGTCAGGTGTTTTTAGTTGTAGTAAATTCTTTAAGCGATTGTTCCGATTAATTACTCGGCGATAAAGATCATTTAAATCAGAAGTAGCAAAACGACCTCCTTCGAGAGGAACCAGCG
The DNA here is from genome assembly GCA_913044165.1 of uncultured Puniceicoccaceae bacterium. Lineage (GTDB taxonomy): Bacteria > Verrucomicrobiota > Verrucomicrobiia > Opitutales > Coraliomargaritaceae. The sequence continues at coordinate 50,432 of CAJWMY010000004.1, forward strand.
GCCTGAGATCTGGTGGAATAACTGGAAGTGATTCTAAAATCATCCAATCAGGTTTTGAGCCTGAGCTTATGAATCCTTGTATTGTCTTTAATCGCTTAGAAACTTTTTTCTTAATTTGCTTAGAGCGCGTTGCCAACATTTGTTCATTAAGCTCTAATACTGTTGAATGAAGATCTACTCGCATTAAAGCATCTCTTACTGCTTCTGCACCCATTCCTGCAATGAATGAATCTTCCCCGTACTCATCTTGTGCCTGAAGAAACTCTTGCTCGTTTAATAATTGTCTTTCTTCCAATGGAGTTTTCCCAGGATCGACCACCAAGTAATTCTCATAATAGATAACGCGTTCTAAATTTCTTGCTGTGATATCAAGTAAAAGTCCAAGACGGCTTGGCATACTCTTCAAAAACCAAATATGCGATACCGGGACCGCAAGTTCAATATGACCCATACGATCTCTACGAACTCTAGAAACTGTAACCTCAACTCCACAACGATCGCAAATTACGCCTTTGTACTTAATACGCTTATACTTTCCACAAGCACATTCATAATCCCTGACGGGACCAAATATGCGTTGGCAAAATAACCCTCCAGGCTCAGGTTTAAAAGTTCGGTAATTAATCGTTTCAGGATTTTTTACTTCTCCCCTAGACCAATCTCTAATAGCCTCTGAAGATGCGACCGTGATTTTCACATGATCGAATGATTTTGTTGCTTCGTAACCTAATATATCTCTTGCGACTTCTGTACTCATATTGATAAAAATAAATTGATGATGACTTAATTTTCTTTAGCGATTCCGCTACCAACTTCAAACTTACCATCAGACTCTAATCTGACATCTAAGCATAAGCTTTGTATTTCTTTCATTAAAACATTAAAGGACTGAGGTGTGCCTGCATTCAAACTATTATCTCCTTTAACAAGAGCCTCATAAATTCGTGTACGGCCTGTAACGTCATCGGATTTAACAGTTAATAATTCCTGAAGGGTATAGGCTGCTCCATAAGCTTCAAGTGCCCATACTTCCATCTCTCCAAAACGCTGTCCACCATACTGTGCCTTACCTCCCAATGGCTGTTGAGTAATAAGACTATAAGGTCCAACTGCTCGTGCATGAATTTTAGAAGCAACTAGGTGATTTAACTTTAGCATATACATGTAGCCAACCACAACTTCTTGGTGAAGCTTCTCGCCAGAACGACCATCGTATAGTACGCTCTTCCCAGTAGATGGAAGCCTTGCTTCATCAAGATACTCACGAACTCTTTTTTCAGAAATACCATCAAAAATTGGAGTCGCTACTGTCAAACCAAGCTTCTTACAAGCCCATCCTAAATGCGTTTCTAAAACTTGACCTACATTCATTCTTGACGGAACTCCTAGAGGATTGAGGCAAATTTCAACCGGAGTGCCGTCTGGCAAGTGAGGCATATCTTCTTCAGCAACAATCTTTGCAACCACACCTTTATTACCGTGACGTCCTGCCATCTTGTCGCCAACTTGCATTTTACGCTTCTTAGCTATATAAACTTTAACACTTTTTACAACTCCTTGATCCGCATCTTCACCAGTTTCTACCCCGTCAATCTTACGCTCCTTGTCATAATCTAACTCATCAAATCTACCCTGATAAGTTTCAACAATCTCCATAATTTTGATTCGCACAGGAGAAGGATCAATCTCTATGTATTTTGAAACTGCTGCTAATCGGCGAAGCAATGTCTTTGTGATCTTTCTATTAGCAGGAATAATAACTTCATCCGTTTCGCTATTTTTAACATCGAGCGGAATCTTTTCTCCTAATAAAATATTAGAAAGAGCCTCGGTTAAGTCTTCACGTAATCTATCACTCTGGGAGCGATACTCTTCATTAATCTTTTTAATCATTCTACGTTTATCCGAAGCAGACATTTGTTCGGACTCACCATCGACTCGTGCCGACACTTTAATATCCATTATGATTCCACGGATACCAGAAGGCACAACTAATGATGTGTCTTTTACATCTGCTGCTTTTTCACCGAAGATAGCGCGAAGTAGTTTTTCCTCAGGGGCTAATTCTGTCTCAGACTTTGGTGTGATTTTGCCAACTAATATATCTCCTGGCTTAACTTCTGCACCAACACGAATTACACCATCATGATTTAGGTCTTTAAGTGCCTCTTCTCCGACATTAGGAATATCACGAGTGATTTCCTCCGGCCCAAGTTTAGTATCTCGAGCAGTAACTTCAAATTCATCAATATGAATTGAAGTAAAAATATCATCTTTAACAATTTTTTCAGAGATTAGAATAGCATCTTCGAAATTATATCCATTCCAAGGCATAAAGGCCACAAGAATATTACGACCAATTGCTAATTCTCCTTTATCTGTTGATGCCCCATCAGCTAGAACGTCTCCCTTCTTAACAGGTTGGCCTTTAATAACAATTGGCTTTTGGTTAAAGCATGTCCCGGCATTTGAACGCATGAACTTGCGTAGCTTGTAGACATAAACACCTTTTTTCTCATCTGTTTCTAAATTATCTAATTTAGAAGGCAAATTACCATCTTCCGTCAAAATGATTTGGCGAGAGTCGACGGATGCAATAATCCCATTAATAGAAGCAATTTCTACCGTTTTAGAATCGATAGCAACACGATTTTCAATTCCTGTTCCAACGAATGGAGCCTCTGACTGGAGAAGAGGCACCCCTTGGCGTTGCATATTTGAACCCATTAGGGCACGATTTGCATCATCGTGTTCTAAGAAAGGAATAAGACCTGCCGCTACAGAAACAAGTTGTTTTGGAGACACATCCATATAATCTACTTGTTTAGCAGTTAATTCTAAGACCTCATCTTGATTACGGCAAGTAACTCGTCCCTTTAAAAAGCCATTAGTATCAATCTCTGAATTTGCTTGAGCTATCATAAAGGGTTCTTCTTGATCGGCATTCAAGTATTCAATATCATCTAGCACTTTGCCATTTTCTACTCTCCTATAAGGTGTCTCAATAAACCCAAATTCATTGATACGCGAATAAAGACTAAGGGAATTAATCAAACCAATATTCGGACCTTCGGGTGTTTCAATAGGGCAAATTCGACCATAATGCGAAGGATGTACGTCTCTAACTTCAAAACCCGCGCGCTCCCGATTCAAACCACCAGGTCCAAGCGCAGAGAGTCTTCTTTTATGTGTAAGCTCTGCTAATGGATTGATTTGATCCATAAATTGGGACAATTGACTACGCGCAAAAAAGTCTCGAATAACCGTACTTAAAGCTTTTGGATTAATAAGCTTTTGAGGAGTAATCGAATCAACACTTTGGTCATATAAAGTCATGCGCTCTTTAACGAGGCGTTCTGTCCGAGCAAGTCCAATCCTACATTGATTAGCCAATAACTCTCCTACTGTACGCACACGACGACTTCCCAAGTGATCAATATCATCCAAAGTTCCATCACCCCGCTTCAAGCGAGTGAGATATTTTGTAGCATGCACAATATCATCGGCGCAGACCACACGGAAATCGAGATCGATTTCTAACTTAAGTTTTTGATTAAGTTTATAGCGACCAACTCGCCCTAAATCATATCGCCTTGGGTCTTGGAATAAGCGTTTTAGTAAAGCTTTTGCATTCGTAGTTGTTGGTGGCTCGCCAGGTCTTAAACGTTTGTATATATCTTTGAGTGCCTCCTCTTCATTTTGAGTCGGATCCTTTTTAAGGCATCGAATGATAGCACCATCATCAACAGAGGTATCAATAGCAAATACCTTTTTTAACCCAGCTTTTGCAAATGAGCGAATAATTGTCTTGGTCAATGGCTCAAATGCACGCGCTAATACAACCCCCTTATCAGCATCAACAATGTCTTCCGTAAGTACAAAATTTGAAACTGTCTCTAAATTAAGTGCTTTTGTTACAGCAATTTCTTCTAAATTATAAAAAAGATTTAAGATCTCAGCATCTGAGCTGTAACCCATTGCCCTTAACAAAGTCGTTAACAAAAATTTTCTTCTTCTACGCCGACGATCTAGGTAGACATACAGGAGGTCGTTTTGATCAAACTGTACTTCAAGCCAAGTGCCTCGGTCTGGTATTATTCTATAGGCGTGAAGAATCTTACCGCTTGTATGTACTGACTCCTCAAAAGCAATTCCAGGAGAACGATGCAATTGACTTACAACAACACGTTCAGCCCCATTTATTATAAAAGAGCCGCGCTCAGAGATCATAGGAAATTCGCCAAAGAAAATTTCTTCGTCCTTAATATTCTCACCCTCCCGCAAACGGAGTTTAACATATAGTGATACCGAATAAGTAATACCTTCACGGATTGCTTCAATTTCAGTTTGTAAAGGCGGAACAACATTGTAACTAACATACTCTAAATGGCTTCTACTATCATAACTCTCAATTGGAAAGACTTCTGAGAAGACAGCCTCAAGTCCTACTGGTTTTCGTTGTGCCGGCAAGACATCCATTTGTAGAAATTCGTTGAATGATTGAATTTGATTTTCAATCAAATTAGGTGGATGAATCACTTCCTTGAGTTGGCCAAAATTTTTACGAGAAGACATGATATTAAATCAGTTTGAGTTAATTGGTATTTATTAAATAGTTTGGTGAAAATGTTTTAAAACAAAACAACAAGGCGATCTTCCTCATAAATCAGTGAGAAAGTCGCCTAATTGTTTCAAAATATATGATATAAATTAATATCGTTATTGAGGATTAAAAAATTACTTTAATTCTACTTTAGAGCCAGCAGCTTCTAGCTTTTTCTTAATTTCTTCTGCTTCATCTTTAGCAACACCTTCCTTTACTGGTTTAGGCGCTCCCTCGACTAGCTCTTTTGCTTCTTTAAGTCCAAGCCCAGTAATACTACGGACTTCCTTAATAGCTGCAATTTTGTTAGCTCCAGCTTCAGCTAGAATGACGTCGAACTCATCTTTTTCTTCTGCAGCAGGTGCATCTCCTGCAGTTGATCCAACAGCAGCAGCAACAGCGACAGGTGCAGCAGCACTTACGCCCCACTTTTCCTCGAGTTCTTTTACAAGATCAGCCACTTCCAAAACGCTTTGGTTGCTTAGCCAATCGATTACTTGATCTTTTGTTATATCTGACATGTTTATTTACCTTTCAATTGATTAGCACTCTTAATTAGAGTATTTAAAGGGTGGACCCCCTAATCGGATTATTAAGATTTAATGATTTATTAATGTATCCCTAATGGATAAAAGTTATATTCCCTCGCCTTCCTCTTTTTGTACTTTAGCTTGAAGTACGTTCATGAAATTTTGTGGCACTGCGTTGATAATACGAACAAAACTAGTACCTGGTTGAGTAAGTAACCCGAGCAATTGCGCTCTTAGTGCCTCTAATCCTGGAAGTTTTGAAAGAGTTTCGATTTCTTCTTTACTGAGAGAACGATCGTTTAAAATCCCTGCTTTAAGTTCTACTTTTTCCTTCTTTTTAAAAAATTCACAAATAACTTTCGCAACACCTGATGGATTATTGCCACCGACTATAATTGCTGTAGGACCAGTAAGGTGATCGCTAAGCTCAGGGAGTTCTCGTTCTTTGGCTGCAACGTTTAAAATAGTATTTTTAACAACGTGAAACTCCGCATCATGTTCTGAAAGTTGCGCTCTAAGTTCCGCAATTTCATCCACTGTAATACGATCGTAATTAGCCAGATAAACATAATCCGACTTTTTCAAGTGAGTATTTACCTCCTCAACCAAATATTTTTTTTCAAGTCTCATAATGCATTTAGCTTTTAATGTAAGTTGTTGATTCTAACGATATACCTGGACTCATGGTGGAACTCAAAGTTAATGTCTTAATGTAACGACCACTGACTGAGGTTGGGCGAGCATCATTTATAGCATTAATTGCTGCTTCTGCATTTTCTACGATTTGCTCCGGAGTGAATGATCGTTTGCCAACCACAACTGCAATATTTGCTGTCTTATCCATTTTAAACTCTACTCTCCCACCTTTAACTAACTTTATTGCTGAAGGAATGTCATCACTTACAGTTCCTGATTTAGGGTTTGGCATTAAACCTCTTGGTCCAAGTACACGAGCTACTTTACGAACGCTTTTCATTGCACTTGTAGTTGATAAAGCAACATCAAAATCAGTCCAGCCCCCTGTAACTTTTTCAATGAGATCTTCTAATCCAGCTGTGTCAGCACCATTTTCTAGCGCTTCTTCAGGATTTTCGGTAAAAACAATCACTCGGACTGTTTTGCCACTGCCATTAGGCAATTGTAATGTGCCTCGTACCATTTGATCACTCTTGCGAGGATCTACGGTGAGATGTGCATATAATTCGACTGTTTCGTCAAATTTTGCTTTGGGTAATGAATTGAGTAACGCAGACGCATCTTGAAGCGAATAAGGTTGATTAAAGTCAATCTTACTAACTGCTTCTTTGTAGCGCTTGCTTCCCTTAATTTGCTGGGTGAGCATAATATATTTCTCCTGTTGTTAAGTTTTAAAATTCAATCGATGACTTCAAGGCCCATTGAGCGAGCTGTTCCGGCAATAATGTTAAAAGCGGCATCCTCATCAGATGCATTTAGATCGTTACGCTTTGTTTCTACAATTTCTAATACTTGCTTTCGTGTTACGGTACCTACTTTATCTCGGTTTGGCACTCCTGATCCTTTGGCTATTCCTGCCGCCTTCTTAAGTAAAACTGCTGCCGGCGGCGATTTTAGGATAAAACTAAAAGAGCGGTCGGCATAAACAGTTATCACCGTTGGTAATATTGTTCCAGCTTGATCCTTAGTTTTTGCGTTAAACTCCTTACAAAACCCCATGATATTAACACCTTGCGCGCCAAGGGCAGGACCAACTGGTGGTGCCGGATTCGCAGATCCAGCGGGTAGTTGTAAACGAATTTCTCCAATTATTTTCTTAGACATAATAAATTAATTTTCTTCTGCTCTTTCAACTTGCCAATATTCAAGCTCAACCGGGGTATACCGCCCAAAAATAGATACCGATACCTTAAGTCTTCCCTTATTAGGGTCTATTTCTTCAATCTTACCATCTAGATTCATAAATGGCCCATCATTAACTTTAACAATCTCTCCAATAGTGTACTCAATTTTAGGTTTCTCTTTTCCTTCTGAATCCTCAACCTGATGTAAAATCCGCTCGATTTCTGTTTCCTTTAAAGGGCTTGGATTATCACCCCCTACAAAATTGATCACTCCGTAAGCTTCGCGTATAAAATACCAAGGTTTTTTTAATAATTGACCCTCGTCATCATAAAGACGCATTTTTACAAAAATATAACCTGGGTAAAATTTTCTAGTTTTAGTGCTCTTTTTCCCATTTTTTACATCTGTTACTGTTTCAGTGGGCATTAAGACCTCAAAAACATACTCTTCCATTTCTTCAACTTCAATAAATTTATCCAAGTAACGCTTTGCTTTCTGCTCTTGATTAGAAAGAGTTTGAATAGCAAACCAATTTGGCCCTGTAACTGGAGAAGTAGCTGACATAAATATTAGTGGCGTAAAGCGTTAACGAACTAAAGATGTTAAAAATTCGACCCCATTAAGTAAGGAGAAATCAGACAATGCAATAAAAGTACCTAGAAGTACGGTTGCAAGTAAAACAACAATTGTAGAGTCACGTAATTCAGTAAAAGTCGGCCAAGAAGCTTTTTTAAGCTCTGTTATCATTTCTGAGAAAAATTCTCGGATACTACGAAATGGGTTTTTCATTATCTACTTAAAGTTTTAAAGAATCGGCTTTGGGGATTAATTTAAATTAATAATTGGCAGGAGAGGAGGGACTCGAACCCACAACTTACGGTTTTGGAGACCGTTGCTCTACCAATTGAACTACTCTCCTATTAAGTTATTTGGGTTGAAACTAAAAAAATAAAGCGCTGTATTAAATAAATTTTGGTTATGAAGCTATAAGATAGTTAAGCCGAGGATCCCATCCAAGATCCTCGGCGTAGTAAATTGACTAAAAAAGTTTTAAGATAAAACCTCTGTTATACGGCCTGCGCCAATTGTGCGCCCACCTTCACGGATTGCAAAGCGTTGTCCAGCTTCCATAGCTATTGATTTTCCCAAATCGATAGATACGGTAATGTTATCACCAGGCATAACCATTTCGACTCCTTCAGGAGTTTTAATTACACCTGTAACATCGGCAGTGCCAAAGAAAAATTGTGGCCGATATCCATCAAAAAATGGAGTGTGACGACCACCTTCATCTTTACTTAAAACATAAAGTTCAGCTTTTGCTTTACTATGGGGACTTATAGAACCTGGTTTTGATAGCACTTGTCCACGCTCAATGGTATCTCTTTCAACACCGCGTAATAGTAATCCCACATTATCACCTGCCATACCTTGGTCAAGTTGCTTACGGAACATTTCCACACCTGTAACAGTTGTTTTTACTGTGTCCTTCATGCCTACAATTTCTATTTCCTCAGAGACTTTTACAACCCCACGCTCGATTCGTCCTGTAGCAACAGTACCACGACCTGTAATGGAAAATACATCTTCAACAGACATCAAAAAAGGCTTATCAATCTCGCGAGCTGGTTCAGCAATATCCTTATCAATGGCATCCATGAGGGCTGAAATTGCGTCAACGCCTTCTTGTTTTCCGTCTAATGCAGCTGTAGCCGAACCTCGGACAATTGTAATATCATCACCAGGATACTCATACTTAGAAAGAAGGTCCCGAACTTCCATTTCAACAAGTTCTAATAATTCTTCATCATCAAGAAGGTCTACTTTATTTAGCCAAACAACAATTGTAGGAACCCCTACTTGACGTGCTAGAAGAATGTGCTCACGAGTCTGAGGCATTGGGCCATCAGCAGCAGAAACAACTAAGATTGCCCCGTCCATTTGCGCTGCTCCTGTAATCATATTTTTAACAAAGTCAGCATGTCCAGGACAGTCTACGTGTGCATAGTGTCGATTATCAGTTTCATATTCAACGTGGGCAACAGCAATAGTCACAGTTTTAGTTTCGTCTCTAACAGTTCCACCTTTAGCAATATCAGCATAGGATTTAAATTCTGCTAAGCCCTTATCAGCTTGCACCTTTAATATAGCTGTTGTTGTAGTTGTTTTTCCGTGGTCAATATGACCAATTGTTCCCACATTTACGTGTGGCTTTGTTCTTTCGAATGTTTCCTTTGCCATGGTTAATTTGATTTAGTATTTAAATATTTTGTAGTTAAGAATGGAGCCCTCGAGCGGGATTGAACCGCCGACCTCATCCTTACCAAGGATGCGCT